>JBLIIB010000248.1:0-6699 GCA_047634795.1 Candidatus Azotimanducaceae bacterium | reverse complement strand
GGGCTTCGACGTGATCTTCGAGTTTATATATCCCTAGCCGCATCGTACTGGTAATGCCCATTAATCCCAGCATCCACCACAGTGAAATTGCCTGCTCGAGACATTGAGCATTGAAGGGTCCACGAACAGCGGCAACGCTGACCATTCTGGCCACTCTTTTGACGCGGACGGGTTGGCTTTCGACTCGCCGGGAACGCCTTCCGAATCGAGAAAGAAATTTTTCGGTCCGGGTAAACCCTTTTCGCTTTAACAAGAGTCCAACCAGTGGCAACGTCACAAGCGCCCAGGTTAACAAGAGCACATCGATCGGCCCAAGCGGATTCGAATCTAAACGGCTACTGCTCAAGAGCGATGAGTCCTTCTTGAACGAGCGAATCGATCAACGCGCCCAAGTCTTCTTCTAGCTGCTCTGGTTCGACTTCATATTCTGTGACCAATTGGTCGAAAATCTGTCGCAGACTTGTCGTTTCCTGGAGTAACTGCCAGACACGCGTCCCCACCGTATCCAGTGAGAAGTACTGTTCACTCTTCAGATCCAGAATCACAGTTTCGCCATTCACTTCTTGAGCAATGGCATCAAAAGATGTTCGTGCGTTTTGCGTTAACATCAGCCCAGGCCCGAAACGTCTACATCAAGTATCGCTTCAATAAGACGTGGTCCGCGCTCGTTCATGGACCGCTCAAATGCCTGGTTAAACTCGACTGCGCTCGTAGCCCGATACGCTGTTACTCCCATGCTAGCCGCAAGGCCTACAAAGTCGAGGTCAGGGTTTGAGAGGTCCAACATATCCAGCGTTTTTTTGTTCATGGACTGCGCGCCGACGCGCGCAAGTTCGATCTGCAAAATTTGATACTTGCGATTGGCAAAAATGACGATGCAGATATCAAGGTCCTCTCGCGCCATCGTCCACAAGGACTGTATGGTATACATCGCACCGCCATCGCCATGCAGACAAACCACCTTAGCTTCAGGCCGTGCCACCGCCGCGCCAATCGACGCCGGTAAGCCATAGCCAATCGAGCCGCCCGTCAGGGACAACCAATCATGTGGTTCCACTGTTTCTGTCAGGGGGTAGGTAAGAAAACCGGCGGTAGCACTTTCATCAACGACAACCGCATCCGTTGGGAGGAACTCTGCAAATGCGCGCGCGACGCTTGAAGGACTAATCTCACCCGTGGCTAAACCCGGCTTTTTAAGCGGGTTTGTTCGAAGAACCTGGTTTTGAGCACCCAATTCGGCAACAAGATCTTCAAGCGCTTGTTCCGCATCCTCTGAGATTTCTGCGAGACAGTGGATCTCACAGCCTTCCGGGTAAAACTCGCTAACTTTTCCGGGATAGGCGAAAAAAGCAACCGGTGCTTTTGTCCCCACGGTGATCAACTGTTCGGCATGCTCAAGTTGGACGGTCGCCTGCTCTGCAAAATAGGCCAGCCGTTCGACACTGCAACGCCCTTCACCGCGGGGTAATCGGCTGGTGAAAGTATCACAAAATACTTTCGCCCCGGATGCTTGCGACACCTGATCTGCAAATCTGAGAGACGCCTCAGTCAGCGCCAGGTTTGACATCAAGATGACCGTAGGCTTGCCGTTTGTTAGCAGGGCTGCAGTCTTCCGGATCGTGTCCTCCAAAGCACGGGGAGCAGACCGAAACGTTTGTGCCGAAACAGGTTCTACCGATTCATCCCATGCGCAGTCAGCCGGCACAATGAGTGTTGCGATTTGACCCGGCTTCACGTTCGCAGCAACAACAGCGTCTGCCGCGTCGCCGGGAAGGGCAGCCGCGTCGGCAACCGTGCGAACCCAATGCGACACAGGATGAGCTAAACCTTCAACATCAGAGTTGAGCGGTGCGTCATATTTCTTATGGTAGGTCGCATGATCGCCTATTAGGTTGATCACGGGAGAATTCGCCTTCCTGGCGTTATGAAGGTTCGCTGAACCATTCGACAACCCGGGCCCTAGATGAAGTAGTGTACAGGCAGGTTTGCCCGCGATTCGTCCGTAACCATCGGCAGCACCGGTACAGACGCCTTCAAATAAACTGAGGATGGCACGCATGCCGCCGGTTTGCCCAATCGCCGCCACCATATGCATTTCCGATGTACCTGGATTGGTGAAACAAACGTCAACGCCGTTATTCGTCAGGGTCTTCAACAAACTCATCGCACCGTTCATGTGTTCTCCTAAACCAAGGAACCATCGAACCAAGAGTATACACGCTACAAAACGCAGTTTTGAGAATTGGCGATTTTCACCACCTTCTCGTCATTTCTAAAACCAAACGCCTTTGAGGCACCCCGACCGTTCGATTAGTGATCGTTATATGTTCATTTTAATCAGCGACTTAAAAAAATAGAAAAACATTGGCACGGAAGATGTATAGATAATTGTCACTGTCAGAAGCAATCGGTTAAGACAACTCAGAGAAGACACCAATTGGCAGCGAAAGAGAAAAACCAATTTTAAGCGCTGTAATAATCCACCGGGGTTAAACGTACTTACAGTTAAGACCGATCAGAGATGAAAGAAATGGGGGATGAAATGATGAATCACGCAATCAAACGAATTAGACCGAATTACAATTGGATTTCAGCGGTGCTGCTCACGCTATTTGTCGCCTCCTTTGCCATTCTTGCAGAGAGCCACGTGCGACCTGACATGGACCAAACCTATTCAGCGGATACCTGCACCAGTGCAAAAACACATAGAGATCGACTTTTTGTTCGTTACCATTAGCTATTGCTGGACAACGATAGAGAAACCATTAGTCAATACAGGATATCGCAATGAAAGATTTTTTTGGTGACGGACAGGAACTGTTCCTCGACAAGGAACACAAAAAATTGGGTGGCGTCTGTGCCGGTGTTGCCGAATACCTCGATGTTCCCCGCTTTTGGGTGAGGATCGTGGCGGTCATTGGGCTGGTTATTCACTCTCCATCTGTACTCATTGCCTACGGCCTGGCTTTTCTTGTTCTCGGGGAGCGGCCAGAAGAATTAGAGATTCTTTCAGATCAATATGAAGAATGAGTTTTTGCAGTGACTTTATTTGCGGCGACATTTCCGGCGACTTTTTCACCGGTGGTATAGTCTCCCCTGAATTTCCGGGCAGACACTGCAGAGAAGACATTGAACCCATCTGATTCACCTCGAATAGGGATAGATCTTGGCGGTACAAAGATAGAGGGTATTCTGCTTGACCCATCCGGTGATATTCGTGTGCGGCAGAGAGTGCAAACGCCGCAGGAAGATTATCAGGCTATCCTCGCCACGATAAAAAAACTGGTCGAATCTTTTCCCGGGCATCAAGGTTTACCCGTGGGCATCGGCACACCCGGGTCTGTTTCGCGCGTATCCCCGATGATGCGTAACTCCAATAGCGTCTGCCTGAACAATAAACCTTTACTGGCCGACCTGAACGCGATGCTTGGTCGACCGGTGAGACTCGCAAACGACGCGAACTGTTTCGCGCTTTCAGAGGCGTCGGATGGCGCCGCGGCTAAAGAAAATTCGGCTCAAGAAAATGTCGCCAAAGAAAAGACGGTCAATGAACACATTGTCTTCGGCGTTATTCTAGGCACCGGCGTTGGCGGTGGGCTTTGCATCAACGGCAAAGTGCTCGAAGGTATCAACGGCATCGCCGGGGAATGGGGACATAACCCGCTTCCAAACACGGCACTGCAATTAGCATCCGAGCATCATCTGCAAACGACGCGTTCCTGCTTTTGCGGTGCGGAGAATTGCATCGAAACGTGGCTGTCAGGCCCAGCACTGATTTCAACTTACCGAGAAATTTCTCAGCTTAAAGGCTCGCAGAATCAGAGCGCGGACTCTTTCATCAACGGTGAAATGATCGATGAACTCGCGAGGGACGACGATCACAATGCTAACCAAGCCCTAGAACTGTATACCGCCCAACTCAGTATCGCTCTGGCTACAGTAATCAATATCATCGACCCGTCTCATATCGTATTCGGTGGTGGACTATCTAATATTGAGCGTCTCTACACCGATCTACCGGAACATCTCGCTCAGTGGGTGTTTAGCGACCATTTGGACACCAGGATTATACAAGCTAAACATGGTGATTCTTCGGGGGTACGCGGCGCGGCGTGGTTGTGGCCTTAGCGACTCAATCTGAACCAGTCATGCTGTACGACCTTACTCTCTGTATCCCGTCAAACAAGATGCGACACCTTATCCCATTGCCTGATTTTCACATCGATCAACCGTGTTGCCACAAAAGAACGAATGAAGAGTCCGAGGAACAAACACCGTTCCACAGATCAACATCCAAGTGACTTCTCAACGAAGCAGTCAAGCAGTCAAGCAGTCAAGCAGTCAAGCAGTCGCCAAAATGCACAAAGACTAATCTGGTGGCGCAGGAATGAATCGCCCTGCGTGCAGAACGTGTTCGAAAAATTCACGTTTCAATCCATTGAAGTACAACGATGCACTCCCCGTAAAGAACTTTGGTTCGACATGTTTGAAAAGGAACATTGGTTGAAGATAGACGGATAGGAAGCCGTTGACGTCGGAATCCAACGGGTGAGCGCAATTTATCGCCGCATGCGCGCGTATATCCTGCCGAGATTGTAAACAACCCATGCTATTAATGGTTGCTAGAGACCTATTCCACACTAAACATTAATCCTTTCCTACCTGCTACGGAGCCCTTTTTTGAGGCCGAAAAGTTTAGAGATTTGAACGAGGATGCCGTTCTGGAACAAATCACCCAAAGACTTAAGACACTAGGAACACATCTGTTATGACCGCCCGTGACCCTATAAAAATAGGAGGTTAGGCCCGCAGTTTGAATCACCATTTGATCAAAGAACTTAGAAGCCGCTAACTGCGGAAGCCTGTTGTATTTCCTTGTCCCTACCATTCACCACTCTGCTGAGTAACTGAGCAAGCTTATGGACTTCTCAACGGAAACCGCGGGCTACTAAGGGCTACTAAAAAAACGGGCCTCAATCCAGGTTTGAGACGACCGACACAATATCCAACGCGTTAGAGAAGCTTCAAAAATCGAGTCACCATCGAGCCAGATCAATCTATGTGGTGGGTGAAAACAATACTTTGACCGATCGTGTGGATATGCCGGATATGGCATTATCGAAACACGTCGTATTGCTCAAGACATTGCTACACCCTGTTGAGGGGAGCGTTACCCTCACCCCCCGCGTAAGGATTTGCTTGATATTTTTGAAAAATCGCGGATAGATTCAATACCTGTCCCAGACTTGGAAGACAGGCTCATTGGCGTCATACGCTACACATTCCTATTTCAGGCAGCGGAAGATCAAGCATAGGCAAACATTCAAAAAATGGTAGGGGGTAGTGCCAAGCAAAAAGCACTTTCAACCTCCACATTCGCAGTAAAAAAACGCCTGCCCTGGCTACATATCAATTTGTTGACGGCATTTCTTGCGGCCTCCCCCCCGTTGGGTTTTTCGAGTCCACAATCGCTCAATTTACGATGTTGGCCATTTTGCTAACCGTCGCCGCCGGTCAGTCCGGAAACGCTCATTCACAAGCACTTGCAGTGATCATGCGAGGCCTCGCATTAAAAGAAATCAGCGTCCTTCAATGCAAAGCAGTATCAAGCAAAGAGCTGAAAGTTGGCATTGTTGACGGTGTTGCACTCGCTATCACCTGTGGATTAGGTGTCTTTATCTGGAACAGTTCACTTGGTCTGGCCATTGTCATCGCGATGATTAGGTCTATGATTGCCGCCGGAATCTCTTGTGCCAATGATGCTGATTAGAGTTGGTCAGGACTCGGCGACCGCCTCATCGATTAGTTTAACGACGGTGACGGATATCGCAGGCTTTATGTCTTTTCTTGGCACCGCGACGCTTCTGGCTTTTATGCTATAGGGACAAGACCCCTCGCTCGCGCTCATTCGGGGGTCAGTCAAAATATGGAATCGGCCGCAAACTCGATTTGAGCATCAAAATTTTTAATGGCAAACAACAACCCGGCGATAAAACAGACAAAACCAACCAGAAAAACTAAAACCGTTCTCGGTAGCTCAAGCGTGAAAAAGAGAATATCCGTTTCAACCGTTTCCATATTCTGAAGTATGAAAACGAACACCAGACTAAAAATCGCAGTGCTAAGACCTGCCTGAAGCTTTCTTAATGTCTTGTACATCCAAACTAGCTCCCTCGTCTTATCTAGACGATGACAATGCTGGGATTCAAGCCGCAAAATTGTCACCCGACGACTCAGAAGTACACGGTTATTGTGTTTTTCCCCTCACGTATCCTTTATTTTATCCGGGGCTGACCCTTCACTGGATTGCGCTTCGATCAATATCCGAAGCGATTTTAGCTCGGCATACACGTCTTCAATTCTCACAACATTAGGATCGTTGTCCAGCTCCTCTTGGTGCTGTTCTTCAAGAACGTTCACGACGATACCAATCACCATATTGAGAAACGCAAACGCGGTCAGAAAAATAAAGGAGAGGTAAAACACCCAGGAAAATGGATACACGACCATGGTCTCGTACATCACATCCGTCCAGTCTTCAAACGTCATCACACGGAACAAGGTCAGCATCGCGATACTAATATCGCCCCAAAGCACAGGATTGACCTTCTCGAACATCAAACTGCCAATAGCGCCGTAGATGTAGAAAATAATGAACATTAACCCCATGACGTAACCCAGTCGCGGCAATGCCATTAG
>JBLIIB010000247.1:0-6711 GCA_047634795.1 Candidatus Azotimanducaceae bacterium | reverse complement strand
GGTCACCGCCAATCTCACCACGGTATTTTTCATCGCAGGCGCCGTGGCATTGAGCAGCTCAATTCTCCCATTCTTTATTCGGGCCGAAGGTAAAGCCGCAGAGGAAGCGGACACCCCGAAGGTTTCACAAATACAACAGACGATTGATGGGTTCAGGTACGTGTCGAAACACCCGATCCTACCTGGGCTATTTCTACTCGATGCGGGGATCACCACGGCATCCTTTTATCGAGAAATTTTACCCGTGTTAGCTCTGGGTTTATTCGCTGGCGGTGCAAGTGCAACCGGCATGCTGGGCGCCGCTAATTCCGCTGGCGCTATTCTCGGGTCGTTCCTTGCCATGCTGCTGGTGGGATATCGCGCGAAAGGCATGATGGTGCTGTATGCATCCTTTGCTTACGGCTTTATCTTATTTGGATTCGGCATGGCCAACAGTCTCTTGGTTGGTTTGATCATGATTGCGCTTTTGGGGGCTGCCGACGCGGTCACCGTCGCTGTTCGCACCACCACCGTTATGCTGACAACGCCGGATCGCATGCGGGGACGCGCATTTGCGCTATTAATTGTAGCCGCTCAGACCGCCAACAATGTCGGTACTATTTGGGTGGGCGCATGGGCTGGCTGGATTGGCGCTGGAAACACCATGGTGCTTGGCGGGTTTATTTCCATCGCCATGACGGCATTAATCTGGTGGTTATGGAAGCCGATTCGTCTTTATCGCTCCAACGAACTAGATGCATAACCCAAGAACTTTCAGCGGCTAACATCAACCCAACCTGAGAGCTATTGATCATGCCCGCCAAAATTGGCCCTGCCGGTATTAGTGGAATGTTTCTGGTGTAGCATCTCAATAGAAGGTACACCAGTAACGGTCAGAGAGTACCGCCAGGTTTTCGGTAGTGATTGATGGGGTTGATTGCTCTTTCGGCTGTCCCGTTACCATTGTCGAATCCGCCTGCGAACTTACCTTCACCATTCAGTGGGAAGGCGAACGGGACTGCCCTGCTCCAACCTATTAGACGTTTCGTTTAACCTCGTTCAACGGCCAAACTCAGGTAGGACTTTTCCATGATGGTTTCGAAAAGATCGGGGCGATACTCTTGCTGGCTTTGAGGCAGGCTGGGACACAAAACACCTGGTGGCGTTACGGTTTCTGATTACTGAATAATACTCTATAGATTAACTACTGACGCCAGAGTCTAACTTCAGGTGGCAGGTCTTCGTCATGGGTACGATGGGCGTTAATATCGATTCCGCCTCGACGGGTGAAACGCGCACTCACCGCGAGTCGCTCCGGTGCACAGCGGTTCATGATGTCGACAAAGATTCGCTCCGTGACCTGCTCCGCGAATTCAGCATGTTCGCGGTAAGACACAAGATATTTAAGCAAGCCTTCATGACTCATACTATTGCCATTGTATGAAATCAAAATACTGGCAAAGTCTGGCTGACCGGTCATCGGACAAAGCGATTTGAACAGGTGTGTATAGACCGATTCCCTTACCGTGGTTGAGCTTTCCAGCTCAAGGAACTCCGGGTTCCAATAATACTCACTAACATCGACATCGAGTTGGTCCAGATTCGTCCCGGTGAATTGACCCATGCCGTCGTATTGAACTTGCTCAGGCGAAAACAGAGCCACGCTAACAGCATCCTGCGCAGCAAGCGTGAGGTCAGCTTCTAGCGTCTTGATCACCTCGTTGCGATGCGAGAAACGCGTATTTGAGTATGAGCCCAGATACAGCTTCATCGATTTGGATTCCACCAAATGCGAAGACTTACCCGGGACCTGCAACTGAGCAACGGCGACCTCCGGCTTACCTTTGGCATTCAGCCAGGTAAATTCATAGGCATTCCAGATATCGAGTCCCTTAAATGGCAGGCCACCCTCAGCAATTCCAAGGGTCTGGCGCTGAGCTTGCCGTGGAATCGAGTCTAGTAGTGAAGGCGTATATGTCGTGACGTATACCTGATTATCTGAATTTTTTGACATCTAGCTGGCCCAACGTGCCGTGACTGATATTTCGTGCGGCACAGTTCACTTTAACCCACTTGATTTGTCAATCTTTTGTCGCGTAACCCGATGATCACCCGGGTCGCCAACAATGCGCTATCTGATTGGTTTTGATGCTTTTTTCTTAATGGCTTTTTCTATAAAGTCACTCCTTTTGTGCGTCTCAGGTACTCCATGGTTTACCAATCAAAAACTACTGCTCCGTTCCTACTTATTCTGACCATACTTTGTTCAGTCTGGGCTCATGCCAAAGGCCCATCCCAGCTCGACGAAATCATCGTAACCGCAACCAAATCCTCTAAGGCCATCAGGGATATCAGCGCCAGCGCATCGGTCATTACCGAAGAAGAACTCAGCAGCATTCGACACACCCACATCACTGAAGTGCTCCACCACGTACCGGGTGTCTGGATAAGCCGTGGTAACGGCCAGGAACATCTCACCGCGATACGCTCACCGGTTCTTACCGGCGCTGGGAGTTGCGGCGCCTTTGTCATGGCCCAGGACGGTATTTCCGTACGCGCACCGGGGTTCTGCAACGTGAACGAATTGTTTGAATCTGCCAGCGAACTCGCCTCCCGGATTGAAGTCATACGCGGGCCGGGTTCATCCATCTACGGGTCAGATGCCCTTCATGGTGTCATCAACGTACTCACCCCGGAACCATCCGAAGGCTTACGTGAGCTCTCGATGGAAACAGGTCAGAACCAGTACTATCGAGGGAAGCTCTCGGCGTCGACGGAATCACTACGGTTAGATTTGTCCGCAACGACCGACGGAGGCTACAAAGATGAGTCAGGCTTTGATCAGCAAAAACTACTGCTCCGCTACGATACCGAGAGTGGCAATACACGGATTAGTACAAGGTTTTCCTACACAAACCTGAATCAGGAGACAGCGGGATTTATCCGAGGCCGGGATGCCTACAAGGATGCAGGGCAAAAACGAGACAACCCGAATCCGGAAGCTTATCGTGACGCGCGCAGCTTTCGGCTCGTCACCGAGATCAATCGCACTCTCGAACAAGGTGAGATCACCATCAAGCCTTATCTGCGCAGTGTGGATATGACCTTCCTTCAGCATTTTCTGCCAGGACAGGCGGTAGAGGAAAATGGCCACAATAGCCTGGGCGTCATGCTGCAGTGGCATCAGAACAGTTGGTGGCAACTGGGTCTTGAACTTGAAATTACCGACGGGTTTCTAAAAGAGTTTCAGGCCGACACTATCACGGGAAGCGCCTTTTTAGCGGCGACCATTCCTGCCGGCCAGCACTACGACTATGACGTGACGGCGCAACTCGCCGGCGCGTTCCTATCGTTCTCTTCCCCGGTAAGCGAAGCCCTCAACCTGAACGGCAGTATTCGCTATCAATACACCGACTACGACTATGACAATCGAATGATTGACGGTCGGACCCAGGCTGACGGCACTCCCTGCGGTTTTGGCGGGTGCAGGTTCAACCGTCCGGCTGACCGAAGCGACAATTTTGGAGAGTGGTCACCCAATTTCGGCTTTGTGTATGACTGGCGCGAAAACCAGCAGTGGTTTGGCTCCATTTCCCGAGGCTTTCGTGCCCCGCAGGCCACGGAACTTTATCGGCTCCAGAATAGCCAGTCTGTTTCAAACATCGACCCGGTGTCACTCGATGCCGTAGAACTTGGTTTTCGGGGCAGTCGCGAATCGTTGAGCTACGGCCTCACCCTATATGCCATGGAAAAAGACAACTTTATCTTCCGTGACAACAGTCGCCAGAATGTCGACAACGGTGAAACCAGTCATCGAGGCGTTGAATTCAACGCTGGTGCGGAACTGACCCCGGAAATCAGTCTTACACTGAACCTGACCCGCGCAAAACATACGTATGAGAACAATCCCGCATTGACCAACATTTCGATTAAGGGCAACCGGGTTGATACCGCGCCAGGCACACTCGGTGCCGCCTCACTCAAATGGCAGTTTCATCCCAAACATGACATCTCACTTGAATGGGTACACGTGGGTAAATACTACGAAGACGCAGAGAACGAAAACGAGTACGAAGGACACGACCTTTTAAACCTGAGAGGTCAATGGCAATTCTCCAGCAACGTGACGATGTTCTACCGTGTAATGAACCTCACGGACCGAGACTATGCCGAGCGCGCGGACTTCGCCTTTGGCTCTGACCGATATTTTGTGGGCACGCCCCGTTCACTTTTTTTTGGCGTAACCACCAACTGGTGAACCGTGGTTAAACGCCACGGCCCCGCTTTTATCCGTCAATCATCTGCGCTACATTTCTGAAACGGTGTTCACAACAGTGTATTTACTACACAGTATTCACAACAAAAAGCTTGAGCAGAGGTAAATATGAAATCCAAAGCCGCCGTCGCCTGGGAAGCAGGCAAACCATTACAAATTGAAGAGGTCGAAGTGGCCAGCCCAAAGGCTGGCGAAGTTCTGGTCAGGATGGTAGCCACGGGTGTTTGTCATACCGATGCGTTCACGCTTTCGGGCGACGATCCCGAAGGGATTTTCCCCGCTATCCTCGGCCATGAAGGTGGTGGCATCGTAGAAGAAGTAGGCCCTGGCGTAACGTCTGTTGCACCGGGAGATCACGTGATCCCGCTGTACACAGCGGAGTGTCGCCAGTGCAAATTCTGCCTGTCCGGCAAGACCAACCTTTGCTCTGCAGTACGAGAAACCCAAGGTCGCGGCCTAATGCCTGATGGCACCACTCGCTTTACCTGCAATGGCAAAGAAGTCTTTCACTATATGGGGACATCCACTTTTTCTGAATATTCAGTGGTTGCTGAAGTCTCACTGGCCAAGATCAACAAGGAAGCACCACTGGACAAAGTCTGCCTGCTGGGTTGTGGCGTGACCACGGGTATTGGCGCCGTCCTCAACACCGCGAAAGTTGAACCGGGCGACACCGTCGCGATCTTCGGTTTGGGCGGCATTGGCTTAAGCGCGGTACAGGGCGCGGTTATGGCAAAAGCAGGTCGGATTATCGCCATCGACACCAATCCCGATAAATTCGAGATGGCAAAACTCCTGGGTGCCACCGACTGCATCAATCCAAAGGACTACGACGCCCCTATTCAGGAGGTTATTGTCGACATCACCGATGGCGGCGTGGACTACTCGTTTGAATGCGTCGGCAACGTCGACCTCATGCGAGCAGCGCTCGAATGCTGCCACAAGGGCTGGGGTGAGTCTGTCATTATCGGCGTTGCGGGCTCAGGTCAGGAAATCAGTACACGCCCGTTTCAATTGGTCACCGGGCGGGTCTGGCGTGGCACCGCGTTCGGCGGTGTGAAAGGCAGAACACAGTTACCGGGTATGGTAGATCAGTATCTTTCCGGAGACATTAAGCTCGATGAATTCATCACATTCACCATGGGCCTTGAGGATATCAACACTGCTTTCGACTATATGCACGAAGGCAAGTCGATTCGTTCAGTCATCCTTTTCTAGAGAATCGCTGATTAATAGGGGTTTAATATCGGGCCGCGTGGGTGCCCACGCGCAGTCCAGAACAAGGCAGGAAACGCAGCAATCAAACGGGCGTTTCCAAACAAATAGAGATTAATCAGAGCTTTCCCTGAAGCTTCCACACAGGCATGTGCCCTGTCCGTCTCAAACTTGAGCATCAGATACTTCTATTCACCAGCACCGTCGTGATGGCTATCAGCGCGATAGCTGAAGACACCGCCCCGTTCTGGGTGCTCGGGAGCTACTCAAAGGCAGACAATGCGGATTCAGAACAAGCGCGTCTCAGTGAAGTTTAGGATATTGACGTGGAAATCCGTTTCGACCATAACTTAACGGTTTTCCGGCTTATTACCGATGCCACCGAGATTGACCGTGAGGGGCTTGGCGAGACCCCTGCCTGGCGTATTCGCCTTTCGGCGCCCGCTGTGACGCCAATCTCGACAAAACAAAACATGGCAGAAACTCAATAGGACGCGGGTCCGAAAGGCCTGAAACTGTCAGCCTCACCTTCAGAAATAGAGACGGAACCCATCGACAAAACACCCCAACCCATTGATGGAGATCTGCCGGACTCAGCTCAAACAATGCCGTTGGTCAGGGACAACTCTGCCTCACAACCGCTATTCCCGTCCTTCAATCCAGACGAATCACTAAGCGAATACTGCCTTCGGGTGCCAAACGAGGCACTTTGCCAACACCCCCGCATGGAAAAAGCCCTCGCTGCTGATCGAAAACTCACGAGCCATCGACCGGGTATGTCGAATATATGCAAAAAAATCACCGATTTAGGCCGCAGGGAAACCTGTGAGCAACTTCATTTAGCCCAATAAACACGATCTTTTAAATAAAGCGCGGATCAAACTTGACGAACGCGCGGTAGCTCCCTAGAATCGCGCCTTGCATTGCAGTGTCCCCTTCGTCTAGAGGCCTAGGACACCTGGTTTTCATCCAGGCAACAGGGGTTCGACTCCCCTAGGGGACGCCACAATGGCTACCATCTCACGGGAGATGGTTTTAGTATTGATGTTAACCATCCCGGGCAACCACCAGTCGCCCAGACACAGGATGGATCTTTAAGCGGGTATAGCTCAGCTGGTAGAGCGCAACCTTGCCAAGGTTGAGGTCGCGAGTTCGAGCCTCGCTACCCGCTCCAAATTTTGATACCAACCAATGACTCCGACACAATCGCAGCACGAAACTGGACCCCGGTGAATGCTCGC
>JBLIIB010000246.1:0-6712 GCA_047634795.1 Candidatus Azotimanducaceae bacterium | reverse complement strand
AAGGACGAAATTCGAATGACACCTTTGAGATTATGGCATCTGCGGCATGTACTTGCATTTATTGCGACCAAACTGGTTAGATGAGTCAACGCTCAGAAAGAAATGGAGGTCCTTGTGACACAAGCGAAAACCCTCGGCGAGCTTAAAGCCACAAACTATCAGGTACGACCCGTCAGGGAAGAAATGCGCCACAACCTGATAGCAAAACTTCAGGCCAAGGAAGAAACATTCCCCAACATCATTGGGTATCAGGATACCGTCATCCCACAATTGGAAAATGCGATACTTTCCGGACAAGACATTATTCTTCTGGGTGAGCGAGGCCAGGCAAAATCCCGCATCATAAGAAGCCTTACAAGCCTTTTGGATGAATGGGTGCCTGTACTGGCAAATGCCGAAATTCCCGAAAACCCTTTTGCGCCAATCAGCGCTCAGGGGAAAAAAATTGTTAACCATGAGGGTGACTCGGCAGAAATCAAATGGATTCATCGCGAGTCCCGCTACGGTGAGAAACTCGCAACCCCAGATATAACCATCGCCGACCTGATTGGTGAAGTAGACCCGATTAAGATTGCAGAGGGTCGCTACTTATCTGATGAGGAGGCACTGCACTTTGGCTTAATACCCCACACGAACCGCGGTATCTTTGCGATCAATGAACTGCCTGATCTCGCAGAACGAATTCAGGTTGGTTTGCTGAATGTCTTAGAAGAAAGAGACGTCCAGATTCGTGGCCATAAGATCAGGCTGGATCTTGATATATTGATCGTGGCGACGGCAAACCCTGAGGATTACACCAATCGCGGCAGAATTATCACACCGCTAAAAGATCGTTATGGGTCGCAGATCAGAACCCACTACCCCGAAAACATTCTGGAAGAAATTACGATCATGGAGCAGGAAGCGCGCAAGCTTGACCTCGGGGAATACAGAGAAGATGTCCCTGGATTCATGACACAGATCATCGCCGAAATCACACAGCAGGCACGTCGTTCGCCTGACATAAACCAACGCTCTGGTGTTTCAGTTCGCGCATCGCTTTCAAACTATGAGGCATTGCTAGCCAATGCGCTTAGACGCGCGATTAGCGTTGAGGAACTAGATGTCGTACCGCGCATATCTGATCTACCCTTCATCATGCCTTCCCTGCAGGGCAAGGTTGAGTTCGAGGCGATGGAGGAAGGGCGGGAGGAAAAGATTATGGAACGGTTGTTCGCCGATGCGGTAAAAGCGGTCTTTGATCGCTTCACCGAAAACATGGATATGGACAGCCTGGCCGTCGAGTTTTCTGAAGGCATTCACGTGACAACCGGTGACTCACTAGCGTCTCAAGAGTACGAGGATATCATTAAGCGTATAGACGGCCTGGACGCAGCGGTCGACCGCCTAGTCCCTAATGGCAGAAGCGCCAATCGGGCATCTGCGGTCGAGTTCATTTTGGAAGGGCTGCATATCAATCAATTGCTAAACAAGGACCGCGTCGGCGGACGATCGACCTACTCGAGCTAACACCATGAGCCAGAAGTCCAATCGATTCACCCGATACTCATCCTGGGACGGCTCCCAGAAAGTAGAAATCCATGCCGATGACATTCTCAGAGCGATGTCAGAGGACCTGATGGAATTTGGCGATCTACAACAGGCGATGCGCTATTTAATGCAACGGGGCATGGACACGTCTGACGGTAACTATATCAAGGGTCTCCGGGACATGCTCCGGCAGTTAAAAGAGGAACGCAGACAGCGCCTGGAACGGTTTGATATGGGCGGTGTGATGGAAGACATCAAACGCCAGTTAGATGAAATCCTCGACATGGAACGCACGACCATCAACGACTGGGTCGACAAAAAAAACAATACTGACCCGGACGACGCTCAGAGATTCGTCGACGACTTGATTCAAGACTTAGAGCCCCTTGATGACGGTGCTCTTTCAGACGCGGACAAAATTCAGGAACCGGAGAGCGCCGACGGAGAAGCGACTTTTTCTGATCAGTTGCTAGGTAACATTGGCGAAACCAATAAGCACTTTATCCGCAATCTGCCAACTGATACCGCGGGTAAGGTGAAGGCCCTACAGGGATATGAATTCCTCAACACAGATGCACAGAAGAAATTCCTAAAGCTGGTCGACCAGCTTCGTAAAGCCATGACCCAGTCCTTTTTTAAGGACATCGAAAATATGCTCAACGAGATGTCGGATGGAGACCTTGAGCGCATGAAAGACATGGTGCGCGACCTGAACGAGATGCTGGTCCGGAGGATCGCAGGTGAAGACCCCGGATTCGATGAATTCATGGCCAAATATGGCGACATGTTCGGCGACGACCCGCCGTCCAGCCTAGACGAATTACTAGAACAAATGCGCCAGCAAATGGCTGCCACACAATCTCTGCTCAACTCCATGTCACCGGAACAACAGCAAGAGCTAAAGGAAATGATGCAGGGCAAGTTTGGTGACCCGGAACTCGAAGCAGAACTGGCCAAACTCGCCAAAGAGCTCGACTTTCTGAATCCTGAGGGTCGTCAGTATGATTTTTCTGGCAACGAAGAGATTGATCTCATGGCAGCCATGGAACTGATGCGAGAAATGGCGGAACTGGATCAGCTTGAACAGCAGATCCAGCGCGCACAGTACGACGGGAAGATGGACAACATTGATGCCGACATACTGAAGGAACTCCTCGGGGATGAGGCGCTCGAAAACTTCGAAGAAATGAAGAAGATGCTCGAGATTTTGGAAGAGGCTGGCTACGTCTCAAAAGACGGGAATAAATTCGAGTTAACACCACGCGGAACTCGCAGCCTCGGCGAAAAAGCGCTGGGTGAGATTTACTCAAAACTGAAAAAGCAAAGCCTTGGCAATCACGCCATTCCAGAGGAAGGTCGTTTCGGCGAGCGGATTGAGGAATCAAAGCCTTATGAATTTGGCGATCCCTTTCATCTACATATGCCAAGGACGATCAGGAATGCGATTGACCGGGGAGGGCCAGGATCACCGGTCAAACTTAAAACCGATGATTTTGAAATTTATCGCAGCGAGATGATCACTCAAACCGCGACGGTGCTTATGGTAGATCTATCATGGTCCATGGCGCTTCGAGGGTCCTTTCAATCAGCAAAAAAAGTGGCCATGGCGATGCATCATCTGATCTCGTCCTCATATCCAAGGGACAGTCTGTATGTGCTCGGGTTTTCTGCATATGCCAAAGAAATTAAGGCGCAAGATCTGCCCTACCTAAAGTACGACGACCATCTTTTGGGTACGAATATGCAACACGCATTGATCCTCGCAGAAAAGTTGTTAGCGAAGCACAAGCAAGGCACCAAGCAGGTGGTGATGATTACCGATGGGGAGCCGACGGCACATCTTGAAAATGGCAGACCTATTTTCGCCTATCCGCCCACGCCAACGACCATCAGCAAGACGCTTCGCGCTGTCAAAAGTTGCACTAACAAGAACATAACGATTAACACGTTCATGCTGGACCAGAGTTATTATCTAAAAGCGTTTGTCGAACAGATGGGCAAAATTAACGGAGGCAGAATTTTCTACGCTGAGCCACACAATCTGGGCGAATATATTCTGGTGGACTACGTGCAGAATAAGAAAAAGCGCCTCCGACGTGGTTAGGCGGAAGCTTCTCTAGAATCGTTGCTTCTTTAGAGCAGAGCACTTATTCGTTGGTACCGTTCTAAAAAGTAAGTCTTCTAGAACGGTACGGTGCTCTCGAACGTCATCCACTCGCCTGACCGTGGATGCTCAAATTCGATTCCAGATGCGTGTAGACAAAGCCTATCTGATGATTCAAACGCTGCTTGATGAGCATAAAGGTCGCAACCCAGAATCGGGTGATCGATCCAGGCGAGGTGAATCCTAAGCTGGTGAGTACGACCAGTAATGGGGGTAAGTCGCAGCCGGGACTGACTCCTATTGGCATCAAGCGCTTGGTATCGCGTTACCGCTGACTTGCCTTGATCATCGATCCGCTGTCTGGGCCGGTTTTCCCAGTCCGCGATGATCGACGCTGTGATTTCACCCTGCTCGGTTTCAACTTCTCCAAAAACAAGAGCCTCGTAGGTCTTTTTCACGACACGCTCACGAAACTGTCGATTGAGATCGCGCGTCGCCAGATCCGAGTTTGCAAGAATCAATAAACCAGAAGTATCAAGATCCAGCCGGTGAACGATTCGCGCCCGTGGATAGTCAACCAACATCCGGCTCAACACACAATCCTTGACATACCGCCCCGGCACGCTCAGCAACCCCGCCGGCTTACTCACCACCAGCACATCCTCATCCGAATACAGGACATCCACTATCTCGTCGCACGGCGGCGGCACATGGCGCGTGTAATTGTCTATTTCTTCTCTCCCCGGCATTCCCGTATAGTCTCTAATTCTATGCCTAATTTCAGGACACCCACCGCCTAATTTCAGGACACCCACTATTCAGGACTTATTTCAGGATAATTTCAGGACACCCACTATTCAGGGACTTATTTCAGGACCTAATTTCAGGACACCCACTATTCAGGACTTATTTCAGGACACCCAAGAACAATGACATCGAACGATGACGACCTTCTAACTGGCATCACCCTCCTGACACCTCAATTACTGACAACCATGGAGGCCTTCGAGCAGGTTCAGCGAAACTTCCACCCTCCTCACCTTGATCAATTATCAGATTTCATCAGCCCTTTTGAGGAAGAATTGACGCGCGTATTTGAGCCATTCGATATCTTAGCTTTCCCAGAACATCTGGAGAAGTTTGGGAGCCATCTAAAGCAAGCGGCAACGTATTCACTGCGTGCGTGTAACAGCATAACCAATGCCCAAGGTGACACAATGAGCGCAATGCTTGGGATGCGCGCTCAGATTCGTGCACAAGAAATCCTCTATCCCGTTGCCAATATATTGAAACCAATAGGTCAGTATTTTCTGGAAACCCACGCTCGAGAGAACGCCCCGCTGCTGGAAAAACTGAACCATGATCACGAAGGCGAACGCGTTGGGGTCATGCACGCGGCTAATGAGCGAGATTCAAGAGGTGGGTTTAGTCTTTACGTGCCAGAGTATCTGGACACCACTCAACACACACCGCTGGTTGTTGCGCTTCACGGAGGCACTGGCCATGGCGCAGACTTTCTCTGGGCATGGCTGAGAGAGGCACGTACACGCGGTTTTATGGTACTAGCGCCGACATCGCAGCAAGACACTTGGTCTTTGATGGGCGAAGAGCGCGATCTTTCAGTGTTACTCAATACACTCGAATTTGTTGCGAGTAATTTTTCGCTCGACCGTGAGCACATTTTGTTGACGGGCATGTCTGATGGCGGCACCTACACATTATTGGCAGGCTTGCAGGAAAACTCTCCATTTACCCACCTGGCACCGTTTTCTGGTGTTTTACATCCAGAAATCAGTATGAACGGCAATATTCAATTCGCCCATGATCGAAACATCTATCTCGTCCATGGGACCGTGGATTGGATGTTTCCAATTGAAGCAGCTTACATGGCGCAATCGGAACTAGACGCGGCAGGCGCCAATCTGACATTCAGACCCATCGAAGGGCTTTCGCATACGTACGCAAGAACAGAGAATCCTGCACTGATAGATTGGTTTTTGCGTTCCTGACCACCAATCAACTCAAGGTGTATTTCGGGACTTCATTGGGAGGTCTGCGTTTTCAAAGATCGTGTACGGCTTCCAACTAACAGTCGCGCAGTTCACGCTTACACTTATGATCACAGATAGATGACGGACCGGGGAGCAATTAGCCTTCAACAGTTGACTGATTAAGAGCTTACCCTTTCCTAATGACTTATCCGCGCGCTCACCTTCTAGATCCAAACGGCGGGACGTACCACATCACTTCTCGCTGCGTCCGACGGGCGTATCTTTGCGGCATCAATCCAGACAACGGCGACAATTTCGACCACAGAAGACAATGGATAGAGGATCGAGTCCATCTACTATCTAAAATTTTCGCGATCGATCTATTGGGCTACGCGGTAATGTCCAATCACTACCACCTGATACTAACTATCGACCCTGCCAGGGTAAGTAGCTGGAACGATGAAACCGTTGTCGAGAAATGGCGCTCTCTCTTCCCGAAACAAAACGATAGCAGAGCTAGTACTTTCAAAAACCAGCCACAATCAGTCGAGTTCGACACTGAAAAGATGGCAACATTGAGAGAGCGGTTAGGATCTCTTTCCTGGGTTATGCGTTGTCTCAATGAGCCCATTGCACGACTCGCCAACAATGAAGATGAATGCAAAGGCCGGTTTTGGGAAGGCAGGTTTAAATCCCAACTAATACTAGATGAAGTTTCCTTACTCGCATGTATGGTTTACGTCGACCTGAACCCGATGAGGGCCAATATTGCCACTCGGGTCTCCGATGCGCACCACACTTCTGCTAGGAAACGTACGCTCGAAACGAATATCGACGCTCATTTAGTAAGCTTCAATCGCCCTGACGTACTAGTCGGGAGTGGCTATAGCCTTCGCGAATATCTCTCGCTACTTGAATGGACGCTTGAGGCGCAACAATCAATCAGGCCAACTCGCGCGTATCCGAAGGCGCTCCAGAAGAAAACCGTTGCCTTAGAACCTAAGGTTTGGCTCTCGCACCTGCCGCATCCTGGAAAATGGCAAAGGGCACTTGGCCGAAGGCACGCGTTGCGCGCTTATGCGAAGTC
>JBLIIB010000245.1:0-6777 GCA_047634795.1 Candidatus Azotimanducaceae bacterium | reverse complement strand
GGATCGTGATTGGCGGCTGCTAGCGACGCGCTTAATGATTCGCCTTTTACAACCGGACAACCCGCAAGTTCGACCGGTCGCTTGGCGATGCGTCCTGAATTAACAACGGGCGAATCAAAACGCAGCATTTCTTCAACGGCGTTCTTGATTTGCGATGGGTCAGCTTTGAGGCTTTCCCATTGTTCGGGGTAATCAAGCAATGCTTTAACGCCGTTGCCGTTGCCGATCAGATCTGTGGTGGTGATATTGCCTGCAATCAACAGGAGGTTTGCCTGGGTGATGATTTCTTCGACGCTGAGTTTTTCGCCCTCTTCTTCGGCGCGAATCATGTCTGAGAGTAGGTCGTCGCCCAGGTTTGTTTGGCGCTTATTGATTTCCTGTTCGAAAAACTCATGTAGGTTACGACCGGCCTTTGCACTGGCGGCCTCTTGTTCTTTGGTGGCGAAGGGGTTGAAGGCGGAAATGACAGACGTGTCCGACCAGGTTTTGAAATCATCCTGCATGGCGGGATCGACCCCAAGCATCCCTGCAATCACGATCGTCGGGATAGGACCTGCGAAATCCGCAATGATATCGAATTCGTTATCAATGATGTTGTCAAGCACGCGAGCAACGACCGCCTGCGTTCGAGGTCGCCAACGTTCTACGGCGGCCGGGGTAAATGAGTGGCTTACGAGTGAGCGCAGTCGTCGATGGTCGGGTTCATCCATTAAAAGCATCGACGGCTGATCGGTCGCGGATAGATTCTTGCCAAGAAACTCACGAGTGAATGTGCCGGGGTTCCCTTTTCTGGGGTCGCTCTACATGTCCGGGACCCTGAGGATAGTTTTTACATCGTCGTGTTTGGTGTAGATCATGCGGCCCAGTTTTTTATCCTGGAAGGCGGGTGCGCCTTCTCTTAGCCGAGCCAGAATAGGGTAGGGATTCTCGCGGAACTCGTCGTTTAGCGGCGTTAACTCGATGCCGGTAGGCGGTGTTTCCTTTGTCATATCAGTTCTCTCAATGGTCTCAGTTCTCGCAGAGCCGCATTTCCGGTCGGTGACACGACCTTATCAGCGATGTCCGTTGAGGTAACTCGGCGAGATTTTGCGTTTTCCCGTTGATTCCTGACGCCAATCGAAGGAATATTGGGCGTATTAATATTAGGAGCATCACGCATGAGCGAGAATAGAGCGGCTTTTCGTCGATTTGACGAATGTACGAAAGAAGACACACAGTTAATCATCGAGAACGCGATTAAATACGCGAACGGGTTACCTGACAGAGTACTGACCCATCTGCGAATGCTCGATGGTGATTTCGGCGGGTTTAACGTAGATCGACTGGAACACAGCCTGCAAACCGCGACTCGTGCGCACCGAGACGGTCGTGACGAAGAATACGTGGTTTGTGCATTGCTGCACGATATTGGCGATACGTTGGGGAGCTACGACCATGGCGCGATCGCAGCAGCCATTCTGAAGCCGTTCGTGTCAGAAGCGAATCTTTGGCTCTTGGCGAATCACACCGTGTTTCAGGGCTATTACTACTTTGAACACATTGGCGCTAACAAAAATGCGCGGGATGCCCATAAAGACAATCCCCATTACGAACACACCCGAGAGTTTATTGAGAAATATGACATGCCGGCGTTCGATGAAACCTACGATTCGATGTCAGTAGAAGATTTCGAGCCCATGGTTCGGCGAGTATTGACCAAAGAGCTTGTGAGGTCTCGGGCCGCCTGAAGTATCAGGCCTGATTGTGGAAGAAAAAGTTGTGGCGGAAAAAGTTGTGGTTGAAAAAGTTCGGCTTTAAAAAGTTGTTCTGGAAATAACGGTGCTAGAAGTAGCATGAGTAAGATGCCGAGCGGGGGTAAGTCCCGGCATCTTGCTTACACCCGGTCGACGTGTTTGTTTTAGGCTAGCCTCCCGTAAATATTTTCAAAGCGCACAATGTCATCTTCTCCCTGATAGCTGCCGCTTTGTACTTCAATGAGATGTAAATCTACCTTCCCCGGATTGGTGAGCCGATGAACCGGCTCTGTTGGGATACAGCATGATTCGTTTTCAGATAGCATGTGCGTTTGTCCATCAATTTCGACTTCCGCAGTACCTGACACCACGACCCAGTGTTCTGCGCGATAATGATGCATTTGTTTGGACAGTCTTTCACCGAGCCGCACAATGATGTGCTCCACCTGATGACGCTCGCCATTGTCTATAGATTTTTAAGACCTCCAGGGCCGTTCAACGATTTTTTGCAACAGATGTTCGGTTCGGTCTTCTGCTTCTAATTGCGCCACGACATCTTTGACGAGATGGGATTTGTCTTTGTGAGCGATGAGCAGGCTGTCCGGCGTATCGATCACGACCAAATCTTCCAAACCAATCGTAGCGATGAGTCGGTTACTGCCTTCGATCAAGCAATTTTTGCTCTCTATTATCTCGACGTCGCCGCTAGCCGAATTGCCTTGAGCGTCCTGGGTTGATTCCTGCCAGACAGACATCCAGCCACCAAGGTCGTTCCAATCAGCATCCAGCTTTACGCAGCAGGCGCGTGATGTTCTCTCCATTAGGGCGTAGTCGATCGAAATATTAGGCGCCTGGGCAAAAGTTGCAGCCTCAAGGAAGGTAAAATTTTGATCCGAATCCGCATTGAATAACGCCCGGTGAGTGAGCGCGACTAACTCCGGTTCAAAATGTGTGAGTTCTTCCAGCAGCGTACTGGCTTTGAACACGAACATGCCGCTGTTCCACAGATAGTTGCCTTTCTGGAGATAGTGTTTTGCCGTTTTTAGGTCCGGTTTCTCAACAAATTGTTTAACGGGCGCAGCTAGCGCAGATTCCGACTCAACGTTGATATAGCCATATCCCGTTTCGGGTCGTGTCGGTTTGATCCCGAAGGTAACGAGTTTTTTCACGCGAGCACTCGTGATGGCCACATTCATTGCCCGGCGAAACGCATCCTGGTCCGCAATCTGATGATCAGAAGGCAGAACGACCATGACGCCGTTTTCGAAACGATTGATGACCATTTCTGCGGCCACCGCAATCGCGGGTGCTGTGTTTCTGCCTTCGGGTTCCACGACAACTTTCGCTTTAACGTTCATCTCTTTGAGCTGCGCAGCAACTTCAAGCCGTTGCATTTCGTTCGTGATGATAATGGGCTCTCCCAGATGGCTTACGCGCTTGAGTGTGTCCTGAAACATGCCGAGGTCACTAAAAAGCCGTTGAAACTGTTTGGGCGTAGCCTTTCTTGATTTTGGCCAAAGTCTTGTGCCGTTGCCGCCACAAAGTATGACTGGTGTGATATTTTGCATGATCGTTCTCCCTGGTTTTTAGGCGGTTGTGCTGCGCTGTTGTTTGGTTGGGCTAAATGTTTAGTTAAGTGTTTAGATGTTCGCGTTCAGTCAGTTCTGGCGACTACCAGCAAATGCCTTGGTAGCCCTTGTTTCCGTTAGGTTCTACGATGCGTACCAGATCAATCACAGGCATTTGCAGTGATGCTTCTTTGGCGATGCGTCGGAATGCTTTGTCGGCGTTGGCGACTACGAGCGCATCGGACCGCCATATGAGTTCTTCGGCGCTGCTGCAATTAATGTTGCCGAGTCGTGATGCTGTTGCTGCGTTGTTGGCCTGGGTGTAGTCGGTGTCATGGAGTGGATATGACACGAGGTTAGGATCAAACACCGAGATCTGGTAACCCAACTTTTCAAGTCGTGATATCAGTTCAATCGATGGGCTCTCCCTAAGATCATCTGTACCAGCCTTGAAAGTGACACCCATTACACCGATGCGCTTTTTGCCCAGACGAGTTATCTGTTCAACTGCGTGATCGATGTGTGCATCGTTACTCGCTGCGATATGTTGCAAAACGGGGACTTCTACGCCGTGTTGATTGGCGAGAGCGTTAAGGCCGCGCGTGTCTTTCGGTAAACAAAAACCGCCGTACGCGAACCCGGGCTTGAGATAGTAGGGTGAAAGATTCAGTTTCGTGTCCTTGCAAAAAATATCCATGACCTTGTGACTATCGACACCGACTGACTTACATACCCGGCCGATTTCGTTACCGAAAACGACTTTGAGAGTCGTGCCAGGTGTTGTCGACATACTTCACAAATTCTGCGACTTCGAGTTCTGTAACGATGAGTTCTCCCGTGACCACATTTTCGTAGAGTGATTTAGCGGTATCTGCTGCGCGATCATCGGTTGAGCCGATGACGGTTTTGGGTGGCTCATAAAAATCTTCGATGGCGGTACTTTCTCTAAGGGACTCAGGTTTGATGCAAACACCAAAACTTTCGCCGCAAGTTTTCCCGGATGCTGCTTCCAGAATCGGAATCATGATTTCTCGCGTTGTGGTTGGTGGCACGGTGCTGCGGTACATCACCAGGTGATAGCTATCTTTTTCTGCGAGCGCTCTACCAATTTCCTCGCTGACGGCCCCGAGGTAACGTGTGTCACAGCCGCCGTCTTCTTTGCTGGGTGTGCCAACGCTGACAACCGAAATATCTGAATTAGCGATGGCGAAGTCAGCGCTTTGCGTGGCAGAGAGGTTTCCGTTGTCATGTGCTGCCATGAGCAACTCACCGAGACCATTTTCAACGATGGGGTATGTACCGTCGTTGATGTGCTTAACCTTGCTGGTATCGATGTCCACGCCAATCACGTTATGATCGATATGGCAAAAAAATGCCGCGTTGACAGCGCCCACATAACCCAGCCCAAATATGCTGATTGTCGGCAATACGCGAGGCACAATGTCAGGAGACCATCCCGGGATTGTTGTGTTTTTAAAAGGTGACACTGATTCGATTGTGCTCATGTTCGCCACTCCAGAATCTTTGTATTTAGTACATGCCTAAAAGATAGCAACCGACGTGCCAACTTGTAAGTCATTGAAATATAGGTGCTAATTAGTGTTTTCAGAGAGCGACGTTTTCGAAAATTGCAAATTGCAACGCCCGCTGCGAGCAAAATTGCGAAATGAAACTCGGGTGAGGGCGAAGCCTAATTTTGTTTGGGTCAATGTGGTTAAGCGCAATCAGGCTTAGCCTGGTTAGGGACTCGCTCAACGTGGTGCAGTTCGATTCAATGCAGAGAGGGCTCGCGATGAACCGGCCGCGCGATTTAAAAAAAGCCGGGAAGAATCCGGCTTATCAATAGTGATCCGGGTCGAAACCGCATCGGTCAGGATTCTCGCGGGCGTCGGTTCAAACCACGTGCCAAGGGTGCCCAGAGGTACGTCAGTACGGATCGTTCTTCTGTGATCAGGAACACCTCTACGGACATACCGGTCGCCAAATGTAACTGGGGTTGGTGCTCAGTGCTGATTCACTGACCTTAAGCTCTACTTGATAGTAATAACCGTCCGCGTCCTGGTGCCTGTCAGCGGAAATCGAGACGACTTCGCCGTCGGTCAATGCGGTTGTACGTGCATCGAATGCGGATGGTCGAATTCTGCTTTGTTGGCCAAGGTAGACCTGTTCGATATCGTTCGTGCTCAACCGTGCTTCCACGACAAAAGATTCATCCGATGGAACGATATGCATGAGTGGTTCCCCTGGTGCGATGGTGCCCCTGGCGGATCTGTGTTTGACGTTGGTGACGATGCCTGGATAGTCGCTGACGATCGTCGCGTTAGATACCTGGAGTTGAAGGCGCTCAATGCGACTCTCGATCTCCGGCAGGGCCGATGCAGCCTCTGTCCGTTATTGATTGGCCTGCTGCCTGAGTTCCGCGAGAAACAATGCGCGCTCCATTGTCAGTTGTTCAAGCCCGCTGGTTTTTTCATCAATGAGGTTTCGCTGGGCGTTTAACGGTGCCTCGCTTTGTATCAGTTGCCGGCGAACATCATCAGACCTTGACCGAAGCATTGAGTAGTTGGTTGAAGTACAAAATGAATGGCCACTCCATATGCACGCTAGAACTGTAGCGGAACAAAAAAAGAGATAACGCCATGCATGAGATCGAGACCCAGATGAAGTACCCGATCAGGTAATTGATGTCGTGGACTAGCGTGACGCTCAACGCAAGAATTGGACTGACCAGCATGGTCCACATGGCCAGTCAATGATCGAGGAGACATCACCAGATGAAGAAGCCAACTTTCCTATGGGCCGAGTTGCAGACACCGGGTACCGTTGCGCAGCATAGTCCCTGACCAGCGTCTGAAGTTTTGGGTCATCCGCTCAATCCCTGAACCATCAACTTCTTCTATGGTTTAGGCGAGCGCGTCCGGGACATAGAGCATCTTGGCGTCCTGGGTCAGCATGTAGTACCAGGTACTTTTGTCGTCGCCGGATAGAAAGCGAAAGTTGCCCCAGAGCCAGTGCTCAAGATGATCTGCTTCAAGCATGCGAATGAATTTTTATTGTTGTAAGTGGTGCACTCTAAATATCGACATGCGTCCGGTCAGCGTGAGTATCTTGTTGGATAGCGAATGGGATTGCATGGCGATGCGACGCTGGGCGAATCGCATCGTAAGCCAGGATTGCATCCATGCCGGGCCAAAACAGATCACCTCTTCGTCGGTGGTCATGGCTTGTAATTCCGGGTCGATTTCAAAGAGTGGGCAACAACGACTAAGGATGCCTGGGGCGAGTACAGCATCGCCGTCCATAAAGATCACGAGGTTATCGTTACTGATGCCGCGTCTAGACATGGCACGTAGTACCAACCCAATCGCCATACGTTTGCCGGACAAATTCTGTCTTAACATGACTAATTCCAACGGCAGGTCCCGCGCGTGTTGTCGCAGGTATTGCATCATGATTTCTTCGTCGTAGCTGTCGCC
>JBLIIB010000244.1:0-6812 GCA_047634795.1 Candidatus Azotimanducaceae bacterium | reverse complement strand
TGCACTGGCGAGCAGGAACTTTAGATCTGCATCATCAGGCTTCGATTCCAGCCGGTCAGCAATAAGTTCTGTCGCTTTGAGATAACCTTCCTGATCTTCCGGCGACAGCCTTTCTAATGATTCAGCGATAAGGACATCAGGAATGGCACCCTGATTAAGACCCGCTTCGTGGTAAACAAAAAGCGCAAAAAACGGTATCGCTATCGCAAAGCCGAGCATTAATTTGAAGGAGCCTTCCTTATAAGAGACTTCACCGACATCTGTCTCAGGTTCAAGGCCCTTATTTTGAGACAAGTGGACTTCAGAGATTCTATCTTCAAGAACAGTGTCTTCCAGCAAAGCCATTTTGGCTTCGAGTTCTAACGTATCAGGATTATCAGCATCGCTATCATGGATGTCCGAGACGCGATCTCGATATAGATCCACATTCAATTCGTTTCTATCGTCGATGACGCGGTTCGATCGCAAAAAATAAGGCATCACCACGAAGAGACTGGCAACCAAACCCAACACCGATACCACGAGCCAAAACATCACTTTTGATCAGACCCCGCCAGGATTGCGTCAACTCGTTGTCGGTCCTCATCGGAGAGATCAACATTTTTAAGCTCGCGACGAGTGAGCCGAAACCAAATCAACCCCGCCAGGGCCAGGAAAGCCAGCGGCCCAAACCATAGCGCCATCGTACCCATGCTTACTCTGGGTTCGTACAAAATAAAATCGCCATACCGCTCATACATAAAATCCAGAATTTCCTGATCAGACTTGCCCTCAAGCAAGAACTTGTGAACTTCACGCCGCAGGTCCTGAGCAATCATTGCATCCGACCCCGCCAAATTTGTATTCAGGCATTGTGGGCAGCGTAACTCAGCGATGAGGTTGTCGTACCTGACCTCCAATTCGGGATCAGTAAACGGGTAGGCGTCAATAGCAGCCAGGCACCATCCCGGCATTGATAACATGAGCAGCAGCAGCAATTGGGGCATCATGACGAACCCGCGCGCAGGAGTTCTACCACTGGCGAGAGCGTTTCCCGCCAAACATTTTCTGTCACCGGGCCGACATAGCGAAATCGAATGACACCTTCGCGATCAAGCACAAAAGTTTCAGGCGCCCCATAAACACCAAGATCAATGGCGAGGGTACCTTTGTCGTCAACAAGACTGAACTGATAGGGATCATCTCGCCGCTCCAGCCATCGAATCGCTTTAGCGTTTTCGTCATTATAATTAACGCCGTAAATACGGATATTTTCTTCCTGACTGATTCGCATAAGAACCGGGTGCTCAAGAATACAATTAGGGCACCAGGTCGCCCAGACGTTCGCGAGCGAGACTTCTCCTACCAGGTCTGCTCGTGTACGCGTTGTATTTTCATCATGGAGGTCCTTCAACGCAAAGTCGGGGAAGGGCTTGTTGATTAACACAGACGGCAGCAAGTGAGGATCACTAAGTCGGAACCCCAACGCCAGAAAAACCACCAGAAGCACAAAAACCAAAAGAGGAATCAGCAACCTTTTGTTAAGCGAAACCGGCCCCGAAGCAGTCACGCAGGCACGCCCTCAATTGAGTCTGCAACACGTTGTCGTCTCGCTCGGTATCTCCGATCAAACAGTGTGGTGAAGCCTCCAGCCGCGATCATGAGCCCACCAAGCCAAATCCACCTCACCAAAGGCTTCACGTTAACACGCACCGCCCATGCGGTATCGCCCACCGGCTCACCGAGAGCAACGTAGATGTCCCGGAAGAAGCCAGGGTCCATATCCGCTTCGGTCATCACATTCTGCGATACGGAATAAAATCGTTTCTCGGGCTTAAGCGTTGCGACAAATTCTCCATTCTGACTCACTCTAAATTCACCCTGATCAGCAATATAGTTCGGCCCTTGAACTTTGCGCATCGCAATAAATTCAAATTGATAATCATCAAGCATCAACGACTCACCCGGCACCATTCGCACATCGCGCCCGTCGGAATTATAGATCGTGACCGCTACGCCGAGGATCGTAACCGCAATCCCTGCATGGCCAAGCATCATGCCAAAATAGGAAGCTGACAACTTGCGGGAACCGCCGCTACTTTTTATCCACCAGTTTCGTACCAGCAAGAAAAATATCCAGAGTCCGAGTGTTTCCATACCGACGACGATGAAGTCCATGGCAGCGCCTACGGCAAGACTGATGGCAATCACAACGAACGGGGCCGCCAGGAGATAAGGCCAATGTTGTTTAAACAGTATCTCCGTTGAAGTTTTTCGCCACCGAGAATACGGGCTGAACACCATCGCTACAAACAGCAGTGTGACTATCGGAACAAAAACCCGGTTGAAATAGGGCGGTCCAACAGAAATTTTGCTCCCACCGGTGACAACCTCATAAGCCAGCGGATAAAGCGTACCGAGCAGCACCGCTGCCGTGGCGACCACTAGTAACAGGTTGTTGATCAGGAGCATTGCTTCCCGGGAAGTCCATGTGTAACTGGCTGTACTCTTAATGCCGGATGCTTTAAACGCGTAGAGCGTCAGAGAGCCGCCGATCACCAGCACCAGGAAAGCCAGAATATAGACCCCACGGGTCGGATCTACGGCAAAGGCGTGAACAGACGTCAGTACACCGGAACGAACCAGGAAGGCGCCCAGCAGACTCAAAGAAAAGGTAGAAATAGCCAACAGCACCGTCCAGCTCTTAAAGACACCGCGTTTATCTGTCGCTGCCAGCGAGTGAACTAGAGCCGTACCGACCAGCCAGGGCATAAAAGAAGCGTTTTCGACAGCATCCCAGAACCACCAGCCACCCCATCCCAATTCATAGTAGGCCCACCAACTTCCGAGTGTGATTCCAATGGTGAGAAATGCCCAGGCAGCGTTAGTCCAAGGACGTGACCATCTGGCCCACGCGGCGTCCAGCCTGCCGGTTGTCAAAGTCGCAATGGCTAATGCAAACGGAACCGCAAACCCAACGTATCCCATATAGAGCATGGGTGGATGAACAATCAGACCAAAATCCTGAAGCAGCGGGTTCAAATCAGAACCATCTGGCGGGGAAAATGGCAGGTTTCGATCGAAGGGATTGGACGCAAACAGCAGATAACTAATGAAACCAACGCTGAGCAGTCCCATGACAGACAAAACTCTCGCTTTCATGTCCAATGTCAGGCTGCCGCTCATCGTAGCGACCGCCAAAGTCCATCCTCCCATAATCAGAGTCCACAAAAGGAACGATCCTTCGTGGGCACCCCAGATTGCAGAGATCTTGTATTGCAACGGTAACGCGGAATTGGAGTTGTTAGCGACGTACGCTACGGAAAAATCGTTTTCTAAAAACGCGTTTAGCAAACAGATGAAGCTGAAGAGCAGGAAAACAAAAACACCCGCAGACAACGCAGGCGCCGAACGCATCAAAAGATGTTCACCCCGCCAAACACCCAATGCGGGCAGGGTGGCAAGGCAGATACTGAGACCCAGCGCTAAAACGAGTGCAAACTGACCAAATTCGGGAATCATCTCGGCATCCCTCTCGTCGGCGCTTTGGCAACATCCTTCGGGAGCGCGCCTTGATGTGCATCCGCCAGTGCTGCCGCAACTTCTGGCGGCATATATTCTTCATCGTGCTTGGCCAGGACCTCTGCTGCGATAAATACTCCGTATTCATTAAATTCGCCGCGGGCGATAATACCCTGCCCTTCCCTGAACAGGTCAGGAAGAATGCCCACGTGGTGAATTTCAATTTCAGCGGATTTCATGTCACCGGCCAAAAAGCTCACCGACAGGTCCTCGGTAGAGCGGACAACAGATCCTTCAACAACCATCCCACCGACTCTGATCGTGCGCCCGACCGGCGCTTTGCCCGCCGCGACCTGCGCGGGTGAATAAAAAAGATTAATGTTTTCATTCAAGGCCATCATCGCGAAGGCAGTAGCACCCCCGGCTGAGGCAATAACAAACACCACGATCAGCAACTGATTGCGACGATGAGGTTTCATTGTTCCAAATTTCATTCGCTGCCTCTCTTGGCGTCACGCTTTAATGCGGCCTTTTCGATTCGAATAAATTTCGAGCGAGACAGGCGAGGTAACCAAACATTTATACTCAGTACGATAAGGGTTATTCCGTAGGCGGACCAGATGAACAAACCGTGACCACCCATCGAAAAAAACGAGTTAAGGGATTCCATCGTCATTGCATCATGACCCAGTTCCTGACCCAATCGGATTTTCGTTCGCGCAACAATATCTCATTGCGCATACGGAGGATCGCGATCGTGGCAAAGGTAAAGTAAAAGGCGATCACCATGAACAACAAGGGCGCCCACATCTCTATGGGCATCGCGGGCTTTTCTGTCAGCGAAAAGCTGGCCGATTGATGCAGGGTGTACCACCAGTCTACGGAGTACTTAATAATAGGTAGGTTGACCACGCCAACCAACACCAGGAGCGCGCAGGCTCGCGCAGCATTCGGTCGATTGTCCATGGCGGCGCGCAGAGCGATCGCCCCGGCATAAAGAAAAAACAACACCAGCGTCGAGGTCAGTCGCGCGTCCCAAACCCACCAGGTACCCCACGTAGGCTTACCCCAGATTGCGCCAGTGACCAGTGCAAGAAAAGTAATCGAAGCGCCGAACGGTGCAATACAAGACGCGGCAATATCAGCCATCTTGATACGCCAAATCAGGAATACGGCTGAAGCCACGGCCATCACCAAATAGGCGGATTGCGCCAGCATGGCTGCCGGTACGTGAATATACATAATACGGACGCTATTACCCTGCTGATAATCTTCTGGCACATATCCCAACGCCCAGACAGCGCCTATCGCAAGCAGGCTGATCGACATTCCGGCTAACCAGGGAAGCCACACACCTGTTATTTCAAAAAACGACCGGGGCGAGCCCAATTTGTGAAACCAGTTCAGCATCTACGCACTCGATTTAGACGGGCCGTATTCTACCAGACACAAGCATGAACTTTTGATAAAACCTTAGATCAACTAATAAAAGATCAACTAATAAAAGACCAGCCATCAAGAGACCAACCAACAAAACTCCAGACCCATCAATAAAATCAGCGAGCGCTACGATTCCTCGTAAAAACCAGTGCCCTGATCTTGAAACTACTGATCGAGAGATATTCTAAGACCCGCGGCACTGGCCAGCGGCGCCAGCGCCATGGACAACAACAATATCGCAGCCAGCCAATAGTAGTAACCCATGACGGGTTCACCCAACAATGCGGTATTCGCCATGGCCGTCGCCAGGATTAGGATAGGAATATAGAGTGGCAGAATCAAAAGCGTGACTAGCAACCCACCTTTCGGGAGACCAACGGTCAGAGCGGCGCCAATGCTACCGATCAGGCTGAGCGCCGGCGACGCCAATAGCAACCCTATGGTCATCGCTAGAATGACTGAACCCGGCAGAAACAACACCAGACCTACCAGAGGAATGAGCGCAACCAGCGGCAATCCGCTCATCAACCAATGCGCAAAAACCTTGGCGGCGACATACAAAATCATGGGTTGTCCTGATATTGCCACCTGATCAAGCGTGCCGTCATCGAAGTCGGTACGAAACATCAAATCAAGTGACATCAATGTCGAGAGCAAGCCCGCCACCCAGACAATAGCTGGCGCTGCCTGACGAAGTTCATCCGGAGACGGCCCAAGCCCCAGGGGAAACAGGCTGATGACAACAGCGAAAAACACCAGAGGGTTCAATATTTCCGAAGGCTTACGGAATTGAATACGCAGATAACTCTTGAGGGTTGCTAAGAACAAAATGTTACTACCTGTCTCTGCGTCACGAGCTAAAGTTCCAGACTTTTAAGCGGGTGATCAAAATCCACCTTCTGATGTGTTGAAAAAATCACTGCGCCGCCCGCCAGCACGTGTTCGGTCATCAGTGCTTTTAACGCCGCAAGACCCGCCCGGTCTATGGCGCTAAAGGGCTCATCCATTATCCAAAAGGGATCAGCACACAAGAAAAATCGCGCCAGACCCACGCGTTTTTTTTGCCCTTCAGAGAGCTGGCCGCATGGCGTGTCCTCAAAACCCGCCAAAGCGAGATGAGCCAGCACCTCTTCAATGCGCTTGACACTAGCATGAGTGCGCCTCATCGCTAATATCCACTCCAGGTTTTCGCGGACGGTGAGCTGACTTTTAACCCCAGCCTTATGCCCAAAATAGACCGGCGGGTTATCCAGATCGCGTGCGACCTCGCCTTCGAAATCGGTGTAGATGCCGGCGAGTATGCGCAGTAACGTGCTCTTACCGCTACCATTGGCACCCAGGACCTGGAGTAGTTCACCTCCGTTAAGCGAAAATGACACGTCGCCGAACAACTGGCGACGATCCCTCTCACAGCCAAGGCCAAAAACCTGCAACATAACTTATCCGATGGAAGTACAAGAAAAGCGAGATTATAACAGGCAGACCGCCACAGGTTTTGCGTATAATACGCGTCCTTCGCGATGTAACTGCCGCCGGCCTAGGGAAGCTCTGATCTGGTGGCAGAAAGTCATACATACTGGCATTGTCATCGTGATCAACGAACGATGGTCTTCAAGAAACACAATATGATATTCAAGAACGCACACCTATATCGCCTCACAGAATCACTTGGGCTGTCTTCCGAACAATTTGAAGCTGCCCTCAATGAGCGAGCCTTTGTACCTTGTAGTGGTATTAGGCCTTCTTCTTTTGGCTGGGTTCCACCAGCACAGAACGGGCCATTGCTACACGAAGTCGCGGGCTGTTTTTTGCTCACCGCCAAACGGGAAGACAAGGTTGTCCCGAGTAGCGCGCTGGCGGATGTGCTAGCC
>JBLIIB010000243.1:0-6815 GCA_047634795.1 Candidatus Azotimanducaceae bacterium | reverse complement strand
GATGGCCATTTAGGACATGTTTTTGACGGAGAGGGCCTCACCGAGAAGAACACCCGGCACTGTGTTAATTCAATTTCAATGAAGTTTGTACCGACGGCTGGGTAGTTAACCAGCGCGCGTAACCTTTCAGGTTAACGCGCTGCTGGGGTGGGGCCGCCTAGTTAGTGCCACTAACGTAGTACCAGCGACTCGCCATGCGCAGAAATTGGCTGACCTCGTGCAGACGATGCCCTTTGCCCGCGATTTTGTAGCGCGCAACAAATTCAACCACGCCGGTTTCGTCTTCGGCCAGACCTTTTTCTGTTCGCTTAATAGATAACCCGAGCCACCTTTGATCGCCATCCAATTCAAGCACCGCTGGGCGAGTTGTCGGATGCCAACTGCGTAGCAAATAACTATCGTTACCTGTCACAAACGCAGTGTATCGAGACCGCATTAACGCTTCGGCCGTTTCCGCTTCGCGCCGACCAGTAAATATCGCAGTGCAACATTCCGAAAAAAGAGAATTTGAGCCGCAATGGCAGTAATCAGGCAGGTTCATTGCATTTTTCCTTGACGACTCGCTTGTGACAGGGGTCAAAAGCTGCGTATACTAATTTTGCATGAAGGTACTTCTTCTATTTATGTACAACGCACGAAGTCTCTAACTTCCCGGTTTCATAAGTATAAGTATGACATTCAGCCAACCGTTACTCAGCGCAAAACGATAGGGTAGCGAGAACTTATCAAGTAACTAGGAAGACATCATGGCAACAACGACCGGCACCGTTAAGTGGTTCAACGAATCAAAAGGTTTTGGCTTCATTGCTCAGGAGTCAGGTCCTGACGTTTTTGTTCACTTCAGCGCTATCAGCGGTGATGGATTTAAAACGTTAGCCGAAGGCCAGGCAGTAGAGTTCACGATTACTGATGGCCAAAAAGGTCCTCAGGCCGAGAACGTCGTAGCAGTCTAAAGACTGCTCAGCTACTTCTAGGAAAGTTCTGATTAAATAGGTATTGGTGTGGGGACGCCTGGTCCGAGACAAGCGTTCAGGCTGGGGCGCGCATGTTTTAGTGCGGCCCGAAACACAGTAATGGCCTGCGCGGCCCGACAAAAATAGGCTGTAGTCAGAGGTTCCCTTGAATTGAGCGAACATTCCAAGGAATGTTCGCTCAAGTGGTTTCGGCTGTAACTATCCTTTATCAGGTTAGGTTTTTATCAAGACCTACTCTTTGTCAGGATCTACAACATCGTAGGCGTCAGCTATGTCAGCCACGGTGAATATACCACCGCTGCGCTCCATAATATTTGGGTCTAGCGCAAGCGCTGCTATTGTTCGCCCTGAAAACCTTACAGACTGCGCCAGCAGAGGGTCGACGTCCATCTTCCCCTGTTCGATCATCGAAAGTATGAATTCGGTTTTAACTTTCGCTGGCGACAACGACAGCGCGGCGACACCAAATTCTTTAAGTTCTATCGCAAAATCCTGGGCCATTCGATCGACACCGGCTTTCCCTACGCCGTAGCTCGCGCTGAACACATACTCTCGCCCGCCTCTGGATGAGATGTTAACAATCAGCCCGCTTCCCTGACGCACCATCATCGGCGCGCCGAACACGGACGCGACGTAGTAACCACGCAATCCCACCCCACACTGATCGTCCCATACCGAAACGGGATGCTCCCAAAAACCTTTATCCATCGCAGGAGGATTCGGAATCTGGTAAACATTGTTAACCAGAATATCGAGCCGCCCCTGTTCCTGCTCGACGCGTTCAAAAAGCGCCCGCACCTGATCGTCATTGTTGTGATCGACAGCAACAGGAATTGCCTTGCCGCCAAACGCCTCAACCGATGCCGCGGTTGCTTCTATCGTTAATGGCTCTGGTGGTTGCTCGCTGCTCGTACTCCGACCCGTGAGGTAAACAGTACATCCTGCTTCACCCAATCCTTCCGCGACACCTTTTCCGATACCTTTGCTTGCGCCGGTGACTACAGCCACCTTTCCTTTTAAATTTTGCATAACCATTGTCCAACCGGGAAAAATTTCGGCGCAACAATAACACATGGGCAGGCGCTATTAGCTTCTTCGAAAGTTGATTCGAAAGTTGATTCGAAAGTTGGTTAGAGAGTTGGTTAGAGAGTTGGTTAGAGAGTTGGTTAGAATTTGTTTAAGAGACGAAGCGGTAGAACGCGATTCAGGTGCAGTAGGCTCAAAGCCGCGTAAGATTCAGAGGTAGTGACCGCCGCATCAATATAGCGATAAATGACAAAATCCCGAATCTAAAAAGGGCACACGACAAAAACAGATGCCACGCCAGAAAGGTTAGCGTGGTTCAATCCAATCGGCACTCTTGTAAAAAAATCGCCTACGCCTAAAGGAACTGGCCAAACGAACTGGCTATCAGCAGTCGGTATAGCATCTGTATATAAGCGCTCTAAAGCCTTATAGGCGCCTTTCTTCTATCGGGGCAATGTGGCCTTTAAGCACCAATCACGAACTAAGCGCTTACTAACCCGGACAAAAAGGTCTATGGTGAAAATCAACGGCACGCAAGCCGCCCAAGGATGGGCCAACATGATCGAACACAATATTATTGCGGCGAAGAACTGCGCTTTCATTACCATCAAGCAGTCGCCCGACCTCGGGGCCTTCCTAAAAGCGACTCGCATATTTATCGCCGACCCTGAATACACGCCACAGCTCCATCGTATCTGTGATTTCTCCCAGGCTGACATGTCTAAAATCACGGCGCAAGATTTTATGAAGTTCGTCGAATTCGCGGTCAGCGAGGTTAAACTTTGTCCCGCGGCAAAGGTCGCTCTAGTGGCTCCCAGTCCCAATAAAAGAGGCATCTTCGAGCAACTTGCAAACACAATGGGCGCTGCCATCCTGCGCATATTCAGCGAACCGGAAGACGCTATGATCTGGATACATCAAAGTCCTCATGAAGATGACCTACCTGGCCCAGCCAACTCAAAAGCGTCTTCAAACCTTCCCTAACCGCCTCTAATTACCTCTGTCAGCCCGAGTTTTTTATAGGCACGCGGATTTTCGATATCAAGCCCAGAATCGTCTAAAAACCGGCAATGTGGTCCATCTTTTTCACTTTTATCCCGCAATATTAATTTTCTTACATCAACACAAACACTACAATACGACCATTTATCCTTATAATTCTCATACCTACCATATACTTCGCCCGATCTACTTACATAATAAATACAATAATAAAGATATCTTTTTGCTAAATTAATTTTCTATTAAGGCGATTCGAAAATTCTTCAAGAGAAAAGGCCCTTAAAACCTCTTAAGAACCGAGGACTTTTAAAGAAACGAGCCACCTTAGATAGGCCAGAACCAGAAGAAAAGAGACCCGAAAAGTCACATCAAGCGTTCCGCTCAGGTACTGACAGAACGTCTGGATGAGACAACAAAAATCGGTTTCGGAACCAATAATTGCCGCGAATCTATCAGAAAGTGGAAAGGACTAGACATGAAATTCAAGAACACTATTGCGCTCATCGTACCCTGCATGCTTATCAGCTTTGGCAGTCTCGCCGATGAGCACTACTCCCAGGATGGAACAAAATTCAAGACGACCGATAATAGCGCGTCTGCCCAACTTTGTATGGCCGCATTAGAATCGAGAGAAGCAATACGAGTAAAAGCAAAGGAACTCAACGTCAACCGACGCGACCAGAAGAACGTCGTATGCAACGAGATGTCTTTAGTTCAATTCGCGAAGATGCATCGGTCAGATATCAGAGAATGGTCCATTGCAACGGTGCAATAACAGCGCGGTTCACCACTACTTTTAGAAAAATACCTTTCAGAAACATATCTTTTCGTGAGATGGCTTATATCAAAACAGCTTAGATGACGTGATCCCGAAGAAAGGGTGCTCCTCAAGCGGCATAGATCCGGTGAAGGCTGCCAGCACATTCTTGAAAAAAGGCGCTAACAAAGCGCCTTTTTTGTCGACTGCCTAGTTGTCAGGCTCAACTATCTCAATATCCACTCCCAGCTCAAGGGACGCTTCCTCAAGCTTCTGTGCAAGCTCCTCCATGTCTCCATTGGCTGTATCGACCAGTGCTCTCCCATTGAACAAAAGCCCACCTGTCATAGCGGCCTGAGATACGCTCGTTGTCAGCTCGAGGACATTAAGAGACGCCGAACGCAGCGCCATGGAGACTTCCCTCACAATACCCGGCCGGTCCAAACCGAGTATCGTCACAACAGCGGTACTCTCGGATGTCTTAGTCTCTCCTGCGCCAGTCTCAACGACAACTCTCAAGCCTTCAAGAGACTCCAGGGCGCGGCTGAGCGCCGCAAGCTGTGACTCATCGCCGGCAACCTCAATCATTCCAGCAAACTTGCCCGCTAATTGACTCATCCGAGATCCAAGCCAGTTTGCCTCGTGATCGTTAACTACATTGGCAATTTGTTCGACAACACCTTGTCGATCATCGCCTATAATCGTAAACACCAGTGAATTCATCCCACACCTCTCATCCTTATCAACCTATTTCCCGCGCGCATTGTAAACCGGATTGTCCCCCAGTTATCCAATGCAGATAACGAAAACATGCCACCAACTCGCGCTAAGCTTGTTTTTTTTAACCTTTGCGTTGAAGCTTTAGTTTCAACGACGTTTTTGCATTAAATCTACTATGACTGAATCACATCAAAAAGTAGCGCTATTCCCCATTCCAAATGTCGTAGCCTTCCCCGGCACGACGATACCCCTGCACGTGTTTGAACCCCGTTACCGAACAATGATTAGTGACTGTGTTGAACAAGAGAGGATGATCGCTGTTAGCCACACGACCAAAGAAATTAGGCCAGCAAAAAGCGGGCAAACCATGCAGGACGCCCTAAAATCAAATCAGGCTACCTATGAGACAGCGCCTGTTTTTACAGCCGGGCAGTGCGAACTCATCGAAACAACCTCTGATGGCCGGGTCTATATCAATATTCATATGACAACCCGCCTGAAGAAAGTTGGCGAAGTGCAAACGCTACCCTACCGGATCGTTTCCTGTGAAGAAGTCATTGATGACGAGGAACCGCTGGATGCTACGAATTCGCTACAACGCCAAATTACATCGCGAATACTCAACCTGATTGGTCAGCAAAGCCCTGCACAACTCGCCCAATTCGATAGCGACCATTGGCTCAACATGCCGGCCTCTGACTTTTCCTTCCAACTGTTTCAAATGCTGCGCTTTGACTCCGACACCATGCAATCCATTCTGGAATGCACACACGCCTCCAAGAGACTTGAAATTATTCAAAGCACGCTGCAATTAGGATCAGAATGAATGTGACAGGCTCAGCTGTAGTCTCACGCCTGGGCGTGATAGGTGATGTACACGCAGAAGACCACCGATTGGCCGCTGCCATCAAGGACCTGCAGCAGAGAGGGGTCGATGCCATTGTCTGCACAGGGGATATCGTCGATGGAGAGGGCTGTCCGGACCGATGCATTGAACTTCTCGTTGATGCTAACGTACAAACCGTGAGAGGTAACCACGACCGGTGGATTCTGGAGGACAAGGCTCGCCACATTCCCAACGCACATTTCATCGACGACAGAGAGGACCATTCCCGAAGCTACCTCTCAACCCTACCGACACAGATCTGTGTGCCAACCGTCCGCGGTAATCTCATGCTATGCCACGGCATCGAAGATGACGATCTACGCAAAATCTGGCCGGGAACAGAAGGAATGGGTATCGAGCGGAGTAAACGACTGGATCGCCTGATTCATGACGACACGTATCGCTTTGTGATTAACGGTCACATGCATTTCCGCACGCTAATCCATTTTCAACAACTCACGCTAATCAATGCGGGGACCCTAAAAGGCGAACACTGGCCGGGTTATTCTCTTATCGACTTTCATTCTGGGCACATTGACGCATTCGGTTTTCATGGAACCGATATCATACCGATCAAATCGAGAATGCTGGACCAAGATAGCGACGTTATCTGGAAAGATACTCAGGATTTCAGCGGCGGCTGGGAACCTGTGAAATTATTTTGATGGCAGTTGAACCATTTTTTTTACGGTCACATTCACCATAATCGTTGAAAACCCAACAACAGAAAGGCCGATAGTTGTTGAAAACCCAACAACAGAAAGGCCGATAGTTGTTGAAAACCCAACAACAGGAAAGCCGGTAGTTGTTGAAAACCCAACAACAGGAAAGCCGATAGTTGTTGAAAACCCAACAACAGGAAAGCCGATAGTTGTTGAAAACCCAACAACAGGGTTAAGTAATCTGGACGGATCGAACCTAGGAAGCAGTGCATGCATCTCATCTTTCTACACGGCGTCCCAGGCGTTGGCAAAAGGACTATCGCCAGAGCACTCGCGCGCGAACTGGATTTTCCATTTATCGATTTCCAAAGCCTGACCCACCTTTTAGGATCGGTATTTGGATATAACGCCTCAATTTTCGGCGAACTCAGAAACACGTCCTACCAAAATATTCTCACCTCCGCGATGGACCTCGATGAAGACGGGATTATTGCCACGTTTTCATACGACAGACATATCAATCTTGAGCACTACGCAGAATTTATCGAGGCGGCTTAAGCGGGCGGTGACATTGGTCTTTTTTTGGGTCTCACCTGCGATGATGATGAGCTTAAAGGGCGGGTGGATGATCCTGGTCGGCATTCCCACAAGATCAATGATCTGGAGCTAATGGAAGAGGACCTCGGCAGCGGAATTCTCGACCCCCCCCACTTTGCCCGGCCCGTCCGTCATGATCAATACCACGGGCGAAGCGCCAGAACACACGGTGCAAAATATCCTAGCTACGC
>JBLIIB010000242.1:0-6827 GCA_047634795.1 Candidatus Azotimanducaceae bacterium | reverse complement strand
ACTGATTCGGCGTTCTTCTTCAATGCCTGCTCCGAGCGTATTCTCTAAACCAAAGTCGATGAGCCGATGCACCTCCTTTAGCGTGCTCTGGTTGACAGAAACAATGTCACGGCTAAGTTTTTGGCAGTACGGCAGTAAATCTGCTGGTGCGTGAACAGAGTTGACTAATCCCCAACGCTCAGCCGTTTCGGCATCCAGATAGTTGCCTGTGAAGCTGAGTTCCTTTGCCCGAGACGCGCCGACAAGCGCAGCCAGGCGTTGGGACAAACCCCAGCCAGGCACAACGCCCATGCGAACATGAGTATCAGCGAATCGTGCCTCTGAGGAAGCAATGAGGATGTCGCAGGCCAGTGCCAATTCAAAACCGCCGGTGATCGCAAAACCATTGATGGCAGCAATCACGGGCTTACCCACAGATCGAATGGCGTCCTGTAGATCGGCAGTCTGGGATCCTTTGGTTTCTCCAGTGTTCATGCCTTTTTGTCCCAGTTCTTTCAGGTCTAAGCCAGCTGTGAACGCCCGGCCCGAACCCGTAAGAATAATAGCTCTGATGGCTTCGTCCTGACGTAGCTCGAAAAACGCTTCCGCCAGTTTTTGTCTCAGTGCCGTGGATAGGGCGTTCAGGTTATCGGGGCGGTTCAACGTTACCGTGGCCACACCGTTGTCTTTATCAACCAGGACCATGTCCGCTTCTGTCATCAGTTTGCCTTAGTAAATTTTCAAGTTTCGTATTGTAGCCTCAGCGAGAGCTTCGCGCTTTGTTATAATTCCAACATGACTGGTCTTTTTTTTACACTTGTGTTCTTTGTCCTCTTGGCTTTTGGGCTTCGCTATATACGCAAACGCGAAGTTGAGCGCTTTATGGAAGTTGATATGGTCGACTTCCAGACCTTTGATCAGCAACAAAGATCTAAGCCAGACCCGCTTAAAGCTAAAGTAGAAGCTTTTGCCGCAATGAACCCCAACGTTGTTTCGCTAAAAAGCGCAGAAGAGGTTGATGAACCCAACCCGGTGTCAGCATTCTCTCATCCCGACCCGGCGTTGTTTCTGCTAAAAGGCTCACCTTTTGATGAACTGACGAGTCATCTCTTTGAAATATTGAAACAGATTCTTCCTGAGTCGTTTGTTCCGTTGCGCGATGTTTCTTTGTCCGATTTTATCCGGGTCGAATCGAACGCCGATGCGACCTATCGGCTGAATACTACCAAAATCGCGTATCTCATTTGTTCTCTGCCGTCGTTGCGGCCCGTGTGCGGGCTCATACTGAAAGGTGGAGAGCAGAGTCAGGATTTTGTTCGGGCCGCGTTTACGGACGTGGGGTTGCCGCTGCTCCAGTTTCCAGCGACATTGTCGCTATCTGAGGCGGAAGTTAGAGATCAACTGGACCCGGTCCTGCTCACACAAGAAAAGCATCATTGTCCCAAGTGCAAACAGACCATGACCATTCGCCGTGCTGTTAAGGGGAAGCACGCGGGCAATATTTTTTGGGTCTGTTCTGGTTTTCCTGTTTGTCGCGGTGTTATTCGTGCGTGAGTAGGGCGCCGACAGGTCAAAACTTTGTTTCAGAGCTCTAATTTAGAGCTCAAGCTTAGAATCCTGACTTAAAACTACTGACGTAGTACGTTGATTTAGTGCCGTGGAACCAATTTTAAATTGAGCCACGATGTTAGTCAGGAAGTATCACCTGGTCGGCAATCAGTTGGCGAACCCTGTCTGCGAGTTCGCGCGGCGATTCTTCGCCGAAACTTTCCGGCAATATTGGCGCGAGTACGGTCACCTGTACTTCGGTCTTACCGTGAAAATTCATACTGTTCTTCGGCACAGCGCCGCTGGAACCATTGATGACCATAGGCAAAATCGGTCTGTTTAGACGTTTTGCCAGCACAAAAGCACCTTCTTTGAATGATCTTAAACGGCCGGTTTCTGATCGTGTTCCTTCCGGGAACAGGTAAACAGAGCTGCCTGCGTTGAGATGTTTCTCACATGCCGAGTACATTTGCTTGATGCTTCGAGTGTTCCCGCGTCTCAGCTTTACATAGTCGTTTAGGGACATGTTCCATCCAATGAGTGGTATTTTGAATAACTCCGCTTTAGAGACCCACTTGAAATGTGTGAAGAGCGTAAAGGCGACTAAAATATCAACCAGAGACTGGTGATTGGATACGATCACGTAGGTTTCGTTGGGGTCGATGTTCGCCTTGCCCTTGATAGTGACTGACCAGGGAGGCATCACCCAGATGTACAGACTTGCCCAAAAACACGTAAATTTGTGCAAGAGAGCGAGTCTCGGATCAATCAGTATCGTCGTTAGCCAGATAAGTATCGCGATCAAAAAAAATGCCGTTGAGGTCACGAATACAAAGGTGATGAAGAGGAGTGCAATGAGGCGATTATAAAGGCGTTGTAACATCAGACGAATCAGACCAGAGGTTTATTGTAGTTTAGGAACTTGGCCTGCGGAGTGGTAAATTGTAGCACTCAGTTTCCATGGGTCCAGTAGGAGTTAGTGATGCCGTTCAACGTACCGGAGGTCCGGGGTGAGGTCGTATTTGAATCTTTCCCTGTCGGTCCGCTGCAGTGCAATTTTACGCTGATTGGTGACCCAGTCACCAAAACTTGTTTGATCATTGATCCCGGCGGGGATCCTGAAAAGATTATGGCGCTAGTTAAGCATAATGACTTTACTGTAAAAGCCATTATCCACACCCACGCCCACCTGGATCACATTCTCGCGTCGGCCGAAATCAAAAAGCGTACCGGTGCTCCATTGTTGTTGCATCAGGGTGACAAGTACCTTTGGGATGCGCTGGAGGATCAATGTGGGAAGTATGGACTCGATTATACCGACACTCCCGATCCCGATCGGTGGATCGTCGACGATCTTTCACTGGATTGCTGCGGAGGCGTTGCGATACATACCCCGGGCCATACGCCGGGCTCTGTCAGTTTCTGGTTTGAGCATCATGACGTTTTGGTCGCGGGTGATACGCTGTTTCAACTCGGCATTGGGCGCACAGATCTGCCTGGCGGTAGTTTTGAGCAAATTGAAAAGTCGATTACACAGCGATTGTTCTCGCTAGCGGATGATGCGCGAGTTGTCACGGGGCATGGTCCAGCCACCTCTTTGGCCTTTGAAAAGCAGGCTAATCCATTTTTTGGCGGATTTGCCTAAGCGTTGGTGCGCGGGCTGCTGATTGAACAATATGCACTCAGACCTCAGGGAACCTCTGGTTAAAGTCTATTTGTCGGGCCGCACAGGCCATTACTGCGTTCGGGCCGCACCAAAACATGTGCGCCCAGCCGGAACGCCGGACCGCTTGTCCTGGATTGGACGTCCTCACCCAAATGGCCATTTGATCAGAGTTCCCCTCGTTGTTCAGACGCTATTCATGCGGGCATGTTTAATTGACGCAATGTAATTGACGGGATGTAATTGACGGGATGTAATCCACCTCATGGCCATATTAGTGCCTTTTGAAGTTACGCGATTCGGAAACGAACTATGAAGAACATCACTTTGAGGGTTTTAGCCTCACTCATCATTTTGTCCTCACTTTCCGGATGCAGCAGCTTGGTATCCGGTGTGACCTCGCAGCTAGCTGATGATCTTGCGTCGAGCATTCTGAACAGCAATGATATTGATACGGCGAGGGAGGGCGTGCCCGCCTACCTGATCATGATTGATAGCTTTTTGCGTGGCAGCCCTGATTCCGAAGACCTTTTGTTCGCGGCGGCCAGTCTCAATGGAGCATTTAGCGCGCTCGTTGATGATCCTGTGCGCATCAAAATACTCGCAGACAAGGCCATGGGCTATGCCGAGCACGCCGTCTGTGTTTCGAGGTCTCCCTTGTGTGATGCAAGAAAACTCAGTTTTCGGGAGTTTGAAGCTGCGGTGGCCGGGCTTGATGCCAAAAATGTGCCGCAGACTTACGCGTTGGGCGTCGCCTGGGTGGGTCGTTTGCAGGCTAATAGTGATGACTGGGCCGTCATCGCAGAATTGGGTCGAGCCAAAGCGCTGATGAATCGTGTGATCGAATTGGATGAAAATTACGAAAAGGGCGGTCCTCACCTCTACATGGGCGGAATGGAAACACTGCTGCCTGCTTCGCTGGGGGGTAAGCCGGAAAAGGGACGTGCGCATTTTGAGAAAGCGATCTCTCTGAATCCGGACTATCTGATGACCAAGGTGATCTACGCCGGTCAGTACGCTCGCCTTGTATTTGATCAGGAACTTCACGACAGGCTGGTTAATGAGGTGTTGAATGCTGACGCGCAGGCTGAGGGATTGACCCTGACCAATCTGGTCGCACAGGAACGAGCAAAGGGGCTTCTGGAAAGCTCCGTAGACTATTTTTAGGGATGAACATGATGATTAAGATGACGAGACTTGTTTTGGTGCTGGCTCTATTCACGTTGGGGACACACGTCCATGCAGCAACTTACAAAATTGCAACTGTCTCACCCGATGGTTTGTCCTGGATGAAAAAACTGAGAGCCAGTACAAAAGAAATCGCTACAAAAACCGAGGGCAGGGTTAAGTTCAAAATTTATCCCGGTGGTGTTCAGGGAGATGACAGAACGGTCCTTCGCAAGATGCGAATAGGACAATTACACGGCGGTGCGGTTGCCGCGGGTTCGTTAACCCGGTTCTATCCCGACCTGCAAATTTATAACTTGCCGCTGCAGTTTCGTGACTACCAGGAAGTTGACCATATCCGGAGGGAAATGGACGGCATGATTGCTGATGGTCTTAGGGACAATGGGATTGAAACCTTTGCGTTCACCGAGACCGGGTTCGCTTATTTGCTGACGCAAACACCTGTCACAACGGTAGAACAACTGGGTCAATTGAAAGCATGGATTCCTGATAATGACCCCATCGCAGCTGAGCTAATCAAAGCTTTTGATGTCAGCCCTATACCCCTAAACATCACTGACGTTCTGGCGGGTCTACAAACCGGATTGATCAATGCTGTTGTTGCACCGCCTTCTGTTGCGCTTGCACTTCAATGGCACAACCATGTGTCGTACATGACCGATATTCCGCTGGTGTATATCTACTCGATGTTGGCTATGGATAAAAAAGCCTATGGCCGTATTTCACAGGTGGATCGGGTCATTGTGGACGCTGTGATGGATAAGCTTTTCCGAGAGGTAGAAGCTGATACACGCATCGATAATGAGAAAGCGCTGATTGCTATGGGTGCGATTGGCATTAAAAAGGTTGAGGTGAGCGGCGAAGAGTTAGCGCGCTGGCAGGCGGTTGCCGATGATTCGGTACAAAATTTGATTGCCTCGGGTGAAATTTCTCCTGAAGCCGTGCAAGCGTACCTCGATAATCTTCAAAGCTATCGGTCTGGAACTTCCCAATCCGAATAGTCGAGCAATCCAGATGATATTACTCCGGCGCCTTCTATTCATTGCTCACCGAGTTGAAGACTCGGTGCTGATTTTTGCGCTCCTGAGTATGCTAGTCATGGCCTTGACCCAAATTGTGATGCGCAACCTTTTTGACAGTGGATTTCTTTGGGCTGAGTCGTTTCTCCGCATCCTGGTGTTGTGGGTTGCGATGCTTGGGGCCATGGTTGCGAGCCGCGAGCAAAACCATATTAGTATTGATCTTGTCTCACGTTTGATGAACGAGGCTAGCTTTCGCTGGATAAGAGGACTCGCACAACTTTTTGCGGCTGGAATCTGTTTAGTCACGGCTTACTACTCGATTGAATTCATTACCTTCGAATATGAAGATGGTACGATCGCATTCGCAGACGTGCCAGTTTGGGTTTGTCAGAGCATCCTGCCCATCGGTTTCAGCATAATGGGACTCAGATTTTTGTGGGGCGTACTTTTTGCGGGACCGCCTGAAGCGGGTTCAGAAGAGAGCTTGGAAAATGGGTAGTTTCGGCTCGCTGGTAGTAGCTGCTTTTGCCATTATTGGCACGCCGCTTTTTGTCGTTATTCTCGCAGCGGCCATGCTGGGATTTTATATTTCTGACATCCCGTTAACCGTCATTACCATCGAAATCTATCGGCTGGTGGATACGCCACTTTTGCTGGCGCTACCGCTCTTCACCTTTGCCGGGTATTTACTGGCTGAAAGCCAACTTTCCACGCGATTAGTTAATGTGACGCAGTCTTTTCTCGGCTGGATGCCGGGTGGTCTCGCGGTAGTCGCCTATGTGACCTGCGCTTTTTTCACAGCATTTACCGGCGCGTCGGGTGTCACTATCGTTGCTGTGGGCGCGTTGTTATTGCCCGCATTGGTGGAAGACGGCTATCGGGAGCGGTTCGCGCTTGGCCTGGTCACCACATCCGGAAGCTTGGGTTTGCTGCTGGCACCGTCCCTACCGCTTATTCTCTATGGTGTCATCGTCCAGCAAATGGATTTACCCAATCCGTTCTCTATTCAGGATCTCTTCATCGCAGGTTTGCTCCCCGCCTTACTGATGATTGTGCTCTTAACCGCCTACAGCGTTTGGACCACACGTAATGATCGGCTTCAGTCCGTTCCCTTTAACCGCTCTCGTGCCTGGTCAGCAGTTAAGGCTATGCGCTGGGAATTGCCGCTGCCGGTGATTGTGCTCGGTGGGATCTACTCCGGCTTTTTTGCGGTGTCGGAAGCGGCTGCAGTGACTGCGTTCTACGTGTTGCTGATTGAGGTTGTGATCCATCGTGAAATTTCGATCAGAGCGCTCCCGCGGATTATTCGGGAAGCGATGGTCATGGTTGGCGGCATTTTGCTGATTCTAGGGGTTTCGTTGGCGTTTACCAATTTTCTTGTTGATGCTGAAGTGCCGCAAAAACTCTTTGAATGGATCAGTACGTTT
>JBLIIB010000241.1:0-6831 GCA_047634795.1 Candidatus Azotimanducaceae bacterium | reverse complement strand
TTTAACTTGAGTGTAGTGCGATGTTTGGCCGGAGTAAATTCCCATTGTTTATCTGAGCATTGTTGATTCGAGCAATGGTGATCCGGGCATTGTCTCTTGCCGTGTTGTCGTTCCAAAGCTCGATGGCCTTGGCCTTGTCGGCAATCGATGGATTTGCATACTATAGTGATGACTAGCGAACACGGAATAAGACATGAGCTATAGCCTGCAGCATCTGAGCGACATCGAGTCTATTCGACGGGTGGCCAATCGGTATTGCCGCGGCGTTGACCGTTTGGATGTAGATGAAATGAAATCGGCTTATTGGCCTGATGCCACGGATGATCACGGCAGTTTTGTGGGCAACGCTTGGGACTTTGCGGAATACTGTATGGTCGGTCATCTGAAATGGCGATCGACGAATCACTGCATTTTTAATCATTTGATCGAACTGGATCCCGACGGCAAGTACGCCCGGGGTGAGATTTACAACGTAACGTATCTGTTGCAAAAAGACGCCGACGTGCTTGATGTTTGGCATGGCAGATACCTTGATCGGTATGAGAAACGAAACGAACAATGGCGGATACTGGAGCGCGTCTGTGTGCATGAGTTCTCTCGTTCCGGTCCGGTAACAGCAATGGAGATAGAAAGTGACAAATTTAGGCAGGGTGATTTCGACAGGCCATCAGAAGGTCGGCCGATTGGATGCTAACGGGGCCTCCAAGTTAGCGCTCAAAGGGGCCCGCAAATTGTTCCCTAATTTGGTCCGCAAGCTAGGGACCTGCTTGCTGCTGTGCGGCCCTTTGGGTTTTGTGCAGGCTGGCCAATTTGTTGCGGCGGTCCAGTCATTGTCGTTTAGTGAATTGAGCCAGACTTTTGATAAGAAGAAGGTGGCGGCGACGCTCGGTAAGAACGGCATGAAACTAGACGCGTATGAAAAGCAGGCCGCGGCGTTGTTGGTCACGATGGGTGCACTCGATGCGGCGGAGGTTGATAACGCTTCGATCGCAATGGACAGGGTTGACCAGTTCGTCTCTGTCGTTAACTCAAGGCATCCCGCGCTTATGGGGCGCATTGGAGATCCTTCGGTCCTTCACCACATGGCAGGCGCCTTCCGGTACGGCAATTTATTGAAGGAAAATGCCTTTCTTGATCGATTGGGTCAGGCGCTCTCTGACGGTGTGTTGACCGGCTACGATCTGAGAATGAAAGGGGTTTATGACAACTTCCCCGCAGGTCATACATTCGTTTATTCACAGTCTAATCTGGTGCACTTACAGCAGCTTGTGACGCTGATGGCGAGCGAAGGGATTAACGGATGGGTTTATCTGACGCCAAAAGTTTCTGCTTTTTTGTACCGTGAAGATTGGGGCCCTGCGAGCGAAGCGGTGAAAACACTCGAGAGTGGTGTCCGCGTCGTTCAGGGGCGAGAAGTTGCAGCGATGTTTCAATTCGACGCGGCGGGTGACCGGATGCGTTTTCACGAAATGATGCTTCGGTATGCAAAAAAAGATTCGGAAGATGAAGTCGGCCTGATTACGAGTAGCTGGTGGCAGCCTTTCTATTATTCTGACCAGGCACTTAAGGGGTTCAAACCCATTTCTTTACTTGTGATCTCCTCGGATCGACATGAGGCAACCCTGACCGTGCTGGAAGAGAAAACGGAAAGTGTTGTTGCAGCGCTGGCTGATTTGCCCTGGCCTTCTCGGGTAGACCGGGTTTGGGTTAACCCGGCCTTTTACCGATTTCTAAATGGCGACTATAAATAGAGTGAACAGTAATAGAGTGGACAATTAGAGCGCGAAAAAATGGCGTGGGTTAATCAAAGTCGCTGGCGCTATGACGTTCAACCACTTGTGTTTCTTCTGGACCCCAGGGGCGATTGACTCGCCGACCACGCTGTACGGCGGGCCGCGCTTCAATCTCCGTCGCCCAACGAACCACGTTGCTATAGGAACTAACTTCCAGGAATTCGGCTGCCTCGTAAATATTGTGTAGGACAAGCGCGCCATACCATGAGTAGTTAGCGATATCGGCGATATTGTACTCGTCACCGCAGAGGAACTGTTTGTCCTCCAGATTACGATTCAACACGTCCAGTAAGCGTTTCACTTCCATCGTAAATCGATTGATGGGGTATTCCCATCTCTCGGGCGCGTAAGCATAAAAATGGCCGAAACCGCCGCCGACGTAAGGGGCACTACCCATTTGCCACATCAACCAGGAGAGACACTCTGCTCTAGCCGAGAGTTCGGTGGGAATAAATGCGCCGAACTTTTCAGCGAGATACATCAAAATGGCACCGGATTCGAAAATTCGTGTTTCCGGATCAGTTGTCGTATCGATGAGTGCGGGGATCTTCGAGTTAGGGTTGATCGCAACAAAGCCGCTGCCAAACTGATCGCCATCTCCAATGTTGATAGTGTACGCGTCGTACTCAGCGCCGGTCTTCCCTATCGCCAGCAATTCCTCAAGGAGGATCGTGACCTTTACGCCGTTAGGCGTTGCCAGCGAATGTAATTGCAGGGGATGCTCGCCGCAGGGGAGTTCTTTTTCTTGGGTTGGACCTGCGATCGGTCGATTAATTTTAGCGAACCTGCCGCCGCTTTCGGTATCCCAGGTCCAGACCTTGGGTGGAGTGTATCCGTCTGTCATAACTTTTCCTGATCGATGATAAGAAGATTTAGGGAAGCTCTGATTAAATAGACCTTAACCAGAGCTTCCTTAGTATTTGAAAATCTCGCCTCCAAGGGTGTTTTCACCCCTGGCTTTTCGACCGGCGTAGGCCTTGTTGATCAATCGTTTGGGATGTACGCCGTCAACGTAACCCATAAATCCTTGTGACATCACGCTGTAACCCAGCATGCTCTGAATTTTTTCAGATAGACATTCCGCCTTCTCCGGTGGAACGCTGAGTACCATGTTCTCCAGTTGCCTCAGCCAGGGTTGGCAATATTGAGGCGTGATCGCGAGTCGTGTTGTATCGGATTCGTTGGCGCCCCCGCGATGGAAAACAGATCCAGTAAAAACGAGCACGGAACCTGCGGGCATAGAGACCTGTCGTGAATTTTCCTCGCTCGGTTTGATGTCCCTGTCGATATGGCTGCCCGGTACAATTTCGGTTGCGCCATTAGTCTCGGTAAACTCGTCCAGATTCCAGATGGTACTGATGCCGTGGATCGCTGATCGGTCGCCGTATTTGCCCCCGTCGTTGTCTCGATGGTATGGCTGAGGCGTTTCCCCCGGATGGGTATTGATTGCAAGATTGGCCGAGAGCAGATAGTCAGGCTCAAGTAGTTCATCCAGCAACGCGAGAATAATTGGGTGCTCTACAATGATTGAAAAGGCGGGGTCTTTTGCCAGAAGTGCGTAGACCCTTTCTGACAAGTGACCTTCAAAGTTGTTGCGGCCCATGAGTTCGCCGGTGAGATACGGGTGAAGGGCATCTTTTATGCGCTGGATATCAGAAGGCGTCAGCACATTCTCGATAATGCTGTAGCCTAGCCGTCGAATCTCTTTAACGTGTCTGGCGGTATCCATAACCATAAGGCGAGCCGACTGTTGTCAGTAAGGGTTGAAGTAAGGCTACAATAAACTATGAATGAACAACACAGTCCGGCTTATTCGTTGTCGGCAGAAGAGCTATTGGATTATCAGCGGGATGGGTTTCTCAAACGATCTCGGGTGTTCGGGGCCGATGAGCTTGCCACGCTCCGCGATGCGGTTGAGCGCGCAGTCGTTAAAGCCTCGGCGCTCTCAGTACAAGGCGAGACTTACCATCTGGATGAAAAGCGTTTCGTCGATGTTGGCGACATGACCGTGCAGTTCGAACACGGCCCGAGTAGCAACATTGTTCGGGTAATAGAACCGGTCCATCATCTGGACCCCCTGCTCGAAGCATTGGTCGATGACCCTCGAGTTGTGCAGCCTATGCAATCCATTATTGGTCAGACACGCTTAAGCGTTTGGACTAACAAGTTGAATCTGAAGCGGGCCGGGGACGGTTCAGGATTCGGGTGGCATCAGGATTCACCGTATTGGGTGCATGACTGCGCGCACGTTGATCTATTGCCCAACGTCTATATTGCATTTGATGATGCGAGCGAAGCCAATGGTTGCCTTCAGATTGTAAAAGGCAGTCATCTTGAGGGTTGCTTGCCCGGCACTAGCAACGGGACACAGCTCGGCGGTTTTTTTACCGATCCGGACTGTTTTGATGAAACGCACGCGGTGCTGATGGAAGTACCCGCGGGGTCGATGGTTTTCTTTGACCCGCATAGCGTTCATGGGTCATCAAGGAATCAATCTGACAGGGCGCGCAGAGCCATCATCATGACCTATCAGCCGGCAGACTTTCCGATGCTAAAAACCGGTCAGGTTCGGAATGCTGGTGGTTAATTGCTAGTTGTTAGTGGTCAGTCAGGCCGAGCCCAAGCCCGCCATCAACATCAAGAATCGCACCGGTTGTCCATTCGGCTCTGGCAAGGTAATCAATGGCTTCGGCGATCTCATTGCTGGTGCCAATTCTGCCCAACGCGTGGCTACCTGCCATGGCGTCCAGGCGTGCTGCGGATTCATCAACCGTTAAAATGCCAGCGCGTTGGTAAATTTCAGTCAGTACCGCGCCCGGCACGACGCAATTGACGCGGATGTTGTGTTCGCCGAGTTCTGCCGCGAGTACTTTCGTGAGCGTCTCAAGGGCACCTTTGGTTGCGGCGTAGGGTGATGCGCCGGGGAATGCCCTGCGAGTGTGGACGCTGCTGATAAAGATGATGGCGCCCTGGGTTTTTGCAAGATGTGGTTTTGTTAGGCCGCTTAGCATCATGCCGGCGACGACATTAGTGTTAAAGATATCCAGCAGCGCTTCCTGCTCCAGCGTGTCTACATTCCCGCGGTACATATTGCCGGCATTACTCACTAGCAGATCCAGTTTCCCGCCGTGCTCGACGGTTGCCGATACGAGGCGTTGTCTGTCTTTATCGTCTGTGATGTCTGCGGTGATGGCCTGGCAATGCTCACCGATGTCGTTTGCTACAGCGTTGATCTTGTCTGCTCGTCGTCCGCAGATCGTAATACGTGCGCCTCGTTCCCCGTAAAAACGTGCGACACCTTCGCCTAGCCCCGAGCCTCCGCCGGTCACCAGGACGGACATGTTTTCGATGGTTTTCACAGATCATTCCTCACGAATTCGGTTCTTATATTGTTTGGGTTCACTGTTTATCGCCAGCGAGCCAATGGGCCGCCTGTTGAAGGAATTGCGCATGTCCAGTCGCTTTGATTGCGGCGCGGTCGTGGCCGAGTGCGTCAAAAATCACGCGTCCCTTACCAAAGTGATTAGCCCACGCAAGTGTGTGCATAGCGTTGTCTTCGGCGCTTTTTGCGGCGAACAGTGGCTCCGCTCCGGGCCGGGATGATAGGTGATGGTAAATCTCATCAACGATTTCGAAATCGTTGATGCCTTGGCTGGCCGGGTGTGATGGATTCAATTCCGTGACGGTAAAAGTGGCTGGCGGTGGGTGATAGGTGGTACCCCATTGCCAGCGCGCGCCCAACAGGTCAAAAAAACCTGGCCAGGTATCGAAGCAGATAGCGGTGGTATGCAGTCCTAGTAGTCCGCCGCCTCGCTCTACGTGACTTGAAAGGTGCTGACGGTCGGTCTCGCTAATTTCATAGGCCCATTGTTCTCTGAACGGGATGTACTTGTCGTCATCCAACATCCGCCAGCGAAGGGTGAACAGTGTCACGAGATCAAATTTTTCATTCGATAGTGCCGTCAGCCCCTCGTCGATATCCTGGCAAATCCGGGACGTGAATCCGGCCTGTGCCAATACTTCGCTGAGTGCCTTTGACGCATCTTCAAAATCATGATTAATGCCGCCGGTGATAATGAGGTTGCTTTGACTCACCCTGCTTTGGTCAACGCTACTTTGATTGTCAGTCACGTGGCAATTGTCCCAGCAGCGAGTGAACCACGCCGCCATCGACAACTAACTCGTGACCATTCACATAAGCACCCGCCTCGGAATCGAGATATAGCACGGCCTGCGCAATATCATTGCCGGTACCTAGTCGACCCATCGGTACCGCTGCACTTCGTTTGGCGCGTACGGCCGGGTCCGCATAGATCGGCGCTGACATGCCGGCATCAATGAAGCCGGGCGCAATACAATTTACCCTGATGTGCGCGTCACCCAATTCGATCGCCAATTGGCGCGTTAGCTGCTTGATGCCGGCTTTGGTGGCGGGGTAAGCGCCTGCACCGGGACCGGGTGTCACGCTGTTGATCGAAGAGAGGTTAATAATGTGGCCTGGAATTCCTTGTGCTTTCATTCGGATGGCCGCTTCCCGTGCAACGATATAGCTGCCAATCAGATTGACCTTGACCGTTAACGTAAAGTCGTCGACTGACTGCTCGATAAGAGGACCAAAGCGCACGATACCTGCGTTATTGACGACAGTATCGGGCGTGCCAAAAAGATCGATGGCGTTGCTTACATCTGCCTCGATGGTCACATCGGCGCGCAAGACAACGGCGTTCCCGATGGTGCCTGCTGTTTTCTCCAACGCATCCGTGTCGAGATCAAGTAACCCAACCCGATATCCTGCGTTTCCGCAGGCGCTCGCGATGGCGGCGCCAAGCCCGCTTGCGGCACCCGTAATGAGTATGGATTTTTCAGTCATCATGTTTTCCTAGTGAAGGTTGTACTGATAAAAATTGAACTAATAAAACTCGTCCTGATAAAAAATGTGCCGGCTAGCGCTTTACGGAAGAGAATTTTATGGGATAGATCGCCCAATTATTGCGTGAGGTCTGCAGATCAGCTTCTGGCGAGGCGTGCGGGTGAGGCT
>JBLIIB010000240.1:0-6921 GCA_047634795.1 Candidatus Azotimanducaceae bacterium | reverse complement strand
GATTACTGTCGTACGCGCTCGCTGCTACAAAACTATCTAGAGTATTCCCTTTATCTCACCAACTTGCGTCTTGGTCTGATTGCGAATATTGGTCAGTATCTCTGTTTGTTTTTGAAAACTCATTGTCCTCACCATCCAAAAACCTTTTTAACTATTTTAAAACCGGCGTGCTTTTTTGTGAAGCAATGCGCATACCGTTCACAGGAACGATCTAACACCCCCCCCTCCGCCGCACCAAGCCGCGGTGGTTTCATTCTCACCTCTGCTCTTAGAAATTCCCGAATAAGTTACGACTGCCCCGGTCTCAAGAACCTCTTTGTCAGTCGCATTGAATGGTTAGAACTTTATTTTGTGTACAGTGATTCAAGCAATGTGGATAGGTTTTGGTTTTGGTGGGGTTGGGGTTGGAAACATAGCTTCTAATTTGAACCTATGATGCTTCGGGTCACTCTCGCAATATTTTGCTTTGCAAAATAATGCTGCCGTTTGTTCGCACTTTGCTCAAGCAAAGTGCTGCGTGCTGCCGTTTGTGTGCACCCTTGCCGTAGGCAACGGCGCGAGAGTTCCGCTGCGTCATGACCCTTTCGCAATATTTCGCTCCGCTAAACAGGCTTCTGGTTGTGGGCACCTAGCCTTTGGCGGGGTGCTTTGGCCTAACTCCTTGTTTTTTGTATGGTTTTAACGCGGACAGTTGCTTGACAAATATACGCATTATCTTGCTTTTAGGACTGTGTAACGTAGAATTTTGCCCATCGCTTTGCAATTAAAGGATATAGATATGGCAGAAGCACAATTTGTCACAGACCGCCAGGCGGCGGTAGGTTCTACCAACAAGGTCTTGCGCAACACTTACATGCTGCTCTCTATGACGCTGGTTTTCAGTGGAGGGATGGCTGCGCTCGCGATGGCTTTAGAAGTACCATACTTGGGCTTCTTACCTCTAATCGGTGCCTTCGCGCTGTTGTTTGCCATTAATAAAATGAAAAACAGCACTTGGGGTATTGCGCTTGTTTTCGCTTTCACAGGTCTACTAGGGTTCTGTTTGGGACCAGTAATTAACTACTATATGTCAACATCAGGCGGTGCACAGATCGTGACCACCGCGTTGACGCTCACCGGGATTATCTTTTTCTCGTTGTCTGGCTATGTGTTGATGACCAAAAAGGATTTCTCCTATATGGCTGGATTCCTGATGACCGGAATGTGGGTTGTGATTGGCAGTATGGTTCTGTTATTCGTAGGTAGCATGATGGGATATCAAATTTCCGGTCTGCATCTCGCAATTTCAGCGGCAGTCGTGATTTTGATGTCCGGCTTCATCCTGTACGACACGAGTCGCATCATTAATGGCGGCGAAACGAACTATGTGATGGCCACTGTTTCTCTCTACTTAAGCATCTACAATCTGTTTACGAGCCTACTGCACCTTTTGGGTTTCTTCGGCGGCGACGATTAACAGGTTCGTCACTACAAAGCCCTGGTATGACATTCATACCGGGGCTTTTTTATGTTTGATCCTATTCAAACCAAAACAAGTGTTCGTTCAATAAAATGAAACTACTGATCAACGTCTATGGTGCACCCTACTCTTCCAGCGCCTGTGTTTCTGCGCTCAATTATGCGGAAGCAGCGCTTGATAGTGGGCACGACATCCTTCGCGTCTTTTTCTATCATGACGGTGTCTACGCCGCGAATGCCTTGGCGGCGCCGCCGCAGGACGAACTGAACCTGACCCTTCGCTGGCAAAAGCTAGCCCTTGATCACCATCTTGATATGGTTGCCTGCATCGCATCCTGTCTGCGCCGCGGCGTCATTGATGAAACCGAGGCTAAACGCTACGGAAAGTCAGCGCACAACACCAGCGATGGTTTCCAAATATCCGGCCTGGGACAGATGATTGATGCCACCATCAACGCTGACCGCATCATGACGTTTGGTGATTAGATGAGCAGGTTATTGTTTGTTTTCAGCCAGCCACCACACGGCAGAATCAATGCTCAGGAAGGATTTGATGCGCTGCTCATGGGTTCTGCATTTGCAGAGTGTTCTGCTTTGTTCATCGGTGAGGGTGTGCTGCAACTTGTTAATCACCAACAACCGGAAGCACAAGGCTTCAAGAATTACACACTCGGTTTTAGCGCGCTCAAGGACTACGGCGTTTTACACATCGCTTGCAGTCAGTCTGCTCTCAACCACTATGGTCTGGCAGAAGATGATCTCATTATTCCAGTCGAAAGGCTTGACGCTGTCTCACAGCGGCAATGGCTATCGGACTTCGAAAAGGTTCTGACGTTCTAGTCATTGGGGCACCGCTGCATGATTTTACATACCATTAACAAGACCTCCGCTCTGGCTAAATGCCGTGACCTTGTTGCCACCGGCGATCAGGTCGTGTTGCTTGAAGACGGTGTGAACCTTGGGCTGGAAACGCTACCTTTTGATGTGTACGTAATGGCTGGGGATGCGGAAGCTCGCGGGTTATCGGGTAAGCTTGGCAAAACCAAACTCATTACCTATGTTGATTTGGTTGAGATGACGGCGGCGGCGGATAAGGTTTGCGCCTGGTTTTGAACGAATCGATCCCGCTTTGCGAAGATATCGAGTCTTATCCATTGCACATCGCATAGATCCAAAGCATGTTGGACACGTCCTATCCACCCTGATATAAATCATCAAAATGTCGACGCCACCATTAAAAACAGACCCTGAAGGATTCCTCGTCTCACTGGATGAGTGGAACCAATGTGTGGCGCAACACATTGCGCAATCGGAAGGGATATCACTTCAAGATGAACATTGGGATGTCATCAACCTTGTTCGTGATTACTACGCGGTTCATCGGCTGTTCCCACCCAATCGCGTGCTGGTGAAACAGATGAAGCTGAGGTTGGGAGAGAGTCGGGGCAGTAGCATTCACTTGATGACACTTTTTACGGGAAAGCCTGCCCGAGTATTGGCCAAAATCTCTGGGCTGCCCAAACCGCCTGACTGCGACTAGCCGCCGAACCGCAGAATGGCTATCCTGCTTATCTAAATGTCTTGAAAGATAGTTTTAGGAAAGAGTTCTCAAAGGAGATCAGCATCATGCCGCGAATGATATTCTGCATTCCAGTCAAGCACGGTCACGCATAGCCTCCGATTTTTTTAGTAGCTTGACGATTCGTTCAACTAACGCGTTTCAGCGTGTCGCTTGCTGAAGAAAGTCGGGCATTCAATTCCTTCTCGGTTATACCCTCCAGGTTGATTAATTTTCGGGCGGACTGGTGCCTGGAATGAATCGTAATCGAATGTTTTGGCAGGCCTAACGTGCGGTGCAATACTGCAATCACCGCAGTATTAGCTTTTCCTTTTTCTGCCGGTGCTGCAATGCGAATCTTTAGTGCATCAAGGAGCCAACCTGCGAAGGCTGTTTCTGCTGCACCGGGAACAATTTTAACCTTGAGCATGACCAAGTTTGGTACCCGACCTGCGCGTTGGAACGCGTTAGCGAGTGCGAGCAGCGACGTGCTCATTGAAGTTAACGACTTCACCCACGATGATCAGTGTTGGTGTTTTAATTTGCGTGCGCGCCACGAGCCCTGGCATGGTTTCCAGCGTTGCTTTCAGCACCTGTTGCTGTGGGGTTGTGCCTTGAGACACGATGGCAATTGGTGTTTCTGGCGCTCTGCCATGACTCATTAATTGTCTACAGATAGTCGCAAGTCCGCCGAGGCCCATATAAAACACGATAGTTTCCTGTGGGTGAACAAATTCTTTCCATGGCAGATCTACTTCACCATTTTGCGGGTGCCCGGTGACGAACCGAACACTTTGGGAAAGATCCCGATGGGTCAATGGAATACCCGCGTATGCCGCGCAACCCGTAGCTGCTGTAATACCAGGAATGACCTGAAACGGTATCTTATGCTCAATTAGAGCAGATATTTCTTCGCCACCTCGACCAAAGATAAATGGGTCGCCACCTTTGAGACGCACGACCCGATTACCTTCCAGTGCAAGTCGAACCAGCAACGCGTTGATGTCTTCCTGACTCGTCGATTTGTATCCGCTGCGCTTACCAACGAACTCTTTGGTTGCATCTCTTCTGACGCGATCCAGCACTTTGGGTGAAACAAGGTTGTCATATAAGACCACGTTGGCCCGTTGCATCACTTGAAGCGCCCTGAGGGTTAAAAGGTCCGGGTCACCCGGGCCAGCACCTACGAGGAAGACTTCTCCTTTCGCGCTAGCCGTTGTGCTGAACAACTGTTCATCCGCCGCACTATCTTTGCCGTTCATGGCGAACTCAAAACCGGGTGACGACATGAAATCTTCAGTGGTTCGCCGGCGAGTTTCTATATCTGGGTAGACCTTTTTCATTCGAGGTCGGCGCGATTGAAAATACCGGGCCAATCGAGAAAATCGATCAGGGATGGTTTGCTCGATGAGTTCTCGCACGTACCGGGTCAGTACGGGCGCACCGCCTGCACTGCCGACTGATATCACTAAGGGGTCACGGTTTATGATCGCGGGGAATGTCACCGTACAAAGTGTAGGTTCATCAACCACGTTAACGGGGATCATACGGCGCTGAGCATCAGCAGAAACTTCCATGTTCACAGCTGAGTCGTTCGTTGCTGCTACAACCAGCGCTTTGCCTGTGAGGAAGTCGTCGCGATAACGATCAAGTGTGATCTCGTGTTGTTTGGCGGCAAGCAGTTCGGCAAGCTTAGGATCAACCTCGGGCGCAACGACGTGAATCCGGGCGCCCGCCTGTAACATCAAATCAATCTTGCGCCGCGCAATTTCTCCACCACCAACTACCAGTACGGGTCGATCCTGCAGATCAAAATGCAGCGGTAAGTAACGCACCGACTATGTCCCGCTGGCGTCGGTGCCGGGATGTATCACCGCGTCACCGCCCATGTAGGATTGCAATGCTTGTGGAACCCTCACGGAACCATCGGATTGTTGATAGTTTTCTAGTACAGCGACCAGGGTTCGCCCAACTGCAAGGGCCGAACCATTGACCGTATGAATCAATTCGGGTTTCCCAGTGATGTCGTTTCTCCATCTCGCCTGCATTCTTCTTGCCTGAAAGTCCAGGAAGCTACTGCAGGAAGAAATCTCCCGATACTTGCCCTGTCCTGGCAACCACACCTCTAGGTCGTAGGTTTTAGTTGAGGCAAATCCCAGATCACCACCACAAAGGTTTACCACTCGGTAAGGCAAACACAGCTTTTGCAAAATCATTTCTGCATCTCGGGTCAGGGATTCGAGAGCCTCCGAGGAATCTTCAGGTTTGACCATCATGACCAATTCGACTTTTTCGAACTGGTGCTGACGAATCATACCGCGTGTATCTCGCCCGTAGCTGCCCGCCTCGCTTCTAAAGCAGGGGCTGTGGCAAACAAATTTCTTCGGCATGGCTTCAGCGGGGAAAATTTCGTCTCGCGCAATGTTCGTGACCGGTACTTCAGCTGTGGGCACCAGATAAAACCCCCGGTCGTCTTCCAGCTTAAAGAGGTCTTCTTCGAATTTAGGTAACTGCCCGGTGCCGGTCAAAGATTCCCGGTTCACAATATAAGGTACATAGATTTCTTCGTACCCATGTTCTCGGGTATGAACATCCAGCATAAACTGGATCAGTGCACGGTGTAGCTTCGCCACTTCGCCGCGCATCGTAACGAACCTAGTCCCCGCGATTTTGGCCCCGCCCTCGAAGCTAATCTTGTCGGAACCGGCTGACAGATCAACGTGATCCAAGGGTTCAAAATCAAACTCAGTGGGATCTCCCCAGACCCGCACCTCAAGGTTGTCATCTTCGGATTTTCCTTCAGGGACAGATTCGTCCGGTATGTTGGGAATCGCCATCAGCAAATCATTCAGTTCAATCTGAATAGTTTCGAGTTCGTGTTTTTTTTCGTCTAACTGGGTGCCCATCGATGCAACGGCATCAAGAAGCGGCTGTATATCTTCACCTGAGGCCTTGGCCTTACCGATCGCTTTCGACTCGGTATTCCGTTTGGCCTGCAACTCCTCGGTGAGGATCTGCGCTTCTTTACGACGGGACTCGAGCGACGTAATCGCGTCTACATCCAGTTCAAATCCTTTTACGCGCAGTCTTGCGGCGGTTTCATCAATATTCTGTCGAATCAGCTTGGGGTCTAACATGTCAGCTACAACGATTTTGGTAGTGGTTTGAAGGGACGCAATCTTACCAGAAGCGAGATATGACCGTTAGTTTGTAAAGCTGCGGCCTAACAAAATTCCGCCATAGGCGCCGGTCAGACTCAACACGACGCTGCCCAGGATATATATGGCGGCGGCACCGAGTCGCCCATCCTGAAGCAACGCGAGACTTTGGACAGAATAGGTGGAAAACGTGGTGAATGCGCCGAGGAATCCCACCATGATGAGCGTGCGCCAGAATTCCGACAATAGTGTTTTTTCAACCAAAAGGATGAAACAAAGTCCCATTAGCGCTGACCCAACAATATTCGCGATAAAAACCCCATAGGGAAAGTCTCGGCCTAAAAGCTGCTCCAGCCAAACCGCAAACCCATGTCTCGCCAGAGACCCTAACGCGCCGCCGAGCGCTATCGCTACGATGATACCCATGCCCTATTCCTCGTTGATCCCATCAGCATCAGCATGACCCTGATTTGGATATCGCTGAAACTCGCTCGCCGCATTTTGCTGGCGTAAATATTTCAGCTTTTCGGAAATCTTTGCCTCCAGGCCGCGCTCAACCGGTTGATAGAAGGTCTCACCGCTAATCTCCGATGGTAAATAAGATTCTCCTGGCACAAACGCGCCGTCGTATTGATGGGCGTATTGATAATCCTTGCCGTAACCCATCTTTTCCATCATGGCGGTGGGTGCGTTACGAATATGCATCGGCACATCAAGGGAGCCTGTGTCGCTGATGACGGCTTTGAT
>JBLIIB010000239.1:0-6940 GCA_047634795.1 Candidatus Azotimanducaceae bacterium | reverse complement strand
TGGTGTCATAAATAAAATTGAACATCAGCATAGGGATGACGAGAAAAGACGTTCTCGATTCGTCGTACCGGGTTGCAATGATAGCTAAGACGGCAAAGACGAATCCCAGAAACGCTGCGCCAACGTCGCCCAGGATAATTTTCGCAGGTGGGAAGTTCAGGAATAAAAAGCCGAGCGCACCAGCTAGCAGGGAGTAGCTAATGATATAGACAAAGGAGCTACCTTCATTGAACGTGATGATCACAAAAAATAGTCCGGCGATCACGGCTACGCCGCCCGCCAACCCATCTAAGCCATCCATGAAATTGTAGGTATTGGTTAAACCGAGTATCCAGAAGAAAGAAACTATGTAACCCGCAATTCCGAGATCAACATAACCAATGAACGGTATGGCGATTTCATCAAGGGTAATCCCAAGGAACACCACAATCGCAACTGCGACCATCTGGGTTGCCAGTTTCACCAATGCTGATTGATCTGTGATGTCATCGATCAAAGACACGGCTGCGATCAGGAAGGTCGAAAAAATAAACCCAATTAGTAACGCATCGTCGACACCCTTGAATTCGCCCAAGAGCCAGGTAATCGCAAGACCGATGTAAAAGGTTATGACGATGGCAACACCGCCCGCTCTTGGGACCGCGTTAACGTGAGAGGAACGATGATTGGGTTCGTCCATGATTCTGACGAAGCGGCCCATTGCCCACGTTACGCCGTAGGCGATAAGGGTTAGGGCAATGCCAAAGGCTAGATGTAGGTAGAGATTGGGGTTATACACGGAGGGATAGCGGTTCCGCTTAAGAGTTTGAGGATTATAGCCTATGGAATGATGGAAGCGCGTCAGGGAACCTCTGCTTAATGTCTATTTTCGCCATCACTGCGTTCGGCCGGCCAGAAAGACGTGCGCCCAGGCGTACCGCTTGTTCTGGACGTCCCCACACAAATATCCTCTTAGTCAGAGCTTCCCTAGATCTTGTAGCTTTGGCGATCAGGTCTGCCTTTGATCTAAGGCGCACGCAATGTACATCTACCTTTAGCAATGCGTTAGTCGTTTTGTTACCGTAACTAGGCCTTCATCGCCGACTAAAAAGTAAACAACTCCCGAAACTTCACCAGATCTTCCGCCATCGTAGTATCCCCGGGCATCATTTCCTTCAACCGCTCGTCACACTCAACGGTCAAGTCGTGAAGCGGAATGTGCTGGTCCACAAATATTGTCTCAAGCTCTGGGTAAAGCTCTTTCAGCGAATCAACCAAATCGATGGAAGACATACTCCGGTGGGACAGGTTGTAGATGTCGCTATCCATATCCCGCTTGATCATCCGGGCAAGCACTTCCACCAGTCGGTAGACACTGATGTGCGTTAGCGCGTGGTCCGGATCACCGTGAATGGCAACCCTGTTGGTAAAGTGCGCATCAAAGATCAACTGATTTACGGTCGTCTCAACGCGCAGGTTCTTTGAATAGCCGTAGACGTTGGCGCAACGCACGAGCTGAACCGGAATCTTTTCCATCAAGCGCGCAATATGGTCTTCACCGCGCATTTTTGAAATGCTGTAGTAGCTGCTCGGGACACGTGGATGGTCTGTGGTCGTAACCTCACCCTGACCATAGACCGACTGGCTGCTTAGGTACATCAGGCGTTTTACACCAACCTCTTCGGCGGTATAGACAACCTCGGCTGTGCCCCAATGATTTGTTTGCTCAAAATCGTGGGCGTTCTGGTCAGCAAATGGCGTTTCTACTTTAGCAGCAAGGTGTATGACGACATCAACGCCTTCCATGCAGGCTCGCAAGCTGCGTGAATCCAGGATATCCGCCCGGATGAATCGCACATTGTTGCCCGGGACCTTTCGCAGGCCCGTAAAAAGGTTGTAGTTACCCTTATACAAGTTGTCGTAAACCAGTATGTCTTCAATGCCGGGCTCGGCAGAAAGTCTATAAACCAGTTCATTTCCAATATATCCGGCGCCGCCGGTAACCATTACTTTCATTGTTGCCTACCCTGTTCCTAATGGCCGCCGGCCACGCTTAATCGCTACTGGTACTCTTATGCGCTGCCGGCACCTAATTACCACCGGCAACCAATGTGGTGTTTAAGCCACATTCCGTTTTGTTCATACCAAACCAGCGCGCATTCCGCTCGTTTCCCTCACCGAATGATTTTGTCGTGCAGGGTTCGCAGCCAATACTCAGATAGCCCTGGGCCTCTAAAGGATGCTCCGGCAAATCATGATACTTTCGGTAGTAGTAAACCATCTTGGAATCCCAGCCGAGCATCGGGTGGTATCGGACACATCCGAACTGAGCGGGTTCTTCTTCGCCCATGGCTGCGCGCACCGAACTCTGGTCGGCGCGAACACCGTTAATCCAAATATCATTTTCCCTTAGCACCGGCTCAAGCGGCTGCACTTTATTCAAGTAGCAACAATGATCAGGATCGCTTGCATAAAGGAACCGACCTGCCCGATCTAATTGTTTGATCTTGGGTACTTCGGGTCGCAGGGCGATGGTATTGAGGCCCAATTGATCAGACACCTGATCCGCGAACCGAATAGTCTGGGGGTATAAAAACCCCGTGTTCGTGTAATACACCGGAATATCCCGGTCTACTCGACTGATCATGTGAAGCAGAGGCAAGCTCTGTGATTGAAACGAGCTGGTGGTGAATACTTTTTTGCCCGCATCAAGATAGCCATGCAAACGCTCAACGACCGCGTCTGCCTTGGCTTCAAGTTCTTTCTTGTCCAGTATACCGCTCACTGGATTCTCCCTTATTTGTCATCCAACAAGATGACTTCTGTCTAAAGGGAGGAGATTCTAACGCCATTGTGACAGCGGGGTTTAGACAACTTGGTTAGTTGCTTATGCGTACTAGCGATAACCATCTAGATTTCTATGCTCCTTAGGCATAATGAACCCTGAAAAGCCGATACTGTAATCGCCGCAGATAGCAGCGGCGCCGCACGGCTGCGTCGCCAAATAAGCGAGCGCTAGGTCTCGCCTAAGTGGGTCAGAATTTGTTCAACGCAATCATCGATCGAGTCGACGCCGCTATTGAGAGTGATTTCAGGATGCTCAGGCGCCTCATAAGGACTATCGATGCCCGTGAAGTTCGGGAGTTCACCTCGTCTAGCCTTGGCATACAAGCCTTTCACATCACGCTTTTCAGCCACGTCGAGCGGCGTATCCACGTGAATTTCAATAAATTCACTACCTGCAAACAGTCGTCGGGCCATGTCACGCTCTGCGCGGAACGGCGAGATAAAAGACGTCAACACCACAAGCCCCGCATCGACCAAGAGCTTAGAGACCTCTGCCACGCGACGGATGTTTTCGATCCGGTCCGATTCAGAAAAGCCAAGATCCTGGTTCAAACCATGGCGTACATTGTCGCCGTCAAGAATGTAGGTTCTAACACCACTGCGGTGTAGTTTTTGCTCTAGGGCATCAGCAATGGCTGACTTACCCGACCCACTTAAACCTGTAAACCAGAGCACGCGACCTTTATGTCCGTTCAGCGATTCACGCGCCGCTTTATCAACAACGAGCTTTTGCGTGTGAATGTTCTGAGCACGCCTTAGGGCAAAGTTAATCATGCCTGCCGCAACCGTGGCATTGGTGTACCGGTCGATTAGTACAAACGACCCAAGCATTTTGTTGTCTGCATACGATTCAAACGGAATACTCTTATCCAGACTCAATGTCGCAACGCCGATGTCATTCAACGCTAGTTCTTTGGATGACAGGTGTTCCAGCGTATTAATGTTGTACTTGAATTTAATATCACTAATGGTTGCGTTGACGCGAGTGGTACTGGTCTTTAGCCAATAGGCTCGCCCCTGATGCCCGGCTTCCTGATCCATCCAGACAATGCTGACTTCAAACTGATCCGCGACCTCGCAGGGCTCCTTCGCTGCAGTAATAACGTCCCCGCGCGAGCAGTCCACTTCCTTGTCCAGGGTAATCGTCACAGCCTGATCGGTAGTCGCCTGCTTCAGGCTATCTTTATAGAGGACAATATCTTCAACCTTGGCCACTTCGCCGGAAGGTAAGATTCGGATCTCATCGCCCTGGCTAACCGTCCCGGAAACAATCGTCCCCGAAAAACCACGGAAGGTTCGGTCCGGGCGGTTGACCCATTGAACGGGCATCCGGAAAGTCGACTCAAATTTGGAGCGATGAGGTTCAACCGTTTCAAGAAATCCAATGAGAGTGGGTCCGCTGTACCAAGTTGTTTTGCTGGAACGCTCCACAACGTTGTCGCCTTCCAGTGCAGACATCGGAATGGGCGTAATAGACTCAAAGGACAACTGCTCAGCAAATTTCTCGTAGTCCGCGACAATCTTGTCGTAGCGAGCTTGATCAAAACCCACAAGATCCATCTTGTTCACCGCTAGCGCTATGTGCTTGATGCCGAGCAAAGAGCTGATAAACGAATGGCGACGTGTCTGCGTGAGGACACCCTGGCTCGCATCAATTAGAATGACGGCAACGTCAGCGGTGGATGCGCCCGTGGCCATATTACGAGTGTATTGCTCATGGCCCGGCGTATCAGCAACAATAAATTTTCGATGATCCGTCGCAAAAAATCGGTACGCAACGTCAATCGTGATGCCCTGTTCCCGTTCTGCGGCAAGCCCGTCGACCAGTAATGCAAAATCGATTTCGCCATCCTGAGTACCTTGATGCTTGGACTCATTGAGCAAAGTGGCCACCTGATCTTCAAAGATCAATTGCGCCTCGTAGAGCATCCGCCCAATCAGGGTTGATTTACCGTCGTCAACTGAGCCACACGTAATAAAGCGCAGCAGATCCAGGTTGGATTGTGTTTCAAGATACTCTTCAATTTTTACCAGAGCGTCATTCATAGTCAGTGTTCCAATTGATGAGAATTACTTCTCAGACTGCACGATATGTCGGATAGAACCGCGAGGTGCCAACTGCCAGGCACGTTCGTGAGCGTAGTAAATGAAAAATTTAGCCACAAATTCGATGCTGCCGATGGCAATTGCTGTGGCAATGTCGCCTGTTATAAACCAGGCGATAATCGCGGTGGTTGTGGTGGCAACCACTCGCCAAGACAAAGCCTTAAGCAGGCTTCGAACATGCGATTCACGGTATTGCGGGTTTTCTAATTCCATAAGACTTCTCGATGCTTCTTGCTGCTTTGGGTTAGAAATACCCTTCTTGTTTCTTTTTCTCCATGGAACCGGAGGAGTCTTTATCAATCGCGCGGCCCTGCCGTTCACTGGTACGCGCTTCAAGTAATTCGAGCAGAATTTTAGGCAGCGTATCCGCCTCGGATTCCACTGCGCCCGTTAACGGGTAGCAGCCCAGCGTTCTAAACCGAACCTTCTTGGTTTGAATTTCTTCACCGGGGAAAAGCTTCAAGCGATCATCGTCGACCATCATCAGCATACCGTCACGCTCGATTACGGGTCGCTCTGCGGCATAGTAGAGCGGCACAATCGGAATACTTTCGCGATAGATGTACTGCCAGATATCAATTTCGGTCCAGTTCGACAGGGGGAACACTCGAATGCTTTCGCCGCGATTCTTTTGGCCGTTGTATAGATTCCAGAGCTCCGGGCGCTGATTCTTCGGGTCCCATCGATGAGCGTCGGTGCGAAATGAGAAGACTCGCTCTTTAGCCCGGCTTTTTTCTTCATCGCGACGCGCACCACCAAAGGCCGCATCAAATTTATGCATGTCCAGCGCCTGCTTGAGCCCCTGGGTTTTCATGACATCCGTGTGAAGGGAACTACCATGATCGAAGGGGTTCATGTTTCTGGCTACGCCATCGGGATTAATGTGAACAATCAGGTCCATCCCGGTTTGCTCGGAAATCTGTGACCGGAATTCATACATGGCCTGAAATTTCCAGCGCGTATCAATATGCATCAGGGGAAAAGGCGGCTTGCTTGGATAAAACGCCTTTTCAGCCAATCGCAGCATGACCGCAGAGTCTTTCCCTATGGAGTAAAGCATCACCGGATTTTCCGATTCAGCCATCACCTCTCGGATAATGTGCATACTCTCGGCTTCGAGCCGGTCCAAATGTGACATGTCCATACTGTGTTCCTTTTTTGTCTGCGGTGCAGAGTCCAAAAACAATGCTTGTGCGGGCTCTGCGCCATAGGCGGTCAAAGCCAACTGAATATCAATGCCCTTCGAATGAATCAAATGCGCGCCGGTACTTTTTGCGAGTACTTTTGCTAGTGAAGCGACCTCTGCATGAGGCCAAATGAGCAACTTTTTCCCGAACGTTTGAGCCAGCGCATCCAGAAATTCCCGCAACGCATCCGCGCCGGGTGGCTTATCAAACCAAAGCCATTTCCTGCCCTTTCTCGCGTCATTAGCCATCAACACATAGCGTGATTCAAATCGATGCTGCTGAACGACGAGTGACCCATGACGCTTCTTACGTCCCGTTTCTTCCAATTGCCGCCGTACGAGCTGATTCAGCGGTCTGCCCGCGTCATCGAGCACATCAGATACCGCTCTGGGATCAGGTAGCGCGCCCCGCTCTTTCAGCATGCGCTCCACCGTCCGAAGGGAAACGTTCTCTCCCAACGCATTCATCGATGAACGTAAAAGCTGACTATCCCAGAGAAGACACTCATCAAGGGGTTCAGCAAAACTGTTTTCTGGGAAGTCCATGGCATGGAGCGATTGTCGTGATTTGCTAATTGTGGGCGCTGATCCCGATAAATGCAACATTATTCTAACAATACGCGTATCGCGACAATAAAGCGCGACCCTTTCCACCGGCATGACGCATCACGTCGAATTTTCCCGGGGATTACCTAGGGGAAATCAATGGCTTACGGTTTCGCTTCAACAGCATCGAGCATATCCCGAAGTCGAAGCCGCCAATCTATGGCCGACAAACCCAACAAGCTCTCGAGCTTACCGGTGTCAAGGACGCTATATTCG
>JBLIIB010000238.1:0-6957 GCA_047634795.1 Candidatus Azotimanducaceae bacterium | reverse complement strand
GGCTTTCTGCCGGCGCGAACGCTAGGGGTAAAAATGAGATCACTGGTACTCATGGTTCTGTTGACAATGTCCGGGTTGATTCAGGCTAACGAGCCTGAAGATGTTCTCCATCAATATTTTGAAGTTTTAACAGAACGGGATTTTTCGAATCTGAGTGGGCTAATGTCTGAAAGGAATATGGCTGATTTGAAGGAATTGGCGGATAGGGCGATCCTTAGTCAGGCTCCACGAGGGCGATTCGGGCTACAGGAGAGATTTTTTGGGCACAAGGTGGGGGCGCAAGCCATAGAAAAAACCCGAGCCAAACACTATCTCGATGTGATCGCGGGAGAGGTCCTGAATGCAGCGAATGCGACACATTTTATGGTCGACAGCGAATCGGTTTTAGGTCGGGTGGATGAGGGCGATGACATGGTGCATTTCGTTGCCAGATTAGAGTTACACCAGGATGAAAAGTCGAGTTCTGATGTCATGCTGTATACCTTGGTCCGCGAGAACGGTCTTTGGAAATTAACATTTCCTCCGACGTTTAAACAGATTCTGAGCCTGCTGGAAGCTTCCTATAAGAGAATGTAGTCCGAATGTAGTCCGAATGTAGTCCGAATGTAGTCCGAATGTAGTCGGGATCTATGCAGGGCCAAGCAATAGCGCGAAATTTCTTAATCCATCAGCGGTATGTCCCGCCTTTTTGTTGGTTAGGGCATGCGAATAGCTATTGCGGTAAGGGTCAGAAACGGTCTGACCATCTGAAAGCAGAAAGAGAACAGAAGCCCAGGAATAAAAATCATAAGGCCCGTTTCTGCGGGTTTTGCTATTGGTTGGTCGACTGGTCCCGTGCACTAAATTGCACGATGAACGATCTGGTCCCTCAGAGGGCGTGGCGCGGAGTTGACGTACTTCATCTAATCTCTTTCGGATGGTGCGCCCCCCCCTCGTTGGGACCAGAGCGAGCTACTTCAATGATGTTTGCGATCGGATGACTTTCCTGCATTAACGGTCTTTTCGAGTTTCGAGTGCTGTTTTCCAGACAATGGGGATTTGCTTACTGCGCGGTCATTGCGATGATGATGTTGTTTTCTCGCTCCATACTGAATACCCGCGGTTTAAGACATATATTCAGCGTGATTCGATCCTAGCGTGACTGATTGCAAAGAAGCCATAATATGACCAAAAGACCTGTACATCCTCATTGAGCGCAGAGTCAGCGGCTAATCACGCTATATAGCGACAGACTTTTCGACCATAATCACGTTTTTTAACGTGAAACAGGAATATCCTTGAGTTACATACGCCAACATCCTTTGCTGATCGTTTTTGTACTCGTTGTCGCGGGTATTTCGGCGTGGTTCGCCCAGACTTATACCGCCAAGCAGAAGCAAACGGCACAGGGGCGCGGTGCAGGTGCCGTGCTGGTTGTCGTAGCGGAGGTCGCTCCACATAGCTTTGTCGATCAGGTGGAGTCCATTGGCACCGCGCTAGCCAATGAATCTGTCGCTATTACTGCCAAAGTCACCGAGACCGTCACCAAAGTTAACTTTGAAGACGGTATGCATGTTGATGCGGGTGACATTCTGGTTGAGCTAACGAACGCAGAAGAGACGGCATTACTGAGCGAAGCTAAGGCCAATGTCGATGAGGCGACAAGACAGTTTTCGCGAGTTCAGAATCTGATTGATCAAAAACTCGCCGCTGAAACTCAACTCGATATCGAGCGAAATCGCATGCAAACGTCCCAGGCCCGGCTGGAAGGTATTCTTGCACGGCTTGATGATCGGCTAATTCGTGCCCCTTTTAGCGGTATGTTGGGTTTCAGAAATATCTCTCCTGGCACTTTGTTAAGCCCAAATACGCCGCTGACGACACTTGATGATATCTCGTCAATCAAATTGGATTTCTCCATTCCGGAAAGTTATCTCGCCAGCATTAAATCGGGCCAGGAGGTATTGGCCCTTAGTATTGCCTATCCCGGTAAAACTTTTGTCGGTGAAGTGGCAACGGTTGGGTCTCGAATTGATTCAATCACCAGAACCGTAAAAATTCGAGCGAAGCTGGGTAACGAAGACATGCTGCTTCGCCCGGGTATGCTGTTAACGGTTCGATTGATTCAAGAGCGACAGGAGTTTCTGGCCATTCCAGAATCAGCGGTAGTACCCGTGCAAAACCAGTTGTTTGCCTACCTTATTGAAGAGGGTAAAGCTGAGCGTCGTGAGTTCTGGGCCGGGCGTCGATCACCCGGCTTCGTCGAGGTCCTGTCCGGGCTCGCAGCAGGAGACAGAGTCATCACGGAAGGCCTGATTAAGATCAGGTCGGGCAGCGCGGTACGGATTAAAAATGAGACGCCTGCTTTAGGCGACTCCATTGGTGCATCTTTGAAAACTGCCGGAGGAAACTGATCGTGTGGATTTCCGATATTTCTGTAAAACGACCGGTATTCGCCACAGTGGTGAGTGTCATGATTATCGCGTTTGGCGTCTTGGCCTTCCGCGAGTTGCCTCTCCGCGAGTACCCAGAAACAAGCCCCCCGGTCGTCTCCGTTTCGACGGCCTATGTTGGCGCTTCGGCGAAGATCATCGAGAGCAAAATTACTCAGGTGATTGAAGATCAGATTAGCGGTATTGCTGGTGTCGAAAGCATCAGTTCTTCCAGCAGCGATGGGCTATCTCGCATTTCTGTTGAGTTTAGCCTGAACCGAAATATTGACGAGGCAGCTAACGATATTCGGGATCGAGTAGGGCGAGTGCTCAACCGCCTGCCGGAAGATGTCGATCCGCCAAGAATCGCCAAGGCTGATAGTGATGCCAGGCCAATCCAATGGTTCTCACTCCGAAGCCCCAATATGAACGGTATGGCGCTCACGGATTACGCAGATCGCTATCTGGTTGACCAATTCACGTCAATTGATGGCGTCGCTAACGTGAGCATTAACGGCGCCGGACGATACTCTATGCGAGTCTGGCTCGACAGGCAGAAGCTTGCCGCCAGAGGATTGTCTGCCGAGGACGTTGAAGCCGCTTTACGCCGCCAGAATGTCGAATTACCCGCGGGGAGGGTGGAGTCTACCGATCGGGAATTTTCTGTCAGGATCAGTCGTTCCTACGAAACGGCCGATGATTTCAGAGGGCTGGTTGTTGGGCGAGGCGAAAGTGATCAACTTATTTACCTTGGAGATGTGGCTCGAGTTGAGATTGGGCCGACAACGTATCGCGATGAGTTTCGAGGTAACGGTAAGCCCAATGTGGGGATCGGTATCGTCAAACAATCCACGGCCAATACGTTGGACGTGCTGCGCGCGACCAATTTGAAAGCCGCCGCACTTAACGCGTCGCTATCCAACGGTATGACGTTGGTGGCGAGTTCCGATGATTCTGTGTTTATCGAAAACGCCATATCGTCTGTTTACAAGACAATGGCAATGACAATGTTTCTCGTGAGCCTGGTGATTTACATGTTTTTAGGTTCGCTCCGAGCAACGATTGTGCCTGCAGTGACGATTCCTATTTGTCTGGTGTCGGCATTTATTGGCCTCGCGATGTTTGGTTTCTCTGTCAACCTGGTCACGCTGCTTGGGTTGGTATTAGCCATTGGTCTGGTGGTTGATGATTCAATCGTGGTGCTTGAAAACATCCAGCGCAGGATAGAGGAAGGGGAGCCGCCCCTGCTTGCTGCCTTTCGTGGATCTAGGCAAGTAGGTTTTGCGGTCATCGCCACTACCGTTGTTCTAATTGCTGTGTTTGTGCCAATTGCCTTTGTCGGGGGTAATCTCGGCGTGATATTCGCGGAGCTTGCCGTCACGATTGGTACCGCGGTCATATTTTCGTCAGTGATTGCACTGTCCCTAACCACTATGTTGAGCGCTAAATTACTCTCGACTAACGCTCACGACAGTTGGCTAACGAAAAGGGTTGATCGATTTTTTCACTGGTTGCAAAAGGAGTATGACGTTGCGCTTCGATTCATCGTGCCGCGTCCGTATATTGCTGTTGGATTGGTTTTGTTTTTTGGCGCCGGCACCTACTTTTTAGCAAAAGAAGTCCCTAACGAGTTTGCTCCCGGGGAAGATCAGGGTGTGTTCTTTGCCAGCATCAGTGGGCCGGAGGGCGCCAGTTTTTCGTTTATGCAACGCCAGCTTCGTCAGCTTGAAGAGACCGTTAACCCTTATATCGAATCCGGCGATGTCCTTCAGTATCTTGTGTTCTTGCCTGGCTTTGGCGCCGCTGAGTCGGTCAACAGTGCCATTGCGCTAGTGACGCTGGTGCCGTGGGAAGAGCGAAAATTGTCTACTGCTGAAGTGATGCAGGAATTGTCCAAAGCCTGGGCTGATATCCCGGGTATTCGCGCCTTCCCGTTTATGAGGTCTGGATTACAGCGCGGCGGTGGCGGGCAGCCGGTTCAGTTTGTGCTGGGCGGTAGCAATTATGAAGAATTGGCGGAGTGGCGAGACTTAGTTCTTGAAAAAGCTAACGCTCACCCGGGTTTAAGCAGAGTACGATCGGACTACCTCGAAACCAAACCGCAGCTTATTGTCGATATCGACAAAATCAGAGCAGCAGACCTCGGTGTGAGCATGCGATCTATTGGCATTACGCTTCAGACGATGATGAGCGAGCGACGCATCACGACTTATCTGGACGACGGAGAAGAATACGACGTTATTGTGCAAGCAGAGCAAGGTCAGCGAGTCACGGCGGATGATCTCACCAGTGTCTATGTGAGATCGGAGAGCACAGGGCAATTGATTCCGCTTTCTAATTTGACCTCGGTTAGAATGATTGCCGATGCTGGAACTCTTAGGCGATATAACCGTCTGCGAGCGATTACCATTTCAGCGAACCTGAACCCCGGTTACACGCTCGGCGAGGTACTAACGTATCTGGAAACGGTGGTACGAGATGAACTGCCCGGTAATGCGCAGATTGACTATAAGGGCGAGTCCAAGGAGTTTAAAGAGGCTGAGGGCGGATTGATATTCAGTTTTACGTTGGCGTTGCTCATTGTGTTCCTGGTGCTCGCGGCCCAGTTTGAAAGCTTTGTTCATCCTTTTGTGATTATGGCGACGGTGCCGCTGTCTACTTTTGGTGCTTTGCTGGGACTTTACCTGACGGGTGGTTCGCTCAACATCTATTCGAATATTGGATTGATCATTCTGATTGGTATCGCTACCAAGAATGGCATATTGATCGTGGAATTTATTAATCAGATGAGAGATGCCGGACGGTCTTTTACTGAGGCAATCTACGAAGCCGCAGAAATTCGCCTGCGACCCGTACTGATGACCGCGCTTTCCACTATTATGGGTTCCTTACCGTTGATTATGGCCACCGGTGCAGGGGCAGAGAGTCGCGCAACTCTTGGGGTTGTTGTGTTCTCCGGCGTGTTAATGGCGACGGTTCTAACATTGTTTGTCGTGCCGGCACTTTATAACCTGTTAGCGCGTAATACGGGTTCCCCCGAGGCGATAGCGGAAAAATTGGCTGCTATGGAATCGACACAAGTCAGCTCAGTGAGTTAGTCTGCGCGAGCCTTTGGCTACGGCGTAAAGGTCCGTTGCCGCTCGACATGCCCAAGTCTGTGTAGGCAGCGTGGTATGGGCGGGCGATTCCGTGTATAAAAGCGTCATAAAAGATTTCTTCAAAATAATAACTCGAATCACGAGGAATCCCATTGTCTGAAGCTACACAACCCCTCATCAGTGAAAACGTAAAAAACTACACGCTGAGCGTTTTAGTGGTCGTCTACACGTTTAACTTTATCGACCGGCAAATACTCTCGATCCTTATCGAACCGATTAAGGCAGATCTTGGCATATCGGATTTTGGTATGGGGTTATTGTCTGGAACAGCCTTCGCTATATTCTACGCAACGTTGGGTATGCCATTGGCGCTTGTCGCTGATCGTTGGAACCGGCGTAACCTTATCGGCTTGTCGCTGGCTGTATGGAGCGCCATGACGGCGTTGTCAGGACTTGCGATGAACTTCTGGCAACTGGCAGTCGCGCGTATTGGCGTTGGTATAGGAGAGGCTGGTTGTAGTCCGTCTGCTCATTCCATGTTAGCGGATCTTTATCCCGCAAAAGAGCGAGCGACCGCGTTGGGTATCTATTCCCTCGGCATTCCCATCGGCATCATGTTTGGTATGTTTGCCGGCGGCGCCATCGCAGACTCATTTGGTTGGCGTTGGGCATTTTTTGTTGTTGGTGTACCGGGCTTGTTCTTGTCGGCCGTTGTCTTTCTGACAGTCAAGGAACCGCCTCGAGGGCATGCGGATGGTGTACAGCTAGATTTGTCGCAGAAAAACCCTACGATTATGGAGGTGGCGCGATATTTGTTTAGCCGGCGTTCCTTTTTGCACCTCGCCACAGGGGGAGGCTTGACGGCTTTTGTTGGATACGGTCTGGTCACCTGGGCACCCACTTTTTTTCTCCGTAGCCACGGATTGAGCCTGACCGAAGCAGGATTCTATTTGGGTTTGGTGCTTGGAATTCCTGGTGGACTCGGTATCGTTCTTGGTGGATGGCTCTCAGACCGCTTCGGGGCAAAAGACGCCCGCTGGTACTTATGGGTCGTGACCTTAGCGCTACTAGTAGCAGTACCCTGCAGTGCAGCCGCGTTCCTCGTTGATGCCTGGTGGCTATCTCTGATATTGCTTAGCTTTCCGATCATGCTGGGTAACTTTTATCAGGGTACAACCTTCGCCCAAGTACAGGGGCTCGCGCCGGTACGCATGCGCGCTGTGGCGGCGGCAGTATTGCTCTTCGTGTTGAATTTCATTGGATTTGTCTTTGGTCCACCGGCTGTAGGCTTACTTTCCGATATGCTTGTTGCCACATACAATGGCGATGCATTGCGCTATAGCCTTTTTGCCTGGGGTTTTGTCAACATTTGGGCGGCCTACCACTATTGGCGCGCAGGACATTACCTCCCCGGTGATCTCGCCCGAGTGGGAAGTCAGTAGCTGCAC
>JBLIIB010000237.1:0-6961 GCA_047634795.1 Candidatus Azotimanducaceae bacterium | reverse complement strand
CTGGCTCGCCCGCAGCTCAAATATTTCCGGCAGCGTGTTGCTGTCGGTACCGAGATTTGGATGTCCCTCTAATGCGCCGAAATGCCGACCGAAGGCGACATGCGCGGATTGGCTGGGCGACTGATCAGGCAGGAAAATAACCAGGTGCTCGATCAACAATGCCTTAATCGCTTTGATATCGGCTTCTGTCACGCGACTAATGTCCGGGCCGCGGATTTCGGCGCCCAGAGCGCCGGCGAGGCGGGTGACTTCCCAGTGGGTTGGTATGTCGCTCATGTTGGTATGTCGCTCCTGGCTGTAAATTCGCTTATGGCTGCTAGTACGCTCATGGCTGTCAATACGCTCATGGCTGCTATTACGCTCATGGCTGTTAATACGCTCATGGCTGTTCCCAACTCATCTGATATCAAAGTTAAGGCTAGCGAAAAGTGTTTCTAAATGCGACCAACGTCGCGGCCGCTGCCACATTGATGGATTCAACACCGCGCGCGAGCGATATCGAAATCAGGTGATCACACACCGCTTTGGTCTCGCTGCTCATGCCGCTGGTTTCGTTCCCCAGCACATAAACCACGGGCCGTGTGGGCGAGAAGGTGCTTAGTTCAGTGGTGCCTTCGCCATCAAGCCCTGCCACGATAAATCCGCGTGCCTTAAGAACGTCCAATCCCTGATTCAGTGTGGAGCAGTGGTAGATGTCAGACTTGAATACGGTTCCCGCGCTAGCCTTATGAACCAGTGGGTCGATCCGTGCGCAGCCTTGCCGGGGTAACAACAACCCATCAATGGGCGATGCGGCGACTGATCGAATAATCATGCCGACGTTCTGCGGATTCGTGACATTGTCTAGCGCGATTAGCGTGACGGCGTTCATCTCCAATTGTTCAACGCTTTTGTAGCCCTGAGATTCTACGTCAACGGCGACGCCCTGATCTTGTCGGCTGTTTTTTGAAATGCGCGAGAGTGCTTGTTTCGTATGTGTGACGATCTCAACGCCTCGATCAGTCGCGAGAGATTTGATCTGGTTCATCACGTCGCCGGACTTGTTGGATTCCGCAAGGTGTAAGCGGTAAACGGGTACGGAAGCGTCTTCCAGTATCTCAAGTACAGGTTTCCTGCCGTACAGCGTTATGATGTTTTCGAAGCGGTTTTCCTGGTATGGCACGTGCGTCTCAATTTATTTACAAGGAAAAGAGTTTACCGTAACACCATGTCCATTGACGTTTACATCGCAATAAACATCATCACCATTAACCCTTCCTGACCCACAGGGACAGCGGTTGCTTTGCGTGACGGCAAAACTCGGAAGTGGGTAGCCTTGATTCACTGGCACCGTGGCGTGAGAGAGGCTTCTAAGCACTCATGATTTTTGTGAGGTGGTGATGTTGCCCGGTTTCATTGATTCTCATCTACATAAGACGATGCGGCGGTGTTACTACCGATGCACTTTGTCACGGTTTTTCGTTGGGCATTGGCTTGGCAGAAAGTGCCTTGCTAGGGAGTGTCGTTTTAGGAAGTGTCTAGTTAGAAAGTGCCTGCCTGCGATCACCCGCAGCGCCAGGTGGCCGGTATCGAAGAGGCTGTTTAAGTTGATGCGGCTCTGCTTAGTCTCGCGACTGACGCCGGGCTAAAGTCGGGCATGCAGTATGAGTTGGGTTCAATTGCTGCCGGTAAGCAGGCTGACTTTTTGGTATTGATCTAGATCCGATGCGAGAAGGCGCACCGGCACTGCGAGATGCCAAAGTGCTGGCGAACGGTGTTCGCGGACGAAGTATTCGCCCGCGATTCCGCTTCTTGGTAACTCTGTCACTGTGAACCGGTCATCGTAACCCGATCAGCGTGACCTGATCAGCGTGACCCGATCATACTACCCTGTCAGAGTAGTTCGTCGAGTTGCTGGCTAATTTCTTCCGGCGTAGTCATTGGTTCAAATCGTGCCACGACTTCACCTTTTCCGTTGACCAGGAACTTGGTGAAGTTCCAGCCAATATTAGACTTGCCGTCGGGGTTCGACTTGTTCGCTTTGAGCCACTCATACAGCTCACAGGTATTCTCGCCGTTGACGTCAATCTTTGAAAAAAGCTGGAAGTTAACGTCGTACTTGTCTTTGGCGAATGCCTGAATTTCTTCATCGGTGCCGGGTTCCTGTGCACCAAACTGGTTGCAGGGAAATCCTAGGACCTGAAGGTCGTTTCTTTCTTCATTGAGCGCACACAGACCTGTGTACTGTGGGGTAAGACCTCACTGACTCGCGAGGTTAACAATCAGCATGGCCTGGTCACGATATTCCGACAGGGATACTGGGTCTCCGGTGATGCTGTTCATTGTAATGTTGTAAACGTCTGACATGGTGATCCTAAAACGTGGATAGGTCAGGAAAATATACCATGCAAGAACCATTCTGGGTTATCGAGATGTTGATAAACCCAATAGAGTGATCCTGATTTGTGACGAGCAATGTAGTAATCGCGGGCTACAGCGCGGTTATTGTCGTTTGTGGTGTCCCACCATCCAAAATCAATTCTCTCCGGCCCCTGCAACAGTCCAAGCTTGCCTGATAGGCAGGGTTCACCCGCGTCACTGCTCAGCGGTTTGGGCTTTGGCAGAAGGTAAAGCGGGCGCGCGTTGGGCAGGGGTGAGGCGCCCTGCCAGTAGTCTTTTGCCGCCAGGCGTACCGGCTTCCATGCCCATTCCGGTCTGTGATCATTAGCTTCAGATAAGCCAAAACAGGCTTGTGGGCCAAGCCTGGCGGTCATCATATTGATGAGCCGAACGGCGCTGGTTTCATCGGCCTTACTATGAATGCGCCCGTCTTTTTGCTGGAATTTTGTGCCATGGAACAGATCGCCCGAATGCGCCTCAGTCGCGAGGAATTGTCTGGCCGTTAGAGCAAGGTTGTCCACTTCGGGCATGTTCTGGACTTTTTCCAATTGCAACTGGCTGAGCATCAGAAACATCTGGGCGTCATTGTCTGGTCCCGCCAAAAAGACAGTGAATGATATAGGCGGGTGGTTTCTGTGTGACAGGCGAAAGGTAAACTGGTTCACGAGCAGCTGCCTCTTTATCAAGAAGTCGCTGAATTCACCCAGTAACCTTTTGATCGGAAAAATCAGTGACTCTGTATTGGTGACATCCGAAAGAAAGGTGATGTCGCTGGCGAACTGAGGTTTTTCTGTCAGGCAGGATTGCGGGTCTGATTTCGCACCGGTGAGTCGCTGCAGGTAGTCGGTAAAAAAAACACCGTATCGCCGGTTCAGGCCATCCACCGGCAGGGCGAATAATTGTTCACATTGGCTGATGCCCATCTGATGTAGTGAGCCAATGATTTTTTCATCCACCCTAAGGTGAGAGACGGGTACCTTAGCCAGCGATTCACGAACCTGCTCCGCTATCTCTGTTGCTGAAGAGCCTGTTCTTGAAGCGCTTGTTTCTACCAAACCTGTCTCTGCAAAGCCTGTCTCTGCAAAGCCCGTCTCAATAAAGCCCGTCTCAATAAAGCCCGTCTCAATAAAGCTTGTCTCAGCGAAACACAGCGCTGCCAAGGGTGTTCGGTTTACACCTATTTGGACCGAAAAGCCGAGCTTGTCGAGACCCGATGTCATTTGCTTTTTAAGGTTGTCCAGGCCGTGGAATAATTTCAGGGACCCCGCAATATCGATCAACAGACTGTGGGGCGGTTTGATCACAATATTGGGACTGAACTGATAGGCCCACTGACCGAGGTGCTGCAAAACGGCAAGCTCTTTTCCTTCGTCCCGCTCGAAACTCACAATTTGTTCGCTGATGGTATAGGCCGTATTCATGCTGCTGCCGGATTTCACACCCAGTTTGGCGGCGCACTCATTGATGTGTTCTACCCGCGTGCGCCTAACGACAACGATAGGCTGATCATGCTGGCCTCTTGAGTACACTTCGATAGGAAGGTTTGGGAAATGCAATCCAAGCCATAAATTACTGGTATTCATAACTCTCCGGTTGATGTTGTGTCGTGGGTTCTATTAACGAAGGTGTTTCAATCACGGCCGTCGATTGTGTGACAGTCGATTGTGTAACCGTCATTTCGCTAAAGTCTGGCATAGGGCGGTGGAGTTGATCCCTGAGATTGATGACAATTTCGGGGCTTTCCCAGCGGCCCCTGCGTTTTACTATTTTGACCTGCAGTGCCGCGTTATCGGACTGTTGGCCTGCAGGGCGAAGCCTGAGTCGCAATTCAGCCGGGGATGCATTGTTTGAGGCGCGCTCTGGCCGGAACAAGATGTTCCAGCAACGGCCTTCTTTGCTCGCGAGCTGCAATCGCCTGATTTGTTTTTCCTGTATATCCCGGGGCCATGCCATGACGGTCGAACAACTTCTGGATGACAGCGATTTTTCAAGTACCCAAAGATAGTCCCGCGAATTTTTGGGCTGACTGATTAGAACGCGTGTGAGATCAATACCCATTTGTGCCAGCGCCGGGGCATAAGGGATGTAAGGCGGGGATACAAGCAGCAGCCACCGGTTTTCTTCATGGCTCAGGCGAGCCAGCGCCGGGGCCAGTAAACGGAACTCGCCAATGCCTTCAGGGTTCAACAACAGTTCAGTCACGCCATCAGCTGGCCAGCCCGAACCGGGTAATTCATTGTCTAATTCAGGGTAACCCGTGGTGGGTAATTGGGCGGCACCGCGACCTTCAATATCAATGTTTGAGGCGCGCCACAGCCCGGTTGCCTGAAGCAAACCGCTGAGTGATTTATTTGATGGGGGGAGCTCGCCCACGATAGATGCCCAAACCTTTAGCTGTACATTTATACAGTAGTTTGAATTTTCAGACAAGCTTCGTTGAACGGTCACATTGAATAATAGATGGATCAGCTAGGACAACCAGACTCCCTAGATAAAAAGATCAGCGAGCCGTGGGATCCACATCAGTCAGAAAGTTTCGCAGAACCCGAATCATTTTACGGGGTTGTTCCGCCATGATGGCATGAGAGGCATCATCAATCTGCGTGAAGCTGGCCTGACGGATACGACGTGAATAGCGTTTAGCCGTCTCTGGGCGAGCCTCGTCATACTGTCCGCAGACGAACAACGTCGGGCAATCAATCTCTGCCAGGGCGTCCACACGGTCGTAGTCTTTCAATGTGCCTGTGGCGCTAAACTCGGACACACCCCACATGTGTTCATAGATGCGATTGCCATTAGCGTTTTTGATTTTTGACGCGAGCTTCGTTCGGGCCTTGTTTCTGCAAACATGCTGCGCGTAGTAACGCTCCATGGCTTCCTGATAAACCGCGGCATCGGTTGCGCCAATCTCCTGGCAATAACGAATGACTTTTTGTGCCTCCGCCGGCATGTCTCGAATCAGTTTGTTCGCATCCGACTGCCAGTCTCCGGCAGAAAACATAGGGGATTGAAAGATCAGGGATGCAACGCGCTGTCGGTTCTTGCGCGCCAGATAATACTCAAGCGCGAGCGTCGTCCCCCAGGAGCCACCAAAGAGATGGAAGCGTTCCAGTCCCCAGTGATCAACTAAAAGTTCGAGTTCTTTGACGAAGGTCGGCACCGTCCAGCACTTTTTGTCGGTCTCGCTACTACGCCCACCGCCAACCTGATCGTAGATAAACACACGACGCTTGTCGGCCAGTTTGAACATCCCGTCCATGAAGCGACTGTGCCCGCCGGGGCCGCCGTGAAGGCAAACAATGGGTAAACCCTTGAGCCGTTTGCTGCCTCGGGATTGAAAATAGGTCTGGCCAAGCTTGTGGTCGACGAAAGGCATAGTAAAATCTATCGCTCCTGGAGTGGTAGGTGCTGCGCTTCTTTGACTTCTTCCATCACCACATAGGTTCTGGAGTCACTAACGCCCGGCAATGTTAACAGGGTTTCTCCAAGGAGTCGGCGGTAGGCGGCCATGTCCGCGACGCGTGCTTTGATCAGATAATCAAAGTTGCCCGAGACCAAATGACATTCCAAAACCTCTGGCAAGTGAACGACTGCGTCGCTGAACTCAGCAAAGACGTCGGGCGATGTTCTGGCGAGCGTTATCTCGACAAAGACCAGTAACTCAAGGTTGAGCAGTTTGGGATTAAGGCGGGCGCTGTAGCCGATGATATAACCCAGGCGTTCAAGACGTTTTACGCGTTCTGCACAGGGTGTGGGGCTGAGTCCTACAGTGCGCGCCAGATGTGTGTTGGTGATCCGTCCATCGAGTTGTAATTGCACCAGGACTTTAAGATCAATACGGTCCAGCGATTTCCCCTGAATATCCGATATTTTTGCCATTTTTAAGTCGCCTTTTTTAACCTAGGCAGTGATTTTAGTTCAATATCCGTTGAATAAAAGTGAGATTCCCTGCTTTTCTGCCATCTATACTCAAGGGTAAACTGCCGAGGATAGTCTCAGGAGACGGATATGCTTGTTGGCGTTCCAAAAGAAATCAAAAACCATGAATACCGCGTTGGGCTGCTGCCCGCCGGGGTCCGGGAACTGATCCATCATGGGCATCAGGTTATCGTGGAAACTGACGCCGGTGCTGCGATTGGCTTTGATGATGAAAGCTACGCCATGGTGGGCGCAGAGATTGTCGCAAGCGCCGCAGAAGTGTTTGAGCGCGCGGCACTGATCGTCAAAGTCAAAGAGCCCCAGTCCATTGAGCGTCGGCAGTTAAGTTCCTCCCAAATACTCTTTACCTATCTCCACCTGGCACCCGATCTACTGCAGACAAAAGAGCTGCTTGATAGCGGTGCAATCTGTATTGCCTACGAAACAGTGACCGACGCGCGCGGCCGTTTGCCTTTATTGGCGCCGATGTCTGAAGTCGCGGGTCGAATGTCTATTCAGGCTGGCGCGATGTGCCTCGAAAAATCACACGGCGGCAGCGGTATGTTGCTCGGTGGTGTCCCCGGAACGCATCAGGGCAAGGTTGTGATTCTTGGTGGTGGTGTAGTGGGGCAGAATGCGGCACAAATGGCCATTGGTCTCGGTG
>JBLIIB010000236.1:0-6966 GCA_047634795.1 Candidatus Azotimanducaceae bacterium | reverse complement strand
TTTGAGGGGACAACCACGCCTTCCCATCCGGCATTGAGTGTTACGAGGTGTATGTCCGCACAGGCAAGCCTTGCCTCCAGATGAGCCTCGTCGGCAAACTCAACGAACCTGATGTTATGGTCTTGCACGGTGACTGCTGCGCGAAGTTCGTCTGCGCGATTGCCTCGCACACTAAAGGCAAAAACGGCTTCGTCTCGCATGGAGCGCGCTAGATTGATTACGCCTTTATAGCTATGAGCCTCACCAAAATTGCCCGAATAGAGAATCGCTAACCGAGTATCGCCAAACACTTTTTCCCTCTCGGTGAGATCGATTTTAGCGGGTAGTGATGGTTCCGCCAGGGCCCAGGGAGTGAGCGTGACTTGCTTGGCTTGAACAGTCGGCATTCTTTGCCGCATGCATTTGCCAATATCGACGATGACGTCGCAGCGTTGATAAGCTTTTAGACAAAGCCAGTGGATGGCTTTTGTTAAAGCACCCTCCCTTTTGAGTAACCCTGTTTCGATAGCAGCGTCGGGGTATAGATCAAAACACCAATGAACAATTTTTGTCTTAGGCCGAATGAGTTTCCAAGGCAGCGCGATCAGCACGCTCAGGATAGGGTCGGTCCCCACGATGACGATGTCAGGTGCACGTTTGAAGGCAGCGATAGACCAGGCGGTCAGCATCCAGATCAAATTCAGAATGCGACCGATGGTTGACGCCTGATTCCAGTTTGGTCTGAATACCCGGCTGATCCTCACGTCGTTGAGCTGTTCGAGCGGTGCATACTGAATATCGTCTCGACAGGACCGGTTGCTGGGCTTCACCTCTAAATTGCATCCGTTCTTGGAAAGGCCGGTGGCAAGGCCCGTTAGATGGCGGGCACTGACGACGTCGTCGGGATAAAAATAGTGATAAAAAACCAGAATGTCTGGTTTAGCGCGACCTGAGCTCATTTTCGATCCAGGTATAGGTGTGTGCCAGTCCATCGACAAGCGAAGCGGAAGGTGCCCAACCCAATTTCTCTTTAATCAAGCGGTTATCAGAGTTGCGACCCCGGACCCCTAGAGGGCCATCAATATGTTCGAGCCCGACCGTCTTGCCAGAAATTCCCATGACCATATTGACGAGTTGGTTGATGGTGACCATTTCGTCAGAGCCGATATTAACCGGTCCTTCGAAGTCAGAATCCATTAGCCGTCTAACACCTTCGAGACATTCATCAATGAAGAGAAATGAACGGGTTTGTTTGCCGTCACCCCAGATTTCAATTTTGTTACCTTCATCAGCCTCCGCGATTTTTCGACACATGGCAGCCGGGGCTTTTTCTTTGCCTCCGTCAAAAGTACCTAGCGGTCCAAAAATATTGTGAAATCGTGCGACCCTTACATCCACGCCGTAGTTGCGAGAATAGGAAAAATAGAGGCGTTCGCTGAAGAGTTTTTCCCAACCATACTCGCTGTCCGGTGCGGCCGGGTAAGCCGACGATTCTTCGCAGTTCGGGTTGTCGGGATCTAGCTGATTGTATTGCGGATAGATGCAGGCTGAAGAGGAATAGAAAAACTTTTTTACGCCGGCCTGTCGACCAAACTCAAGGACATTGAGGTTAATTGAGGCTGAGTTGTGCATGACCGCTGCGTCATGCTCGCCGGTAAATATATATCCCGCACCGCCCATGTCAGCCGCGAGCTGATATACCTCATCGATGCCCTCCGTGACGGATTTTACGACCTCGGGGTCTCTTAAATCGCCCTTAATGAATTCATCGCACGCCGGGGTTTGGAACTCGTTGTTCTTGATATCAACACCACGAACATAAAAGCCCTCTCGCTTGAGACGATTCGCCAGGTGACCACCGATGAAGCCGCCGGCGCCGCAGACGAGAATACGAGCTTGATTTGTCATGAGTTCCAGCTTTCCATGTTGTTGGTCGATGATAAACCCTGTCGACTCGAACGTCTCTATTCTTGAGTGAGTTTGCTTAATCCTTAGGCCGGTTCGCAGTTTGGTCAGTTGCACGCTGAAAAGGATTTCAAGCAACTTATCGGTTTTGATGAGGGTAAATTTCCCCTGTGTGGGTAAATCGAGGCGGACCCTCAGGTGCAGAGCGGTGCAACATTGTGCTAAAACGGCGTGATGCGAAAGGTCCTGCTGCTGTCTCCCCATTTTGTGCCATCCGATTTGTCGGACATGCAACGCTTGCGTGTCTGTGTGGGTCATTTTCGTGCGTTTGGCTGGGAGCCACACGTATTGTGTGTGGACGATCGATATATCGGACGAGAAGTCGACGAACTGCTTGTAAAAACCGTACTGAATGATGTGTCGGTAACCAAAGTCGGTGCGTTTTCGGGTTTCCCAGGTTTAAGTGCGATTGGCATACGGGCATTCCATTCCCTTGGTCGTGCCGGCGCGCGCTTGATCGAAGAAGAACGGTTTGATCTGGTGTTTGTGTCCACCACAGCTTTCCCCGTGATGTACCTGGCTCGCCGCTGGGGGAAAAAATACGGTGTTCCCTATGTCCTGGATTTTCAGGATCCGTGGGGCGTGTTTCCCAAAGAGGCTAATCAGTTTCTGCGTAGGAATTTGAAGTCGCGCCTTGTGCAAAAACTACACCGAATGATCGAAGGGCCGACGGTTTCGGAAGCCGATGGTTTGGTCGCCGTGAGTCATCGATACATTGAGACGCTGCAGGAACATTACCGAGTGACATCCAAATCGCTGGTGCAGCCCATACCCTTTTCGAATCGGGATTTCGAAGTGGCAAGAGAGGTGGCGGGAGAACTGAATAGAGAACTCAATGGAAAACGAAATGAAGAGCAGAATAGAGCATTGCGGCGATCCGGAAGCGACCAAGCGATTCGTTGTGTGTTTCTTGGCCGGGTGCCAGATGCTATGCGTGCACAACTTAAGCGATTGATGTTGCTTGTGAAGGCAAACCTGAATCAGGCTGGCAGTGAGCTACCGTTGATTCGATTTATTGGGACGACCTATCAGCCAGGTGAAACAACGTTGGTATCCGAGATGGTCCAGCATTATCAGCTTGATGAACAAGTACAGGAAACGACGGGTCGTATTTCATATATGGAAAGCCTCGCAGAAATGAAGCGTGCCGATGTGCTCTTATTGCTGGGTTCGTCGGATTCCAGCTATCTACCCTCCAAAGTCACTCCCTATCTTGCATCCGGCAGGCCCGTTTTGCTTCTGGCGAATGCGGAATCTCAACTATATCGTGAGCTAGCCACCCGTGAGGGAGTGCTTGCTATTGATGCGAGTTCACCGCCCGGCGAATCATTCGACCTGCAGCAAGAACTGACCCAGCTACTGCGGGTATCTGACTATGGCCCCAGGGGTGCGTTAGAAGCAGAGGAAGCAACGTGCCAATTAGTTAGTCTGTTCGAATTGGTGTGTCGTGATGAAGCCTAGGGTGCTCATGCTTTTTAGCGGAATAGGGTTGTATGGTTCAGAGCGCGCGAACCTGGAAGTCGCCAAGGCTTTGCAACGGCAGGGATTTAAGGTGCGAATCGTGGTGTCTTCTGCCCGGTGGGCGCAAGAGATGCGTGAGCATCTTGAGCGCGAGGGGTTTGATATTGTGACAGCTCCGTTTCTGGTGATCGATCAAACGAAATCGTTTCGGGGTTGGACCGCCAATGTTTTTGGGGTCATTAGTGGGTCGATCAAGTTGTTGATCGAGTGTCTGAAGTATCGGCCTTCCCATCTGTTTTGTGGCACGCAATTATCGATTTTGTCCTTCTATCCCGCGCTTCGAGTATTGTCGGTGCCTTTGGTGTTCCGCTCGGGAGACCTGCCCATTTTGCACAACCGAGTATTCCAGATGAGTTGGCGGTTACTGCTCAGTAAGTGCGTTCGCTTCGTCGCCGTGAGCGAGTTTATTTATTCGGAAATGGTCGATCATGGTGTTCGTAAAGAGTTGGTTGAGGTGATCTACAGCAAGCCGCCGGGTCGCCGGCCCCCGTCTAGCCTGCCGCCAGTTCCTCAGCCACCGTTAGACGGGTCTCAAGAACCATGTGCCGAATCAAGTGAGAGCGCTGCAGAGCAAAATTCAAATCCCTTTGTGATTACGTTTATCGGGCAAATCCGAGAGCAAAAAGGCGTAGTTGTATTAGCAAAGGCAGTACGGGATCTGGTTGAGGATTTTCCGCATATTCAGGTTAATTTTGCGGGTCGGATTACCGATTGGGAAGGAGATCAATGGGCGAATCAGTTCAAAGCGGATGTCCTGAGTCAGTCATCACTGGCGCCTCACGTTAACTTTTTGGGGTTCACAGAAGACGTTCCGTCGTTAATCCGCTCAAGTGATGTCATCGTTGTGCCGACAATAACGCAGGAACCGCTGGCAAACGTGGTGTTTGAAGCCAAGCTAGAGGGGCGGGCAGTGATCGTTTTCCCGTCTGGAGGCTTGCCTGAGGTCGTAAACCACGAGGTTGATGGATATGTGTGTTCGACAGGGTCTGCTGATGCGCTGGTGCAAGCGTTGCGTCACTATCTCGATCACCCGGAACAAGTCAGTGCTCACGGAGAACGGTCTCGCGCTTCTTTGGATCAATTCGGCATGGCAGTGTTTGATCAAACTTGGGCAAACGTATTCTTAGGTTGCGCGAATGAGTGACAGGCAACAACAGCGACCTAATCTGTTGTGCATCGGCGCGCCGAAATGCGGCACAACCTGGCTATCCGGTTTACTGGCTGCCCATTCACAGACATTTATTCCGCCCCAAAAAGAGTTAAACGTGCTGCATTGCAATGATTGTGCTGAGCGATTGAGTGAATGCCAGGCTTACTTCAAAAACTTGAGTCGATGCCTAGAGCATTTTCCCCGCGAACAGTTACTCGTCGTCGATTATCGTCAATGGGCAGACCTGTCGTCGGATATGTTGAGGAATATCCCGAGGTTTCTTAATGTAAAACCGGATGTGGAAATAGGGGCTGATACAGAATTGAGAGGGCACAGAAGTAACACAGATCTCAGGGGTGGCGTTCAGCCAATAGCTGGCTTGGCTGCCACGTTTTATCCTAGGTTATACCGCATCGTTTCGCGAGGTCCATTGCAATGGTTCAAACGACAATTCGGGGTCAAGGTGGCAGGGGACGGTAAGCGGAAATTGCACCTTTCACAATTGTCGCAAAAGTTGTTTTTCCCGCCGGGTTACCCAAAGCCGAACGAGGATGAACGTGCAGTAATCCTTGCCAACCTGGCGCAGGATCAAAAAGCGCTGAAAAACCTAACGAGAGCGAGCTAAGAGATGTCAGCCGACAGGCTAGATCGTGAACCCTCCACTCTGTATCCCGTCACCGGGCTTATCATTCTGGTTGGTGCTGCGATTGCTTTGGTTACTTTGTTGACCTACGGGCATTTCACGCTGTCTCTAGCTGTTTTCTGGCTTTTTGTGCTGGTAGGTTTCAGTTGGCGAAGGGATATTCCACCGATTCTAGCGGCCTGTTTGGCTTATCAGTGGGCGTTCATCGGTGTTGGATACGGTTACGAAAAATTGACGGGAAAGTTCCCGGGCGCGAACCTGCGTGGTGACTATGAATCTGCACTTTGGGTTTCGCTGCTAGGCCTGAGCGGGTTGGCGTTGGGGTTCCGGTTAACGCTGGCCCTATTTGCAAAGAGGGTGCGACGCGTAACGATTATGCCTGAACAGAATTACGACGTGACTCGTCTCTCGATTCTGATTGTTGCGCTTTTCGGACTCAATCTCTTTTATGACGTACTCCCTAAACAAATTTGGTTTGGCGGAGCCCAAATTATTGAAAACTTTTTAACTCTTCGGTTTCTGCCTTGTTTTGTCTTGATATATCTTGTTGGGCGCTACGGCTTGTTTTGGGCCAGATTGTGGATTCCGCTGCTCGTGGTCATGGGTGTGCAATTGCTGAGCGGATTCAGTCGATTTAAAGAGATTCTGCTTTATATCGTCATCATCGTGATGTCTCGCTGGAGACCTTGGGTGCGGTCAAGGAAGCAATCTGTCACCAACATGCGAATCACCGTTGGTGTACCTTTGGGCGTGTTTTTAATGCTCTGGCTTGGCGTGCTCTGGTCCGGGGGGGTCAAACAGGAATGGCGTGATCTTATTTGGGCAGATGAATTGGAGATGTCGCCGTTGGCGAGATTAGGCCGGTTTTCGGACATCGCTTCTGAAGCGGCGTCTAGGCCAGATAGTGAAGGCCTGGACCATCTAATTGAACGACTCAGCAGCGGATTTTACTATCTGTCTCTTACGATTCCTCGAATTCCACGGGTTTTGCCACATGAAAACGGTGAAATGACTATGGCTGCGATTCGAAACGCTACAATTCCTCGATTTCTGTTTCCCGATAAACCAGAGGTGCCCAACGACTCATTGATTGTCAGAAAGTATGCGGGAATTTGGGTGGCGGGGTCCGAAAATAAAACCTCGATTGGAATGGGCTACATCGGAGAGTTCTACATCGATTTTGGCTGGATCGGCGTATTTATTTTGTGCGTCCTTTGGGGGGCTGTGGGTGGCGTGATGATGGTAGTTTACGCGATGGTTGCTCCCAACAAAGAAATATTCTTTGGGCTCTGTGCGATTTCGTTGATGGAATACTTCATGAGTTATGACGGCAGCTTTATCAAGCTTTTTGCCGGGCTAATCCAGCAAACAGCCGTACTGTCCGGCGCGGTTTACTTTTTGGGTCCGCGTTTCGCAGACTGGTCGACGAGTGATGCGCGGCGAACTCGTTCATTGCCCTCAGGAGGGTCGCGCTGATGTCATTGGTAGCTCGTGCATTTTCGGATCTAAAGAGAATACAGGTAAAAGGACGTAAAGTTGCGTTGGGAAAAATGTTAACCGATCTTGGTTTACCGATTAGACCACTAATCAATGAACACCATTTGTCCACAGTGATTGAAACTCGCGGCCATGCGAAGAGCCATTTTCTAGAGCAATCAAATGCCGTCGTTAGAGAGACAGGCTAAACATCGTTGTGAACAATCCTTAT
>JBLIIB010000235.1:0-7034 GCA_047634795.1 Candidatus Azotimanducaceae bacterium | reverse complement strand
GCTTCATACTGGGTCGGTAGCACGGCCTCCTCAACCAAAGGAATCTGACCGCCCTCCGGCTTCATTTGATAGCTCGTCGTGTGGCGCCACGGCCAAATCTTGGTCAGCGAGCCGAGCATAAAACCCACTAACAGCGAGACCGTCAGGTCATGGTATCTATACAGAAGTACAGAGAGTAACCGGGAAAAACTGAGGAGGCCCACAACACACCCGGCGGCGACATATCCCATGGTGAGTAAATCAAAATCCTTCACGGCATTCATGACGACTTGATAGAGCCCAAGAATTAACAAAATAAAGCTGCCAGACAATCCGGGCAATATCCATGCACAGACTGCAATGCACCCGCCGAAAAACAGAATGAGCGGCGTCACTTCAGACTCCAGGGGAGCAATTCGGGTAATCACGACCCCAAGGACCAACCCCAGCAAAAGGCTCCAAAAGGTGCTTGATGTGAACGGCAGAAGCTTGCGGCCCATAACAAAAACAGAGGCTATGATCAGGCCAAAGAAAAACGACCAAATCATGACGGGGTAAAATTCCAGTAGAAAAATGACACCGCGCGCTAACACCAGGATCGAAACAAACATCGATCCAAATAAAAGCGCCAGAAAATTCAAATCAAGACTAAGCCACCATTGCACCAAGCCAAGACGGGGTAAATCAAGCAGGCGCATGGGCGTCAATCGCTGGATGCTATTAATCAAGCGCTCATAAAGCCCGGAGACAAACGCTATGGTTCCACCGGAGACACCGGGAACAACCTCAGCCGCCCCCATCAAAAGCCCTACCAGCACGATTCTGATTTGCTCTTTCATCATTCCCCGTCCCGCATCAAGCGTGACAAGTGCTGTGGAAAGCTCTCTGGAAAGTTCTGTAAATAGAGGCCGTCTATGACTTCAGTCTGATCACACCGCATCAGGTCTTACCACTGAGCAGCGGTACAAATTTCACGGATTCAAGTACCGTACGCTCCAGTTCATCACCATGCCTGCAGATGAGTAGCAATTCCTGTTCGCTTGATTGACCCACTGGAATCAGCATTCGGCCACCGTCAGCCAGCTGATCAAGCAGGGCTTCGGGTACTATTCTAGGCGAAGCCGTCACAATGATTGCTTGAAAGGGAGCACGCTCTGGCCAACCCATACCACCATCAGAATGTTTGAAATTAATATTCTTGCAACCAATAGCGCCCAAACGCTCTCTAGCACGAGTCTGCAAACCACTGATCCGCTCCACCGTAAATACCTTGGGTACCAGCCGCGATAATATCGCCGTCTGGTATCCAGAACCTGTGCCAACCTCCAGCACAGATTCAAGCGGGCCGTCGGCAAGCAACGCTTCTGTCATACGTGCAACGACATAGGGTCGGGAAATAGTCTGGTTAAAGCCGATAGGCAGCGAAGTATCTTCGTAAGCTCGATGGGACAACGCCTCATCAATAAATGCGTGTCTTGGCGTCTCGCTGATAACGTCTAATAGGTATTCGTTCTCGATTCCCTGCTCGCGTAAGCGCGCAACAAGTCGGCTCCGGGTTCGCTGAGACGTCATCCCAGTACCACGCAGGTCTAGATCCGTAGTCACTTCGCCTTATCCTCGACAATAAATATTTCCCGTAGCAAGCTGGTGGCATAACTACCGGTAGGTAACTTGAACGCAAGCTGCACTTCCCCGGCACCAAATTCCCACGCCAACTCGTCAGCTTTCGCCCAAAGTGGCCGTGTCGCCGCCTTGGCACCTAGTTTTCTTAATCCCGCCACCCAGGCCTGCTCCACTTCGCCAAGCGAAGCCTCACCGGGTTGCGGATCACGCGATTTTCCAATCAAGGGACCAACGCCATCAGCCCAACTCTGGTTGCTGGACTGATCACTGAGCTGAAGGCTCATCTGATCCGATAAATACAGATTGAACAGCCATGACCGGGCAGCGGATATCAACATACCCCTCGCCTTAAACCGTTCCTTTGCTCGACCAGCAGGCCGAAGCAGGCGGTCCGCTTTCGTGAGGTTCTGGCCCTCGTTGCCGAACCGCTGCAAGCCGAAGTAATTGGGGAAACCTGATTGATTCAACACTTCAAGACGCTCATTCACTTCAGCGGCGTCACCCACAAACGGGATACGCAAACGAAATTCATTATAGGCAATTTCCCCGCGGCGGAGTTTCGAGCGATGTCTCGTTTCTGACAGCAAACTCACGCCTTCTTCTGCGAAGTCGTCCCAAGAAGCAGTTTTCCCGGGGTAGTAACAGCTAAACCATTGGCGCGTAACCGCATGCCGATCCTTTCGACCCGCAAAACCAATGTTCTGGTCTTCGGTGTCGAGATACTGCGCAAGTTGGTGCGCGAGCCAACCCGTATTGGTGTTCGACTTTTCCAGATAAAGATAGATGTGTTCACCTTCGCCCACGGGTTCGAAGGCCAGCTTTTCAGCAACGTAAAAATCTTCAGGGTTCGTTTTTATCTGTCCTACGACGGTAGGTGGGGATTGAAAGGTCCGGAACCCTCGTTCAAAGTCAGGCGCAAGTTGACCCGATTCAGCTAAAACCGACAACGCACCGGATATCTCTGACACGAACTCGATTTACTCTTCAACCAGCAGGAAGAACGTTTCACCCTGCCTGATTAAACCAAGCTCGCTTCGGGCGATATCTTCTACCGCTTCGACGCCTTCTTTGAGATCCATAATCTCGGCCTTAAGTATGGCATTGCGCTGCTGTCTCACCACGTTTTCTGCCGTGCGGAGCTCAACCTCATCTTTAAGACCACTGACATGAGCAAAACTTCCCTGCCCCATCCACAGGCGAACCTGCAGGCCGCCGATGACCAGCAGCAAAATTGCTATGCAGATTCGAAAAGGTGTAATCATCTCTTAAATTCAGCCATGCCTTTATAAATTGCGGAGCTATGATCTTCTATTCTGAGCAAGCGATTGTACTTTGCAACCCTGTCGGAGCGACATAACGAGCCGGTTTTTATCTGCCCAGCCGCGGTCGCGACAGCAAGGTCGGCAATTGTAGTGTCTTCTGTCTCGCCAGAACGATGGGAAATAACCGTTGTGTAACCCGCTTTCCGTGCGAGACGTATCGCTTCAAGGGTTTCTGTCAAAGTACCAATCTGGTTCACTTTGATCAGAATAGAGTTCGCAACACCGGCATCAATTCCCTGCTGGAGAATCTTCGGATTGGTGACAAATAGATCATCGCCAACCAATTGCACTCGATCCCCCAGTTTTTTTGTCAGGTAAGCCCAACCATCCCAGTCACTTTCATCCAGCCCATCTTCAATCGACAGGATCGGGAATCGATCTACCAGACCTGCGAGATAATCACTAAAACCCTCGGAGTCAAAAGACTGCTTCTCGCCAGCCAATACGTAGGCACCGTCTTTGTAGAATTCAGATGCAGCACAATCGAGCGCGAGAAAAACATCTTCACCCGCTTTATAGCCCGCTTTATCGATCGCCACCATGATGGCCTCGAGCGCGGCTTCATTACTTGGTAGGTTCGGCGCGAAACCACCTTCATCGCCTACGGCAGTGCTTAGTCCATCTGCGGACAAAACAGATTTCAACGTGTGAAAAATTTCGGCACCACACCGTAACGCCTCCGTGAAGGTCGGCGCACCAACGGGTTGCACCATAAACTCCTGGATATCCACGTTGTTATCGGCGTGCTCGCCACCGTTTAAGATATTCATCATCGGCACGGGCATACTGTATCGACCGGGGCTTCCATCGAGTTCAGCTATATACTCATACAATTGAACCCGCTTACCCGAAGCCGCTGCCGAAGCGGTTGCCAGAGAAACCGCTAAAATCGCGTTAGCGCCCAGTGATCCCTTATTTTCTGTGCCATCAAGATCAATCATCAACTGATCAATTTCGCTTTGGGCTGTGCCGTCGCGACCCAGCAAATGATCACGAATACTCGTGTTGACGTTTGCGACCGCTTTCAAGACACCTTTCCCAAAATATCGGTTAGCGTCTTTATCGCGTAGCTCTATCGCCTCCCGAGAACCCGTTGACGCGCCAGACGGCACACAGGCGAAACCAAGGCCGCCGCCTTCAAGTTCAACTTCTGCTTCAAGGGTTGGATTGCCTCGGGAATCCAGAATTTCTCGTGCTCGTATATCAATGATTTCCATAATGTCTCTAGTCGTTTGTAACTCTCACGTAAGATCGCGTCGATTTGTTTCAGTGTAGCCAGTAACGGCTTAATGTCTGGCATCGGCAACTGTTCGGGCCGTCGCTTAATGCCGTCTCAGGCTTCGGATGTGTTTCCATAAACAATCCCTGAATGCCCGCTGCCATGGCAGCCCTGGCCAGAACCGGTACCATTTCTCGCTGTCCGCCTGAACGAAGCACCCCTGCGTCAAGGCCACTGCACTCTGTGGGTTGCATCATAAACAACCCGGCACCCAGTTTACCTCAGTACGGGCAGTGCGCGCATATCAGACACAAGATTGTTGTACCCAAAACTCGCCCCTTGCTCACAAGCCATAATTTGATCGTTACCGGTTGCCTTTGCTCTATCAACAACATGCCGCATATCCCAAGGCGCCAGAAACTGCCCCTTTTTGATATTCACGGGCAAACCCGTTTTTGCGACATTCTGTATAAAGTTGCCCCGCCAGCAAGAAACGCTGGCGTCTGCAGCACGGACACTCCCTCACTCACTGCGTCGAGTGGGGTATCTTCATGCACATCAGTCAATACAGGCATTTCAAGTTCCCGTTTAACCTTGTCTAGAACACGAAGACCTTCTTCAACTCCGGGTCCAAGGTAACTGTTGCCTGAAGACCGATTTGCCTTGTCAAAAGAAGACTTGTAGATCAAAGGCTCGCCACAGACAATCTTCAGATGCTCGGCGGTTTCCATCGTCTCCGACTCAATGACACAAGCAACTGCGATCAAAAAGAACGGGGAATGATCAGTTATCTCATGCCCACAAAGTTTCATTGGCTATATTCCTGACAACAATTACCTGACTCAATACCCAACATCAAGATGACTGCTTGGCTAACGCCGCCTCAATAAAACTCTTAAACAAAGGGTGCCCGTCTCTCGGAGTGGATGTGAATTCCGGGTGGAATTGACAGGCGACAAACCAGGGGTGATCTTTGTATTCTATTATCTCAACGAGTTCGTCATCACTGCTGCGGCCCGCCACTATGAGCCCGGCGGCTTCAAGGTCAGGCACATACTTGTTATTGACTTCATAACGATGCCGGTGGCGCTCTCTAATCTCGTTAGCACCGTATATCTTATAGGTCAGAGAGTCGCTCGCGACCTTACAGGCCTGCTCTCCCATTCGCATCGTACCGCCAAGATTGGATGACTCGTTTCGCTGCTCGGTTTTACCTTCTTCATTGACCCACTCTGTCACCAGACCAATTACCGGATGCCCGGTATTGGCGTTGTTCTCTGTGGTATTTGCGCCCTCAAGGCCCGCCAGGTTTCTCGCGATATCAACGACTGCAGCATGCAAGCCATAGCAAATACCCAGATAGGGAATCTTGTTTTCTCGCGCATATCTCGCTGCGCTCACTTTGCCCTCAAAACCTCTTTCACCGAAGCCGCCCGGCACAAGGATGGCATCAGCGTCAGCCAGTTGATCCGTGCCCATCTTCTCTATCTCAACGGAATCGATAAAATCGACGTCAACTCTTGTTAGCGTGTGAATTCCAGCGTGAATAAGCGCTTCATTCAGCGATTTGTAGGCATCCAGCAAGGCCATGTACTTCCCGACCATTTTCAGTTTGATGCGGTGCTTCGGGTTGAGTTGGTTCTCAACTACGGCCCGCCAGTCGCTAAGGTCGGCGGGTTTAGCGTCCAGACCTAATTTGTTCACCACGATATCGTCAAGCCCCTGATCGCTGAGCATCAAAGGAATGCGATAAATCGTATCGGCATCAATTAGAGGGATAACGCCTTGCGGTTCCACATTGGTAAACAACGCAATTTTATCCCGTGCGCTTTTAGGAATTTCATGATCCGAGCGCACAACCAAGATATCTGGCTGCAAGCCAATGGAACGAAGTTCTTTAACGGAATGCTGAGTTGGTTTGGTTTTGGTTTCACCCGCCGTGGCGATATAAGGAACCAGTGTCAGATGCATCAGTAATGCGTGACTGGAACCCATTTCAAATCTAAGCTGCCGAGCCGCTTCAAGGAAAGGCTGGGACTCGATATCTCCCACGGTACCGCCAATCTCTACAATGGCAAGATCATAGCCTTCGGCGCCTTTCACGATGCGCGATTTAATTTCGTCGGTAATATGCGGAATGACTTGAATCGTAGCACCGAGATAATCACCACGACGTTCCTTGGCAATGACGTCTGCGTAGATACGGCCCGACGTGAAGTTATTGCCCTGCGTTAGGTTGCTACAGGATCGGACAAATCGTTCGTAGTGCCCCAGATCCAGATCGGTCTCCGAACCATCGGCTGTGACATAAACCTCGCCATGCTGAAGCGGACTCATCGTACCGGGATCCACATTAATATAGGGATCCAGTTTCATCATAGTGATGTTTAAACCCCGGGCTTCCAGAACGGCCCCAAGGGAGGCGGCGGTGATTCCTTTCCCCAGCGAGGAAACAACACCACCCGTAACAAATATGTAGCGAGACATCGAACTCCCATCTGGACTAAGCCAGTGACACATACCTTCAAAAAGGCGCGCCTGATTTGAGCAAATTGTGAAGCCGAAACACCCGAAAATGGTATTTCGGGAGCACTACCGAGATGGGATTAAAGGGTATCACGAGGGCCAAAATGCCTCAATGTATAATTGAGTTCTGGATCAAGTTTCGGCGCTTTCAGAAGACCCCATCCTGTCTTTGAAAGACGCTTGAAGCACGCGACCACTTACTGCCGGGCCTACCTGCCAGTCATCCGCGATCTGCATGGGAATACCCCAATCAGACAAACCCGCCACAGCAACCATCTCATCACGCACATAGATCAGAGGAATACGCCCTCGTAACCAAACGGGCACGCCGCTTTCCTGAAAGACGTTTTTTAAGGAACGTCGAA
>JBLIIB010000234.1:0-7065 GCA_047634795.1 Candidatus Azotimanducaceae bacterium | reverse complement strand
CAACATTTCGTACAGCGCTTCAACGTCATTGGTAACGCGGGTCATAATTCGCCCAACAGGCACCTTGTCGTAGAAGGCACTGGGTCGGGTTTCCATCTGGCTGAATAAATCCTGCCTAAGATCTCGGAGCCCTTGCACAATGGCGGACGACAGCGTCATCCGATGCCAATGGCCTGCGAAACCGTAGACTGTCATAAGCAAAAAGAAAAGCACCCCCGCTGAGTAAAGCGCCGACAGGCCAGTCTCTTGCTCCACCCATTGCGTGAGCGCAATCATGCCGAGGTCCGGCATGATTGACTGGGTCTCACCCACAATAATGTAATCGACCAATACACGGGAGATCACAACCTCCATGATGACGGTCGCAAAACTGGCCAACAGCACAAGCACAGTGCTAATAATAAGGTTCATGCGATACGGTTTAAGCCAGTGCATTAAACGCCCCAGCAGATGCATATTCAGTACGGCACCGGAAAGCTCCGCATCAAACATACTGTGGTCACGCCGACCGCTCTGTGATGTTTCGGCCATCTTAAGCTTCAAACTCCTGCGTCTCGTCTTGCCTTGTCTTTACCTGAGTCTCAACCTGAGTTTGGGCCCTCTCCAAGTCGGCATAGGCGCCACCAAGCGCGAGCAGCTCTTCGTGACTGCCCGTTTCGACGATCTTACCCGCGTCCATTACAACGATACGGTCTGAGTGGCGAAGCGTGGAGATACGATGGGAGACAAGTATCGTGGTTTTACCGGTTCGCAGCGTATTTAGACGGCCAAGAATGTGTTCTTCAGTCTCTGTGTCCACACTCGAGAAACAATCATCCAGTATGAGCACCGATGCATTTCTGATTAGGCCACGCGCCAAGGTGGTTCGCTGCTTTTGTCCTCCGGAAAGCGTGACTCCGCGCTCGCCCACGATGGTTTGCATCTGTCCAGGAAACTCCGCAATAGAATCCCTGAGTGACGCCGAATCGGCAGCATCCCAAATCAATTCCAGTTGCCGCTCAGGTTCGTCATAACTGATATTACTGTATAGAGGTTCGCCAAATAGATACGCATCCTGAAGCACCTGCGATATCTGAGCGCGCAAACGCGACAACGGAAAGTCGTGAATATCATATCCATCAATAAAGAGTGCACCATGCGGTGTATTGACCATTCGTGTGAATTGTTTGAGCAATGTGCTCTTACCAGAACCAATCCGGCCGACAATAGCGATTGATTCACCCGGTTCGATCGTCAAATTGATGTTTTGGAGGGCGGGTATAGCAGACCCGGGATAGGTGAAACTGAGATCGACGAGTTTAAAACCGCCTTTGATTTCAGAAGGGAAATCTGCGGCAGGCGCATCCTGGATTTCCGGCTCTGAATCATAGATTTCGAACAGCCGATCTGTTGCAACTGCGCCTCTTTGAACTAACATTACCAGCATGCCTGCCATGCGGATGGGCTGCAGCAACATACTTAAGCAGGCAAAGAAGAACACAAGATCACCGATAGACATCTCCCCGTTCATCACCAATTGGCCACCGTAAAGCACAATGACAAGTTGAGCGGCGGACGCAAAAAACGGCATCCACGCTGACATTAGGGAAGTAATTCTCGCCTGATCATAAAACGCAGAAGCATAAGCGTCGTTGGTATGCCAGAACCGTTTGATTTCGTTCTCTTCCTGCACCTGGGCTTGAATCGTCCTGATGCCCGCCAGATTCTCTTGGGTGTGTGTAGACAACTGAGAAAGCCTTTCTTGCACTTCTTTTGAGCTACGTCCCATTTCCGCCGTCATGTGGATAGCATAAATAAAGATGATGGGCAGGAGAGGCACGATTAAGAGCGTCAGCGACGCCGATTTAATCAGCATCGCTGTCACGCCAAACAAGGGAGCAAACACCATAATGACAATCGCGATCATGCCAAAAGCGATCAGTCGCTGAATGAGTGAGATATCCTGAATCGCACGAGTCATGACATCACCAACACTGATTTTTGCAAAGAACTCAGGTCCCTGCGCCAGCACTCGTTCGTAAAGGTTTTGACGAAGGTCATAGGACACCGAAATGCCGACACGACGAATGGCGCGTCGCGCGTAAGACACCGCCAAGAACCTCATCGCTACCAAGAAAACAATACCGCCTGCAATTTGACTAATGCCGTAGACAATTGGCCTCTCCTCAAGCAATTCACCAATCGCATCAATGCCCTCTGCAACCAGGAAATAGGTCCCTACCTCACAAAATCTTGCCGCAAAGAATCCCAGAAAGCCCAGATAGATCTGGATCTGATAGACCTTCATGATAGGAATGAGTCTTTTTAAAGAGTGCAAGCTAGGGAGCCGCTAGGAAAGCGCCCTATTCTGCCACACTTTCTTCTCACACACTTCGCCTGAGGGGCATACCAATCATTGGATAAACCCACCACAATCAGGCCGGGTAGCCATCGTCATTCCCGATTCCTTACCCTAGAAAGGTTCAGATGCGTGTATAATCTGCGCTTAAATTTTCGCAGGATGCATGTCTGTTGGACCATCAAGCCCTGGTCAGGGTGACCGTTTTCACACTGGCGTTTCTTAGCGGCTTCATCATCATGTCGATCGAACTGTTGGGGGGGCGCATCCTGGCGCCCTACTTTGGCAGCAGTATCTACGTTTGGGGAAGCGTCATCACAGTTTTTATGCTGGCATTATCTATTGGCTATCTGATCGGCGGCCAACTTTCGTCACAACAACCCCGACTGGCAAAATACGGCTTCTTCTTTCTTCTGGCAGCAATCACAGCAGTCCCAACCATCGTGTGGGGTGAAAACCTCATGGATTGGGTCTTCATTAGATTGGAAGATCCACGGTATGGGTCTTTAGTGGCCGCCAGCCTGCTGTTTTTCATACCCACCTGCCTCCTTGGGATGATCGCGCCCTATTCAGTCCGATTGTTGGTCCAGCATTCGGAAGAGAGCGGCAGAGTTGCCGGGGGACTCTATTTTGTCTCAACTCTTGGTAGCGCGCTTGGCACGTTACTCACCTCCTTCTATCTTGTGCTGTACTTCGAAATCAACGAGATACTCATCTCTATGGCTAGCGTACTGGTTTGTTGTTTTATTGTGGCGGTCTTTGCGGATAGAAGTGTCGTTAACAGGAGGATTTTAGATAAAGGAGTCGTTAACGAAAGGGTTTTAGATAAAGGAGCGTCCAGGCCGTGAGAAAACCCCGAATAACCATCTTGTATAGCATCATACTCGCAGGTTTGTTCCTGCTTCCTCTGGCCAACGCAGACGTTGTTATTCACAAAGAAAAATCCCTCTATAGAAATATTGTCGTCAAAGAGCGCGAAGGTCAAAGGTGTCTGCTGTTTTCTGTGAAGCGTGAACAACGGAACCAAACCTGTATGGATCTGGATCGCCCGAAACGCATTGTATTTCCCTATGTTCGGATGACCCTCGCAGGTTTGCTGGTGAACCCCGCGCCGAAGCGTGTCCTGATGATTGGACTCGGGGGCGGCACCTTGTCCAATGTTCTGGGAGAGATTTACCCTGACATTACAATGGATCTCGTAGAGGTAGACCAGGCCGTAGTGAACGTGGCTAGAGAATTCTTCGATCTAAAAGAGTCTGAAAGTGTAAAAGTACACACCGTTGACGGGCGCGTCTTTACAAGACGGGCAGCACTGAAGTCAGTCACTTATGATTTAGTCATTCTCGATGCGTTTACTGGTGAATACATTCCGGAACACCTGATGACACTGGAATTCCTTCAGGATATCGGTGCTGTGTTAGCGCCCGGGGGCGTTGTCATCGCCAACACCTTCGCCACCAGTCGACTCTACGACTATGAATCCGTCACCTATGAAGCCGCATTCTCCGCTCTGTTAAATCTAAAAATGCCAGGAACCGGTAACCGTGTAATTATCGCAAGCAACCGAGCTTTTCCTGATAACAAAACGCTGGTCCAAAACGCAACGCAGCTCACTCCAACCTTGAAACGCTATGATGTCAATATTATGCGTTATGTTGCCAATCTGAACCGAGAAGCAGATTGGGCTAGAGATGTTCCGCCACTCACGGACCAATTCTCACCAGCCAACCTCCTCAGGGAACGGTAGATGCGCACTACAATCAATCACGCGTTGGATATCCTGGAAAACATTGAAATTGAGCACACGGAAGTCAGACATAGAGAACTCATTCGAATCGTTCGCCGTGTACAAACGGATTATCTTGAGATTATAGAGACAGCCCTTTCTTTGCTTGTTCAGAATAAAGAAGATGAGTGTCAGGAATATCTAAAACTCGAGCGTCAAAAACTCGATGAGACCAAGTCACGAATCGGCGAGCTTATTTCCGGTGATCATGATTGGCCGGAAGAATTTCAACGGCTAACCATTGAATACCTATTTACACGTGCCAGATTAGTCGACGAGATTCGCATGTTCCCAGACATTGCACTGGAATTGCTCGAGCGACTTACCCTTGACCAAAGCCTTTCTGAAACAATTACGTACCTTGAAAACGCAATGACCGGAAAAAATGCTCTCTATCAGGTACTTATTCAACTGGTGCCCGATCACTAATCGGTCAATTTCAACACAGCAATTTCAACACATCCATTCCACGAGACCAACCATACACCGGAGACGAATATGTCCAGACGCGACAAAATAAAAATGACTAATGATGAGATCGGAGCCTTTCTAAGATCTTCACGCACGATCATTCTGGTCTCCAACGGAAAAGATGGTTTTCCGCATCCAATGCCAATGTGGTATGCGGTCGACGACAACAATGTCATCACGATGACTACCTTCCGCAAAAGTCAGAAAATCACTAATTTGCGCAACGATCCCAAAGTATCACTACTGGTGGAATCCGGTGATGCCTACCAGCAACTCAAGAGCACTGTAATTTACACGGAGGTAGAGTTACTCGATGGCGTGGAAGCTGCACGAGATATCCTATTCAATATTTCAGTCCAGCGCGGTGATCTCGATGCGGACGCTGGCGACGACATCCGTGAAGGAATGATGAATACCGCATCCAAACGAATCGGTATGCGTTTCACGCCGAACAAGATTGTTTCCTGGGACCATAGCAAGCTAGCCGGCGTTTACTAATAAGGTTTACGGGCAATCTGGATTCATCACAACATGGCTTAATCACAACATGCTTTTCTGGCAATAAGGGTTCAAGAAGTTGGTTTTGAGCGACGAGACTAGCGCTTAATCATGCGCGACCTTGATACAGCATACATAGTCGCACTGCATAAGAGTTCCGGCGTAAGAGTTCCGGCCACGGCTTCAGTAAGACGCACGCGTCTTACATCCAACGGCTAAAAGGACTGGGTGTCGAGGGTGACGCCCATGCTGGCAAAGCGCTCAACATCGAACGCAGGTGGCAAAGGTCCCGAAACAACCCAATCTCGAACAGATTCATTTTCTTTCAATTGAGTTTATCGAAGAGATGCGTGACTTGGTCTTGCTCTAGCGCCCGGAAAGCTCGTTGAGAACATCACAATCCGTGGCATCAAACTTCAGAGCCTGTCTTGTCTGCCGGGACACACATTGCAATCGGTGACCTAGAGATAGAAACACGGGTCTAAGAAACCCCTGCCAGCAAATCGAGCAGTTCAGGCCAGGGCTTCTAAAACACGATGTTTTCAAGTCTGGCAACGGAACGGTCGTACGCAGAGCCGGCATCATGGGTGTGATTGCACACGGCGGAACAATCCGTATCAACAACAGCATAAATGCTGAAGCGCCTGACACTTTTCAAGCACTGGAAGTCGTCTAACGCCCTCACACCAATACCGGCCCGGGCCAAAATGGCCCAAGCGTTGGCGCAGACGAATGCCTCCCGCCATCAAAAGCCACTAATCCAAAAGTCACTAACCCTTAAAAAGCCTAATTCGATCGCCAGGCTTTACTCGTTTTCCCGGATTTCACTCGCCTCCCAAATTAGATTAATTTGGTATCACGGTCGCTCCAGTAACGATCTCTAAGGAGCCGTTTATAGAGCTTACCGGTGGGGTGCCTCGGCAACTCTTGATCAAAATCAATCGACTTCGGGCACTTGATATGGGATAAGTTTTCGCGACAGAATTCGATGAGCTCAGCTTCAAGATCGGCACCTCTCTCGTCCCAGTTTTTGGGTTGGACAACCGCCTTCACTTCTTCTCCGAAGTCTTCATTTGGCACACCAAAAATCGCAACGTCCATCACTTTAGGATGGGTCACCAGAAGATTTTCGGTTTCCTGTGGGTAAATATTGACGCCACCTGAAATGATCATGAAGCTCTTTCTATCGGTGAGGTACAAAAACCCATCCTCGTCGAGATAACCTACATCCCCGAGCGTTGACCAGCCTTTCGAGTGCCGAGACTCATTGGTTTTTTCTTTGTCATTGTAGTACTCAAACTCGCCACCGCCCTCGAAGTAAATGGTGCCCGACTCTCCCGCCCCTAATTCTTCGCCGTCTTCACCCACGATGTGCAATCGAGCCGTCAGCGCCTGCCCCACTGAACCTTTGTGAGCGAGCCACTGTTCAGAATTGATCGCAACAAAACCGTTACCTTCGCTACCAGCATAGTATTCGTGGATCACCGGACCCCACCATTGAATCATCTGTTCTTTAACTGGAATAGGACAAGGAGCAGCAGCATGAATCGCACATTGCAGACTTGACACATCAAACTTTAAACGGACATCTTCATCCAATTTGAGCATTCGGATGAACATTGTAGGCACCCACTGGCTGTGAGTGATCTTGTATTTTTCTATGGCAGCTAAAGCTGATTCAGCCTCAAAGTGCTGCATGATGACGCAGCTCACACCCATCGCTAGCATACCCATCGTAAATGTAAGTGGTGCAGCATGGTAAAGCGGCGCCGGGCTCAAATAAATACTCTCCTCAGTGGCACCGTAAAGCATGGAAAAAAGGTTCGGACCTTCATCGTCGCCGTAAACGCCGTCGGATAACGGTTTAAGCACGCCCTTGGGCCGCCCGGTTGTACCCGAACTGTACAACATTGCACTGCCGATGGACTCATCGGTGATTGTTGTTGCCGGCATCAAAGCCATGGCGTCTTCA
>JBLIIB010000233.1:0-7073 GCA_047634795.1 Candidatus Azotimanducaceae bacterium | reverse complement strand
CGCGTCGTGCCAGTGCGATGCTGACAATCCCCACGCCGATAATGAACACGGCGATTAACTCGATAAGGTGCAGCGACACCCCAAGCACTGTGATCGACACCACTGCCACGATCAGCGGCGCAGATCCGCGCGCGATGGGATAGACTTGCGTCAGATCGCCCGCGGCATAGGCGTAGAGAAGAAACACTTGATACCCAAAATGCAGGCCAATCCCGGCTGCAATATAGGGCAACGCTGCTAGGTCGAGCGGCGGTGAAACGGCGATAGCGATCACAGCAAACGGCACATGGCCCAAAATCACTGCGGTCAGCGACATGAGCTTATCTGAGCCGCCTTTAACAAACGCATTCCAAGCCGCATGCAAAACGGCTGCACCAATGACGGCAATAAAAACGGTAGCCGTCATTTAGGTGGTCCTTGAATTGCGTGACTTCAGCCTAGGCTGCAAAGGCGCGAGGCCGCAATGGCGTTGTTGCAGCTCAGCCCCTACACGCCGCAAATGTCTTTTTGCATTTACCGAAGTTGGGCCAATTCAGGACCATTACAGTTATGCCTCAAACCGCGTTCATGGCCTTACCGCCAGACAATGCATATAGCTGCACAAAGCGTTTCACACTTCTGCGAGCAATTCCTGATAGATGGCAATCAAAGCGTCGGCCTCATTCACCAATGTAAAATGATTGCAGGCATGCGTGCGAGCAGCAGTCGACCAGCGCGGGATTAGAGCGGGATCAGACAGGGCTTCATCAAGCGCCTGGATCATAGCCGGGATGTCGTCGCGGACGATCAGGCGGCCAGTCTTGCCGTCTAAGATCAACTCTTCGAATGCGCCGACGCGGGTAGCCAGCACCGGCACACCGCACGCCATCGCTTCGATGGGGGTCAGGCCAAAGCCTTCCCAACGTTGAGGGGCGATAAATAGATCGAGCGATTGATACCACTGTGGGATTGCGTCTACGGGAACCTCATCGCAGAAACGGATGCGATCGGTCAGGCCTGCAGCGTCGATTTTTGCCTGGAGATCCTCTTCAAATGCCTGATGCTTTTCCGTGGCGCGCCCAAGGATGATGCCTGTGATGTCGGGGTGCTTGGCCATGTTGGCCAGGATCGCCTCGACGAAAACATCAGTTCCTTTTTGATGCCGGATCCGACCAAAACACCCTACCAGGCGACCGGCGGGAAGTCCAAGCGCTGAACGAACTTGCAGCTTGTCAGCAGGGGCAAATTTTTCGGTGTCGATGCCATGATGCACAACGGTGGCGGGTCTGCTTAGATAAGCGGCGCCCTTAGCCGATGTTGCCACAACGGCGTCCATTTGAGAAATGAGCCACTTGGTATACCCTGAGTGCGCACGCTGAGAGGCCGAGGTGAACAGCAGCTTCAGGTTTTTGCGCAAACCGTGTTTAAGGAACAGGCCCAGCAGCATCTCGGTGTTGCGTCGCGCGTGCCAAACCCGCCGTGCCTTGGGAGGCAGTAGTACCACTCGTAGCAGCGAGATATGAGGCGTTTGCGCGGGCAGCCCCGGCCCCGTGGCCATTATGGCAACCTTGCAGGCTTGTAAGGGAACTAGCCGCGCAATAGTGGCAGTCACACCCGAAAGCCGCTTCTTTAGATTTGGGGCGATGATGTCAGGATGGGACATGGGTTTCACTTCCGTATTGAACGCCAAAGGTGCAAGTGGTCACCGCTTGCTGCCAGCGTCAATTCTCATTTGTGCTTATGTGTTTATGCACGTTCCAAGTCAGCGACAAAAGCTCTTTCAGTGGCCCAAGAAAGCCCTTTCCATCTTACAAAAGCAAATATGTTGAGTTCACTTGTACGATGTTGTTACTTCGGAAGAATATTTGGCTTCAGAACTGATCCAATCTGTAACGGTGAAAACGCAGTCTTCGTCATCAACCGGTATCATAGGCAAACTCTATTGAAGACTGGCAACATGCGGCAGGGCAGTCGCTTCGGACGCTTCCCGATCTAGAGAAACTAAGTGAATCAGTGTGCGTGCATCGAACACATACATTCCAAAATTCATCTTTGTTGTTGACCCATTAGGGCAATAGGCTTGCACCGACTGAGGTGCCGAATGCCTTACCCTCTATTGAGCGGAATTGGAACGGCTGTTGTATTGGATGTCGAAGCCACGGACCGGATTCGTCCCGTATAGATGCGTGTATGATCGCTTTCGGTAAGCATGCCGCAAAGCCCAACTATGCTCATATATGGCAGGTAGGGTCGTTGCAGTAGCGTTGGGCACAGGTAAATCTCGTAACTCTTCGACCAGCCGATATGGCAGAAAAAAGATGCTACTGTTTCTACTCCTCTTCCCACCACTTCGTTTTTGTCCGGTGATGAAGCAATTGCATCCGGCCAAATACTGTGTCCTCTGCTTGAAACCGGCGCCATATTTCGTCGAGTATAGGCCCCACCAATTCGACGGTCATAAATGGATGAAGCCGCCATACCATGTTGCGCAAGGTGTCGTCCGTTCCAACTGTAAAACAAGACATGCCTTCAAAAAGGGGCACAAGTTCTCCTTGAAGAGTGGCAACGCGCTTCGGATCAACGGGCAGATCCACGGCTTGAGTAATGAACCGTTCAGTTTCATATATTTTAACCGTATTCATCAGAATAGACACCATCATCGCGACCGAACGGACACTGGGGTCTGCGTCATGCGCTGCAAAAGTGTCGGCCGCCGAGACAAGCCATCTGATGTTCAGATTTTCCCGCAAGAACTGGCCCTCTTCGTGCCAAAGAGCATGAAAATATCGATATTGCTGGGCTGTCTGAAATTCACGGCGGATCAATACAATCAGAGTTGCATGATACCAGAGCAACTCCGACTGGCCAGAGAACTCTCGGCGCAAATTTTCTAGGTGCTGATCAAGTGATTTTGTTGAGCCACGCGTTTGTCTGGCGTCCCCCACATCAATAATTTTCGCTTTGAGTTTGGATAGGTCCCTGTTCCGCAACCTGCTGCTGCGGCGCGCGCCCCAGCGTTTCCGGTGCTGGTTTAGCGAAAGCAGACGATGTAGTTTTGAAGGCCTTGGTTTCAACGAGATCTCCGTCCATTATTGAGTATCTAACTGAACTCGTGATTACTCATCGTTAATACCAATTCTATGGTCTTATTTGTATTCATGCAACTCTAGCGCCACCTGTAACGTTGGCCAATGAGGAGCTCTAATATTGCATTATTCGGCAGCATTGTCGAAGTAATCGCAGAAAGACACCGAGGAAGAATTTGGCACTGTCAACTAAGCTCAATTTCGATTTAGGGTTTTGACCGCCTCTCACCCGGTAGATTGATACCTCAACTATTCCTGGCTCCAGCGACCCTGTGGTCAAGATCGTCGCCGGCATATGTCAAGCATGTTTGTCTCTGATGCACGTCGGCTCTGGTTCGAACAAGAATTATGTTAAAAGCTTCTGCGCTAGGTGTTTAGTCCCGGCATCTGGTGGATTGAGTTTACGATGAATCTATCTGGTTCAGAAGCCCAGATTTTGCAGATGTATTCGTAGGGCGTGAGACCGCTGAGGGTCTTGAGGCGACGTGTAAAGTTATAGGCGGCCAAGGTAATCGTCCACATGCAGTAACTTCGGTCGTCAGGAAAATCGTTAAACAGAGCAAATGGGCCGGAGTTTCCTACAAAGCCAAAAATAACCGCGTGATCAGAGCAAAGGTAGATCAGTCAAAGGCAAGCCAGAAGGCGCGTTGTTCGGCAATCTTTAATTATACCTGTGTTCGTCTGACTGAAGTACCATCCCAAAAGCGTTCTTTTGTCAGGGTCATGAAATTTTCGACGGTGGCCTTGCCGTCTTCTTCGTGCGCCAGCAAGAGCGCCAAAACCTTTTGCCGTGTGGCCTCCGCATGGGGGATATCGTCAATTCCATATGCCACACCGTAACGGGCGAGTTCGTGTTTCTTCACCCATTCATCGCGCGAGCTATAGAGACCCGGGATGACCACGCTGGTGCATCCTGCGACAGCGGCATATTGTGAATACATTGTTGCCTCATCGTATGAATAGAAGGTGTGACAGCGGTTGAAAACCTCGTTTATTTGGGCGTGGGTCATTCCTGCGATATTGATCGCATCCGGGGCTTCGGTTTCGGGGATACGTCGTTTCTCTGAACCTTTTCGCACGATATAGCAGACTTCTTTCCGGTCTGCCCGATTCTGGTTGCGATAGGTCTTGTTTACTCCCCAAAGTAGCAAATCTGGTGCCCCTCCTGTTACTTGGGGTAAGTCGGTTATTTCGCCGACACGAAAAAACATCTCGTTCGGACCGAAGTCATAGGGATCGCGCAACCCAGGCTTATAAAGCAGCCAGCGTACAACGTTGCGCGCCCCAAGCGGATTGCCCAACGCGACCTCTGGATAAATGACGATGCTATCCGACGTCAGATCTGATCGCCGTGCCAAAGGGGTATTTAGTTCTGGGTTGGTTTTCATTCGGCGTCGTTTGACAAACGAGCGCAAGGAAAAGTAGAGGCTCGGTTTGCGCACCGACCACATAGGCCACAATAGGGCATGTTCTCCTCTTATATTTAGCTCATGTGCCAGACTATGCAGAAAGATAACCCCTCCACTATTATCGCTGAAAGAAGGGGCATAAATAATATAATTCCTACTCATCAGTTTGGCTCCATTTCATGAATCACCCTCAAGGTATTTTTTCTCAATTTGCAACAACTCACGGGAACGGTCCCGAAGTTTCTTTGCTGGAGTTCCCACATAGATTGACCAAGGCTCTGTCGACAAAAGTACTACTGCACCTGCACCAACAGAGGTACCCTCAGCAAGTGAAACTCCCGGTCCTACGATTCCACCAGAACCGACAATGCTATGGCGTCCGATAAACACCGGCTTCTTAATTTCTGTTTTATATAATGCGGGAATAGTAGGATTGGTCATCGTAGCGCCACTGTAATCGTCTGATTGGGAAAAAACCTGGACATGGTATGCAAGTGTGGCGAAGTCTTGGAGTGTAATTCCTGGCGTGCCGCCCGCTACCAAAGTAAACGGTCCGATATAGACATTCCGACCCATGACAATTCTGCCCGACACTAAACAGAAATCGTCAATCCGGCAATTATCGCCAATTTCCATCTTTTCAGGTTCGTAGATCGATGCCTTGTCACTAATCTTCACGTTCTTCCCTAGCCTTGCGAAGCCCAACGCCTCGAGGGCAACTTGAGTCAAGTATCCCATCACATATTACTCATGAGGTAGTTTCTTGCCACGGCAATCACCGCCTCTGCATCATCACCTAGTTCATAGAATAAAGGCAGCCGCACCAACCGCGCCGAAATATCATCAGTTACTGGTAGACCGTTGCCTTGAAAACGGGCATATTTCTGACCCGCTGGTGCTGAATGCAACGGCACGTAGTGGAAGGGCGCAAGGATGCCTGCGGCACGCATGTGCCCTATGAACGCTTGACGGTCTTCGATGTCGCGCATCAAGAGATAGAACATATGCCCGTTGCCGACGGTGTCTTGCGGCACCTGCGGCAATTGTACACGTCCTGCCTCACCCAAATCCGCGAAAGCCGCACGATAGTTTTCAAACAGTCCCATGCGTTGTGCTTTGATGGCTTCGGTCTGTTCTAGTTGGCCATAAAGAAAGGCTGCGACCAGCTCCCCAGGCAGAAAGGAAGAGCCTATATCGACCCAAGTGTATTTGTCCACTTCGCCTCGCAAAAACAGCGAACGATTTGTGCCTTTTTCGCGAATGATCTCTGCTCGCTCGATTAGCTCTGGGCGCATGATTGTAAGCGCGCCACCTTCGCCACTAATAATGTTTTTGGTTTCATGAAAGCTAAAGGCTGCCATGTCGCCGAGACTTCCTGCAGGGCGCCCTTTATAAGTTGATCCGAGCGCCTGGGCTGCGTCTTCGACCAAAACCAGACCATGCGTGCGTGAGATCTGCGCTAGAGCATCCATGTCTGCCGGAAACCCTGCATAGTGCACTGCGAAGATTGCCTTCGTTCTCTGTGTTATTGCCTTTTGAACTTGCTCTGGATCGACGTTCAGCGTCTCGGGATCGATGTCCACGAAAACAGGCACGGCACCACGGAGCACGACCGCATTGGCCGTCGAGACAAAGGTGAACGATGGCATGATCACTTCATCGCCGGGGTGTAGGTCACAGAGGATCGCAGCCATTTCGAGAGCAGCGGTGCAGGAATGGGTAAGAAGTGCGGCCTTTGCGCCAGTAATGTTTGTAATCCGTTCGTTGCAGATCTTAGTGAAGTGTCCATCACCTGAGAGTTGACCACGTTCAATCGCCTCTTGTAGGTAGTTTAGTTCTTGTCCCACGAGCGATGGTTTGTTGAAGGGAACTGTCTTCGCTACCATAAGTTTCCTCTGAAAATTCTTTGATGCAATGCAGAATTAGCCATCAGGCCTCTATTCAATATTAATCCAGTAGTAAATCGTTCGTGGTGAAGTCTCACAGAGAATTCTGATTATGGATACTATCAATCATTTTCCGATAAGCTAGGTGTTCAGTCCCAGCATCTGGTGGATCGGGTTTAAGATGAATCGATCTGGCTCTGAAGTCCAGATTTTACAGATGTATTCGTAAGGCGGCGTGAGGCCTGCGAGCGTCTTGAGCCCGCGCGCGAAGTTGTAGGCTGCCATGAAGTCCGCGAGATGCGTCCGCAGCTGGCTGTGACTGTCGTAATGGTATCGCTTCACCGTCGCCTCTTTGATCGTGCGGTTCATCCGCTCGACCTGGCCATTGGTCCACGGATGGTTTGGCTTGGGTCAGGCGTTGCTTGATCCCATTCGCCTCGCAGATCATGTGGAAGCGCATCTGTCGAGAATATGCCGTGTTGCGGTTCCGAGGCTGCTCCGCGAACGGGATGCCATTATCGGTTAGGATCGTGTGGATGCGATATGGGGCGGCCTTGAGCAGATGTTGGAGGAACTCCCACGCGGTCTTACGATCTGCCTTGTCCACGAGTTGATGCCCAGCTCTTTGCTCAGGTGCGCGAGCGAAGCTTGCGATCGCTGTATTGCTGCTCTGACGGCGTGCGTCCCCTCTCATGGTTTGCTACGCAAACCAT
>JBLIIB010000232.1:0-7103 GCA_047634795.1 Candidatus Azotimanducaceae bacterium | reverse complement strand
ACGCCCTTATACATCGCCGTATCGAAGGCGTTGAGCCTTTCGGGGCGATCAAGAGAGATGATCGCAACTCTATCGACTCGTTCAAATATGACTCGGTCTTGAAATCGTTCGCTCATGGTAGATCCTGGGCTATTAGTTTTATGGGGCTTATGGGTTTAGTACTTCAACCAGCTTGGACTTGCCGGTTGTGCCGGTTTGTATTTCAAAGTTTTCTTCGCTTTGAAATTGAATAGCGGCTCTAAAACGCAGTTGGTGGTGGAGCGCTTTTCCAATGGCTTCTTCGAGGGATTTAAGTTGTTCTGGACTGAGGCCCTTAACATGTTCGACCAGTACAGTAACCGGCGGCTCAGCAACTGGGCCGGGCTTAGGCAGTACCATTCTGATATTCCCGGTAGTTTGATCAGAAAGTCGGTTTACAACATCACGAACGGCATTGGGGAAGACGTTAACGCCTTTTATGAGCAGCATATCGTCTACTCTGCCTTTGAACGTCATCCGCACACCGGGTCGGCCGCAGTCACAGGGTTCAGTATTGATTCGAATGATATCTTTGTCGCGCCAACGTAATAGGGGCCCGCACTCTCGCTCTAGTCCAGTGAAGATAATCTCCCCCTCAACACCGTTTTCTATCGGTAATGGTTCAAGAGTCTCGGGATCCACTATCTCGAAATAGGCATTATCTTCAGCGTAAAAATGGATGCCCGCATGGGCTTCGCAAGATATCCCGGTTGGGCTATGACAACCCGTTGCACCCATATTGTCGTAAACGGTAGCGCCACCAAAACCTGCTTCAATTTCGCCATAGATTTCTGGAATGCTGCCACCGGGCTCCCCCGTGACCACAACCTTTTCAATACCCAGAGTTTTAGGATCAATTCCGGCTCTGTCCTGCATGGTGGCCGCCAGATGTCTGGCGAAGGATACCGTGGTGCGAATCATCCTGGGGCGGGTTTCTTTAGCAATTTGGGCGACACGCTCAACGCCGCTTAGGGCGCCAACAGGAACAACGCAGGCGCCGTAGGCCATCATCGAATCAATCGCCGGAACACCCGCGATCCACATCGACAATACGCTGGCATGTAAGACAACATCGCCAGGTTCGATGCCGATTCTCTTAAGACCGCGAGCGGTATTTTCGGCCGCGATTGCGCGGTCTGTCCGAGTAAAACCACTGAAAGTCGGTGAGCCTGTTGTTCCGGACGAGGAGGAAACGCGATTGACCAGTTTTGGATCGCAGGTGATATGCATCCCAAAGGGGTGACCGAGTGTTTCTTTCGAAAGCTCCTGACTTTTTCTTTCTTCATCCTTGTCGAAGAAGGGGAAGTCTTGATAGTGCTCGAGGCTTTTTAGGTCTTTCGGGGTGACGCCAGCGTCGCGCAATTTTGTGTGGTAGTAGGGGCTTTCGCGGTCGACTTTTTCAACCAGGGTTTTGAGTTTATCGAATTGCAGTGAGCGCAATTCGTCCCGGTTCATGTTTTCCGCTTTTGGGTTCCACAGGGTTGCCAACATCAAATCCTAAAACAATCAAGGTGATCAAATTGTTTCATTGCTGGTGGCAAATAGAAACCACAAAAGCGGCGGTAGATTCGGACCACCGCTAGATTAGAAGCACCGTTAGGCGTAGTCGGGTAAGCTGAGTCGTTCCATGGATTCACGGATGTCTGCCGGAATTGGAATCGCTTTACGAGCGTCTAGATCCATACACAGGGCGGCGTGATCGCTGATGCCTAGCAAGAGGCCGGTTTGCTTGGCAAAAATCCAGCGTCGGGTGTGCCGCCATTTTTCACCAAAGGTAATGTCAGCACTCATGGAGAGAATGGTGTCCCCAAGTCTGGGCAAATGCCAACTAATGTTACGGATTTCCATCATAGCGAAGCTATAACGACGTCCCTGCTCGTCCCGCTGAATAGGCGGGCCCATGTTCTTCAAATCTTCACCAGGTTGGGGGCGAAACATCACAAACATCGGATCGACATCTTCTTTGAGTCGACCGGTATCATCACAGTCTTCAGCGAGGACAAGGCCTTCTCGGCGCCCGTTCATGTTGCCGGGTTTGGATTCGTCGGCAATCAGAGGTTCCATCTCTTCTAGCGTTACCTGCTTTGGAGGGGATAGCTTGAGAGACCTAGGTTGCCCTTGGGTTGGAATAGCGACATAGGCTTCGGCCAAACGATCTGGGCTCAGCTCGGTTATCGAGATTATCGATTCGGTGGCGCGCTCAACCAGATTGGTTGTGACAATAAATGACGCCGCGAGGTGGTCGTCATCCAGGTTCCTGATTTCATAGTAGCCGCTCAGCCCGGTTTGTCCCTCGATTGCGGTCAGGCCGCCAAAAACACCGAGTCGAGCACCAGCAAACTGTTCCCGATGGAAGCGATTATAGGTGTCGGTTCGCTTTAGGGATTGCCCTGACTTCGCTGTAACACCGAGGGAGCGTAGCAGTTCGAAGTTAGCGCTAGACGCCCGGGCAACGTAGAAACGAACATTCAGGTGTCCGAGGCTATCAATTTCGGATTCGTCAACGATGGATTCGTGTAATAAAGTCAGGTCATTCATAATTGCGAAGACTATGCTTTGGCTCTGAATAGATCAAAAACTATCGCTCGCGGAAATCAGGCATCATAAGTGAAGCCCTAAATACCAAGAAAGTTGCTGGTGGCGGCTAGTACCCCTTAAATTGTGGTTTACGTTTTTCGAGGAAAGCGCTGATACCTTCCTGCTTGTCCTCGGTTTGAACGAGTGCCCCCTGGCCAAACTTTTCCATCGCCAATGCCGCCTCTTTACTACCTTCCATTCCCTGATGAACCATAGTCTTCATAAATTGCGGCACAAACGGCGCGAAGCCGGCCAGGTGTTCTGCACGGCGCCTCACTTCAGGCAGCAGATCATCCTGCTCGACAATGCAAGTCACCAGGCCGATTTGGATGGCACGTTCGGAATCAATAGGGTTACCCATTAGCAGCATTTCTAATCCCCACCCTCGGCCGACAATTCTTGGTAGCCTGACCGTTGCACCACCGCCAGGGATAATCCCGAGCTTGCCTTCAGGAGTGCCGAACCGGCTATGAGGTGTGCAGATCCGCATGTCGCAGCCTAAGGCGATTTCTAAGCCACCGCCCATGCAGATGCCGTCGATTGCGGCGATGGTAGGTTTGGGGGTTTCTTCGAGTTGTTGGGCTAATCCCTGAACAATCGGTTCAAGAGCCTTTTTAAGATCTCGATCAGCGACCTCATTGAGATCAGAACCAGAAGCAAATGCCTTACCTCCGGCGCCGGTAATGGCGATGACCCTGATCAATGGATCCTCAGCTGCGATCGCAACGGCATCCTGTAACTCATCCAGGGTGTCTAGTGATATGGCATTGTGCTTTTCAGGCCGATTGATGGTGATCAGCGCCAAAGGTGGAGTTGACTCATAGAGGATGCAGGAGAAGTTATCTGTGTTCATGGTGGGCTCTGGCAAGTGAAAGTTCTGGTCACAACGAGCGGGCGAGCTTACTTGATAGGCTTTCATAATTCTAATAATGTGATTTCTGATGGCATCGAGCACCCTCTGGTTCCTATGTCTCTTCTACCAATGGCGCCCAATATGACCCATTCCGGGTTATCGTAAGTGTTCAATTTTTAGTGAGTGCAGTGTTTGAGCATTCCATATTTTCCTCACCCTCGAGGTGGATGATGACGAGGCAGCCATTGCTCACAGAAAATCAAATTATCACCTGGCGACAGCAGGGTGCTTTTATCATGCAATTGCCAAGAGAGATGGTCGATCCTGCACTGAATTGGCTGAACACTCATTTCACTCTGGATCAGGTGGATGCGAAGCATTTAGGTTTTGGCTCTCCTGGCAAGAAGTTTGAGTTCCCCACGAGGGTCGAGCCCCTCGATGACCTGGTGCTGAATGAGCATCTAATAACCGCTGTCCAACAGCTACTCGATACCGATGACATTCGATTGCTGCAAGCTGATCTCTGGCCAAAAGTTGGCGTCGAAGCCGACAAATATGCGGTCCAGGCGAACACGGATCAGCGTATCCATATGGACTATGGCAACAACACATTGTTGCACCCGGACTGGCATCGCCCCGAGGCGGTGGCCGCCATCGTGTATTACGATGACTCGAATGAGACCAAAGGTGGAACAGCCTATGTGCCGCGTCAAGGGGATGCTGATCCGGCATATCAAGCGCCATTTATTCATATGCCCGGTCAGGCCGGTAAACCCTATTTGAATGATCGCCGCTCTGCGGAGCAGTGGTTTGAAGAACATGATAGCGAGGCGTTTAAGCTTCGGAGTACGCTCTACGATCGCGAACAAATCGTCAGTTTTAAACCCGGTACAATACTTTTTTACCGGCATGACATCTGGCACCGAGGTACGCCGGTGACTCCGGGTAAACTACGGCGCGTCCACAACCTGGCCTGGCGAAGAGCAGACGCTCGTGGCTGGAGTAATTGGAATGAGGGCTGGGCGCGACAAAGTTATTCCGGCCATGTCGAATCAATTGTTGGCCGTTCCTCGCCTTTGCAACGAAGTTTGTTGGATTTCCCAATGCCCGGGGATCATTACTGGACGAAACAGAGAATCGATCATGTAGAAGCACGGTTTGGCTGTTATGGTTTCGACGCCGATCCCTATCGTTTGGCACTCCTAAGTTGAAATGTCGAAACTAAGCGGGAATGGGTGTGCCTGCGCCATTCACCGCAACGGCGTTCTGTTTGACGTTCGGGTAGAGTTCTCGAAACAAATTCAACATGGTCATAGTCGAGCGTCGATCCGTCGCTTCATGCAGGTGTCCGGGTGGACCGATGGTGGGCGGCAAAGCAAACCCATGGGGCGTCCCGGCATGATCGTTAAAGATCCATTGCACACCGGCGTTATTCATCTCCTCATAAAATCTTTGTTTGTGTTCAGGTAAAACCAGATGATCGTCCGCGCCATTTTCGATCACCACAACGGTTTTGGTATTGTGATTGTTTTCGCAAGGTTTTAGGGGAGGACGTTTCACACCAAAATTGCCCGGGCTTGGATCTTCTCCCGTTTGTAATAATCCGTGTAAAGACACGACGCCCGCAAAGTCTAATCCACCTCGAACGGCTTCGAGTACTGCCACACCGCCAAAACAATATCCAATCGCGCTGGGAGAAACGGAAGAATCGGCACTAGGGTGGCCGAGCCCTGCTTTTCGCCACGCCTCAATCAGATCACGAAAATATGCGTGATCATGATCGCAGGACACCATGCCCTCGAAGCACTGCTTTTGGTAATCGGCAATCTGATTTGCGTTGTCGGGCCAGGTACGTTCTGCAGCGGGTACGATGCTGCCGTACATATCCACCGCAAGACCAACATAACCCAGGCGCGCTAGGTACTCGGCGACATCAACATCAAAGAATTTCAGACCCTGATAGTTATGAATGACCAGGACCAGAGGTCTTGGCCCGGCTGATAATGGGGGTGCAACAAGGTGGCCAACAAACTCATTGTTGCCGAATTTTAAGGCTATGTCCGCCCGCTGCAACTCCGGCGCTTCGGGCCATTGATCAATGCTCATCTAATTTGCTCCCGATTTAGGTTCACGCAGTTTCCCTAGTTAACGCTTCGGCCATCCGTTGGCCAAAACGGTTTCCGTAACTCTGTTTTAAGAATCTTGCCAGCACCTGATAAAGGTAATGGCTCGTTCTGAAAGGATATTGAACGAGGACACTTAAAACCGGCGATCAACGACTTACAGTGAGCGATCAAATCATCATCGCTCACTGACTGGCCATCGTGGGGTACAACCACCGCATGGACCTGCTCCCCCCACTTTTCGTGAGGGATACCGATGACCGCACATTGATTCACGGCTGTATGTTGATACAGCGCATTCTCAACTTCTGCGGAATAAACATTTTCGCCGCCAGAGATAATCATGTCCTTGACCCGGTCGACGATGAACAGAAAACCATCCTCGTCGAGGTAACCACCATCTCCGGTATGGAGCCAACCATCAACAATGGTCTTGGCGGTTTGCTCTGCCATATTGCGATAACCCTTCATGACATTCGGGCCTTTCATACAAACCTCTCCAACGACGCCGGTTTCCACCGGGTTTCCCGCCTCATCGAAGATGGCCAAATCTACCCCCGGTACAGCCTGCCCGGCGGCTTTCATTTTTCCAGCCAGAGGGCCTTCAAAGGTGTGCCGGTCCGCAGCTAAGACTGTGATGACCGGGGCAGCTTCTGTTTGCCCATAGGCTTGATAAAAACTGGCTTTCGGCAGTTCCTCTATGGCTTTCTTAATCACGGCCTCTGGCATAGGTGATGCGCCATAGAGGACGGCGCGCAGACTCGATAAATCGAAATCCCGTATAGAAGGATGATTGACAAACATATTGATCATAGTCGGCACCATAATCATCCGTTCAATCTTGTGCTCGACAATCCCTTGCATCGTTTTGATCGGCTCAAAACCTGGTTGAAAGTAGTTAGAGCCGCCGACCACAGCCGACGTCATGCAAACAACCGCGTCCGCGATATGAAACATTGGCGCAACGTGAAGGATGCGATCTCCCGGCAGAGCGTTGAGCAAAGGTGAGGCCTGCATCGCGTTCACAACAAGATTGTTATGGGTCAGCATGACCCCTTTGGAGCGGCCCGTTGTGCCGCCGGTATAGAACAAACCAGCGACATCATCTCCCACTCTTTTAGCATCAGGCACCGCATCAGCGGAGACTAGATCGCTATAAGTTGAACAGTACTCTGGAACTTCCCCGTCATCTACAAAGACAAAGTGTTCAACATATTCCAGTTCTGATCGAATGCTGTCGACCAGGGGCGCGAATGTGGCATCGACAAGCAGCACCTTAGCGGCTGAGTCATTCAGCCAATACACCACTTCGGGGCCGGCAAGGCGGGTATTGACCGGTTGAAAGACGCCGCCCGCCCAGGGAACGGCGAACATAAATTCGAAATAGCGGTCGCTGTTCAAGGCAAGAATTGCGACGGAGGTGTCGGCCATGACGCCTAGTTTCTGCAAACCCCCAGCAAATCTCGCGACCTTCTCACTCAGCTCAGACCAGGTTTGAACCCTGTCATCCATAGAGGTCGCAATCATATTAG
>JBLIIB010000231.1:0-7140 GCA_047634795.1 Candidatus Azotimanducaceae bacterium | reverse complement strand
AACTCGTATCCCTGTTCCCGTAATTCGGTGACAAAATCGAGACCGTTTCCGTCCGGTAGTTGTACATCGAGCAATATGAGGCCCGGCGCAGAGTTAGCGATGGCGTTTCGTGCCGAGGCGAGATCTTCAGCGATGTCTGACGGGTAATCGTCTAAAAAGCTCTGATACGCTATTGCGGTGGGTTCGCTGTCTTCGATAATCAGAATTTCTTCCATGGACATGTGGGGGTCTCGCTCTTTGTTGGTTTTGTCCGTTTGTCGGTCAAAGTAGCCTTCTTCAGGTAAGTCAGCGCGTGAATCACAGTGGGGTCATACTTCTCTCTTTTGTCTTTGGTCAATTCATACAAGGCCACAGTGGGGCCAAGTTGTTGCGCGGTTGCCACATAGTCAGCCGCAACTCTTACGATGTGAGCGCCGATCGGAATGAAACCGGCAACCAGATTATCCGGGAATCCGCTACCGTCGTTGTTCTCGCGGTGATGTCTGACAATCTCTGCTACTTGGTTTTCTCCGACTTCGGTCGTGAGCACCTGTGCGCCAAGATGAGGGTAGGTCGAATAGGCCTCACGTTGTTCTTCGGTCATATCAGACCATGGCGTCGTGAGCAGGTCATCGGAGAGACCTAGCAATCCAATTTGGCATAGCTCGGCGGCCAAAGTGATTTGTTCTCTTTTTTCAACGGTGAGCTCTAGTTGGTTCGCGATCGCTAACGCGGTCTTAGCCACTTGTCTGGTGTGCTGCTGCGCACCGGGCAACCGTCTCTCCATGAGTTGTCCCATTATGTCAATCGAAGCGCGGTGCCGACTCGCGGCAAGTAGTTGTGTTGTTCCATTCAGCAGGCGGGTCGTAAAATCGACCTTCTCCACCATCTCCTCGTTTTTTTTGCCGAGAACAGAGAAGGAAAAGAGGTGTGCTTGCTGCTTATCATATTCGTCCAACTCTTCTGATATTGCTGCTCGAAGCTCTGCCGCATCCCATGGTTTCGTGAAGAAACGATTAATCTTGCCTTTGTTGATGGCGTCGACCGTTGAGGCGAGCTCTGCAAAACTGGTGAGGACAATTTTTCGTATACCCGGCGATACCTTGCTGACGGTTTGCAAGAAGTCGCTGACGTTGATGTCTGGTCGGTTTAGGTCGGCGATGACTATTTGAGGCTGATAGCCAATACAAGTTTCCAGTGCGCTGGTTTCTGATGCCGTCGAAAATACGACAGCATCAAGGGGGCGAACAAGCCGATTGATTGCCTTAAACATCTGTTTGTCGTCGTCCAGCAGCAGAATTGTTGTTTTCACGGTGATGTAAACCAATGCGTCATGGAGGGTTTTACTCAAAATAAAGCAAAATCCACGCCAGAACTCAAAAAAATATAAAATTAATAGAAAAAACAATAATATAGAAGGTTTTCGAGCCCTAAGCCTTTTAGTATCGGCGTGACCCGTAAGGTCACTAATGGACGACACTGATATGATTAGGCGTCGGGTCAGCCTGAATGATGTATGAAAGGTATCGTAATGAATCTCCTGGCGGAGATGGTGGAAGAGCAGTTTGGGCTTGCGGCCTGGAATGAGCTGCTGGAAAAAGCTGGATATGACGGCGTCTACACGGCCGCGGGTATGTATGAAGACGCAGAGTTACTGGATCTCGTCGCTCGGGCGAGTGAAATGACAGGCGTGCCTTCCGATCAACTCGTCTTTGCATTTGGCGAATTTATGTTTCCCTCTTATGTATCGCGTTATCCTGACTTAATTGATGGTTCGATTGGTTTTCTTTCGTTTCTAGAAACCATAGATACTGTCATCCATGTTGAGGTGAAAAAAATCTATCCCGGCGCGAAGACCCCTTCTTTTCAATATCATCGAACCGGTCCTGAATCGCTGGTTCTGCGTTATCAGTCGGACAGAAAGATGTGTACGCTGGCTGAAGGTTTGATACGTGGCGCTGCTAATCACTACCAGACCGAATATACATTGGAACATTCTCCTTGCATGAAGCACGGTGCAGACCATTGTGGTCTGTCGATTGTTACTCAATGAGCGATGCACACGAGATTGCCTACCGGCGAGAAAAATTGGCTAGGTTAGAGGCTGAGAAATTACTCGAGAACCTTAGCCGAGAGCTCTATGCGAAAAATAAGGCGCTCGAGGAAGCTAACCAAAATCTGACCCGAAATCAGCAAACCCAGGTGCAGCATGAGAAAATGGCGTCAGTCGGATTTCTTGCCGCGGGGATAGCCCACGAAATCAACAACCCGTTGGGCTATTCATTGTCGAACCTGGGGGTTATGACGGAGTATATTGAGGAGCTTAGCAACCTCCTCTCGACGATCATGAGTGCCGAATCTCTGGAGCAGGTGCATGGGCTGTTGTCGCAGAAACACTTCCAAGATATTTTTAAAGACATTCCGGCGCTGGCTGCCGAATCTAGTGAAGGTTTGCATACGGTGCGAAAAATCGTGAAAGATTTACAGGGCTTTGCCAGATCAGGAAATTCAGTACAGGAGCAGGTGAACTTAAATGAGCTTGTTGGCTCCACGCTCAATGTTTTGAAGGGTAATCTGAAGTATCAGTATGTTGTGCATACCGCCTTGGAAGATCTTCCTGTTGTCCTGTGCCAACCGGCAAAACTCAACCAGGTATTCGCCAATATTATTATTAACGCTACTTCTGCAATGCCGGATGGAGGCGAGATTTATGTATCGACCCGGCTTGATGGGAATGTGCTGGAGGTCGCTATTTCCGACAACGGCCCGGGTATCCCCGATGCGCTAAAGGCTGATATTTTTAGCCCTTTTTTCACGACCAAGCCGGTAGGGCAGGGTACGGGTTTAGGTCTTTCGATCTGTTATGCCATTGTGACGGAAGAGCACGGAGGACAACTGCTGGTTAATAATGAAGGGCGCGGCACGGGCGCGAATTTTATTTTGCGGTTACCCGCTGGTGATTGAATTTGGTTGCGTCATAGCGGTTTCCCCATCAGCTTGGTTTCCTCGACCTCTGATTTAGTCAGTGATCTAATCGATGATAAAGGTGAAAGTCCTGTGGTTGTCCGATCTTGACCTTGATACACTCAAAGCGGCCTGTTGAGGCATAATTGTCAGGGGAAAGCGATGCGATTGGATCGAGTAGAACGAGAAGAGTCGGTACAGCTAGACGTCATCAGCTGTGATGAAAACCCTGATCTGGTTGATACCTCGCTGTCCTGTCTAACGGTTGATGTGTCTGAATGCGGAATGAAAGTCGCCAGTGTGCTGGAAATTCCCGTTGAAACGGTTCTGGGACTGAGGTTGGACCTATCGTCGACGCTGTATCGCCTCGTCGGTAAAGTTCGTTGGAGCCGCCAGGACGAAAAGCACCTCATCGGATTGTTGATCGACCATAATAGCCCCGACTTTGTGAACTGGACGCGAAACTTTCAGCTCGATTTCTAGTTTTCCGGATCGGATTACTCAGATCGGCTCAGATATACGCGAGCCTAACCACACGCAAGTGTTCCCCACCGCAGCATTGATAATAGTCAGATATGAAAGTCAGCGAATTTCAGTTCGAGCTTCCCCCGCATCTCATCGCGGATTACCCCACAGAACGTCGAGCAGATAGCCGACTGCTGCATCTAGATGCCAGCACTGGAAACATTGCGCACTATCGATTCCATGAACTACCTGACTTACTCAATCAGCATGATCTGCTGGTGTTCAATAATACCCGCGTTATTCCGGCAAGATTTTTTGGGATGAAAGCCACGGGTGGCAAGGTAGAGATGCTGCTCGAGCGCATCACCGGTGGCAACGAGGCGATTGTTCAGATGCGCGCAAGTAAGCCGATTCGTCCTGGGACGACCATCAGTCTCCGTCATAATGAATCAGCGGATAGTATTGATCCAAACGGTCCGGTTGTGACCGTTCTGGAGAAAAACGAAGGGTTTTATCGCGTTCAATTTCCTGAACCTGGCGTGCAGTCTATCGCCAATGACTTTGGTCACATGCCGTTGCCGCCTTATATCAAGCGCCAGGATGAAACACTGGATATGGAGCGCTATCAAACCGTCTATGCGAAGCATGAAGGCGCAGTGGCGGCGCCCACCGCAGGTCTACATTTTGATGAGCCGCTACTGGCCCGTTGCCTCGACGCGGGTGTCGATCGCGCTGAGGTCACACTGCATGTGGGTGCAGGTACCTTTCAACCCGTCCGAGCGATGGAGGTTAAGGACCATGTCATGCATGAAGAATACCTTGAGGTGTCTGCTGAGGTGTGTGAGCACGTGCAAACCTGTCGAGCTAACAACGGCAAGGTCGTTGCTGTTGGTACTACCAGCGTCAGGTGTCTGGAGACTGCGTCCAGCTCAGGCAGCATTGGTCCGTTCCGCGGCGATACTAATATATTTATCTACCCCGGCTATGAATTTCGTCAGGTAGATGCCCTTGTGACTAATTTTCATCTGCCAGGCTCAACATTACTGATGTTGGTGAGCGCCTTTGCGGGTCGCGATAACATTTTAAACGCCTATAACGAGGCGATCGAAGCTTCTTATCGGTTCTTCAGCTATGGTGATGCCATGCTGATTACGAAGTAGTTCGCGCAGTCTAAAACCTGCACTTCGACCTCGGTCGCGCCGAATGTAGAGCAGGGCGACCTGAAGACCAGTGTCAAATTAGCTCAGCCTTAGCTTTAGCCTCAAACTCAAACCTAAACCTAAACCTAAACCTAAACCTAAACCTAAACCTAAACCTAAACTTAAGGAAGATTGGTCCAGTGACATTGCAGTTCAAGGTAGCGCAAACAGATGGTGAATCCCGCCGCGGCACCCTAACGTTCACTCGAGCGGACGGTACCGTGAAAGAGGTGCAAACCCCGATCTTTATGCCCTGTGGCACATATGGCACAGTGAAAGCGATGTCACCGGCAGCCCTGGAAACGGCGGGTGTGCAGATGCTGTTGGGCAATACGTTCCATTTGATGCTGCGGCCCGGCATGGACATTATGGAAGCGCACGGCGGCCTTCACGAGTTTATGCACTGGGACAAGCCTATTCTCACTGATTCAGGGGGCTTTCAGGTGTTTTCTCTCGGTGATATGCGAAAGATCACCGAGAAAGGCGTGAATTTTAAGTCGCCTGTGAATGGCGATAAAATTTTTCTGTCACCCGAAATCTCCATGGATATTCAGCGTTCTCTGAATTCCGATGTCGTGATGTGTTTTGATGAATGCACGCCTTTTCCGGCCGAGAAGCCCGCGGTTGAAGCGTCTATGAAGCTATCGATGCGTTGGGCGCAGCGAAGCCGGCAGGCGTTTGAGGGCAATCCCAACAGTATCTTTGGGATCATTCAGGGGGGTGTCTATGAGGATCTCCGCGATGAATCCCTCGCAGCGCTCACGGATATAGGTTTTGACGGCTATGCCATCGGAGGCCTGTCCGTAGGTGAACCCAAAGACGACATGATGCGCGTGATCGCTCATACAGCGCCGAAAATGCCAGCGGACAAGCCTCGTTATCTCATGGGTGTAGGCACGCCAAAGGATCTGATTGAGAGCGTGCGCCGCGGTGTCGACATGATGGATTGTGTGATGCCGACCCGAAACGCCCGAAATGGGCACCTGTTTACCTCTCGCGGTGTGGTCAGAATACGCAACGCACCCCACAAGAAAGACACCAATCCGCTTGATGATGAATGTGACTGCTACACCTGTAGCAACTTTAGTCGGGCTTATTTGCACCATTTGGATAAGTGCGGCGAGATACTCGGTGCAGAACTTAATTCGATCCACAATGTGCACTACTACCTGCACATCATGGCTGGATTGCGTGAAGCGATCGAAAAAGGCGCCTTTAATGACCATGCCAGAGAAGTTTTTGATTCCTGGGGAGAGGAATTCACCACTTAACATTGCGGAACCCTCACCTCATCAGCGACAATAGCGCGCTTTATTCATTGGCCCCACATCAAGGGGAAATACTATGTTAGATTTTTTCATATCATCCGCACATGCCGCCGACGCAGGCGCCTCTGAGGGTCCTGATCCCTTAATCAATGTATTTATTATTGTTGCCTTTGTGGTCATTTTCTACCTCATCGTGTGGCGTCCGCAGAGTAAGCGGCAAAAAGAACACCGTGACCTGGTCTCTGGCCTCTCCAAGGGCGACGAGATTATTTCGCAGGGAGGACTCCTCGGCAAGATCGTTAAAGTTGAGGATCAGTACATCGTTTTTGAAGCGGCGGACGGCATTGAACTGAGGCTTCAGAAGGGAGCCGTCACGCAAGCCCTGCCCAAAGGCACGATCAAAAACATCTAAGGAAGCCCTGATTAAATGGATATTTTTGTCAGGACAAGGCTGGGGCGTACCTGTTTTTGTGCGGCCAAACGCAGTGATGGCGAAAATAGACTTTAATCAGAGGTTCTCCAAGGAAGCCCTGATTAATAGACACTAATTGGAAGTTACATAAGCCGCTCCTATGATCTACTCAATTGAAGGCCGCATCTCTTGATTAATCGCTACCCGATCTGGAAGAACCTGCTGGTTCTTTTGATTGTCACCCTTGGGGTGATCTATTCCTTGCCGAACATCTATCCACCCGATTTTGCGGTGCAGATGTCTTATGAGAATACCGACACGACCCTCACCGTAAATGAGATCAATGCAACAACCGAACAGCTGGAGGAGCGCGGTGTTCCTTTCTTTGGCGCAGAGCTGCTTGATAATCGTGGTCTGATTCGGTTCCCGGACAACGAGTCTCAGTTGGCGGCTCTTGACGTGATCAAATTGGCACTGGTTAATTTGCCGGGTGATGACAAGTTTATTGTGGCGCTTAACGCGGCGCCAACGACGCCGGATTGGCTGGCTAGTTTGGGCGCAGCGCCCATGAAATACGGTCTGGATCTTCGCGGCGGTGTTCACTTCCTGATGGAAGTCGATACGGAAACAGCGGTCGAAGAACGGCTTGTTAACACGGAAGACAGCTTCAGACGGATTTTTCGAGAGCGTGACGAAGAAGGCGATCGTGTGCGATACAAGGGGTTCTCGCAACTCGGCGGTGGCGCCTTAGAAATACGGTTTGCTGACGAGGACACCAGAGATGCGGGTGAACGTCGTATTCGAGATCAGTTTCCGCTGTATCAATTGTTACCTAACCTCTCGCAACCTACCC
>JBLIIB010000230.1:0-7183 GCA_047634795.1 Candidatus Azotimanducaceae bacterium | reverse complement strand
ATCTTTACGCACTATTGAATCAATGGTCCAGTGACAGTCCCGTTAGTGCTGGCCATGGGGCTTGGTTTTGGTAATGCGCCTGAAGCTGTCGAAGGTTTTGGTGCTCTGTCGATGGCCTCTATCGGCCCGATCATTGCTGTGTTTTCAACCGGCTTTTACATCAGACTGAAAATTACCCGGCGGTATGCGGGTAAGACTGTTTCGCCCTGGAGAAAGACCGGAGATACAGGATGATGCAGCGAGAATTTACAGTGCTGACGGACGTTTCGTTAATAACCTGAGTAGTACAACGAGGTTATGTGGAAGCTGCTGTGCCTGCCGCACAGGACACAGGTGCTCAGGGTGCAACCATTCACTACGGACAGGGAAGTGGCGTATGTGAGCGACTCGGATTGTTGGGGCTCGCGGTGGACGTCTAGAAGGAAATTATTACAGATTCTCCAAATGATCAGCTTGATAAGGTCGTTGAAAAATGTTCGTCGCGGCTGAACTCGACCGACCCGGCGCAGGCATTATGTACGAGACGCAACTGGATCAAGCGGCGACATTTGTTCCCACAGACATCATCGAGCGTATTCACCAGCGCGACCTGCAGGGCCCGACCCTAGAATAGAAAGTACAGGAATAGAAAGTACAGGAATAGAAAGTACAGGAATAGAAAGTACAGGGAAAGAAGGCAAGTGAATACATCGGCCAGTGCCAAACGGATGCCCTGTATTTTGCCAAAAGGCAAAGCCTTGGCGTTGCAGCGGGCCCTGTTGGCAGAACAACAGTTAGTCGCTGGAATAGTCGCTGGAAATTTTCACTTTGGCCGGGCTGTGCGGCGCGACTCGCATATTCGAGAGAGGGGGATTGGCGAGCAGCAGGAGCGGGAAATATTTGACCTGATTGTGCCGGTTCACAAAGCAGATGATCTGTTCGAGTTCATTTTTTTTGAGGCAGGAATGAACGAGCCCCGTAGCGGGATGATCTTTATGACTGATGTCAAAATGAGTACAGACTTTTCGCTACCTGATGTGACGTGGGAAGCTGAACAGACACAGGCACGATCCAAACTGATCCTGTTCTTTTTGTTCTCATCTTATTTTTCTCAATGGGGCTTTTCTGAATCCGATTTTTTAAAGGAAGCGCTTTCAAAGGGGGCGTTTTCGGTCTGGATTTTTTTAAGCAGGCGTCGTTCCAGCCCCAGAGCAATCCCGCGACTCACGGCGTGAGCTACGATGTGAAAACAAAAATAAAAGACCTGGCCCGCGATGAAATAGGGTAGCAGGGCGTCGCTAAGCATTAGAACTAGAGACACGTTGGCAAGAATGATTAAGGTGATGCGACCAAAAATATTTGCAGCGTAGCGGAAGACGTCGTACCAAAGGTCGATGATTCGATAGCATGCTGCCAGAAGCAGCATTGTCATGTGGATGCCCAGCAAAAACAGCAATGTTGCCATCATGTGCTCGGCTTCTGTTTGCTGACGTCAGGCTCTTGGTTTAGTTTTTCTACCGTGCCGGCGCTGCCGTCTACTCGGATTAAGTCTCCGTCGCGCAGCGCGCTTGTGCAATGTGCAACGTCGACGACGCAAGGCATGCCATATTCTCGGGCGATGGTACCTGCATGTGACAGATAACTTCCCACTTCTACAACCGCCGCCTTCGCCGTCAGGAACAAGGGCGTCCAGGCCGGGTCGGTATAGGGAGCTACCAGGATTTCTCCCGGCGCAATCTCATTATCGGTGGCCGGGTCCATGATGATTCTTGCAATACCTTCAACTCTGCCGGGTGAAGCGGGTTGCCCCGTGAGTTGATCTGAAGCTGATGCTGAATCAGGGTCTGTGATGTCAAATCCAACGGTCTTGAGCGGCGCTATCTTAGAGTGTCGGATGTGTGACAACCGACGATTCCTGATGGTGTCTTCGACGTCTGACCAGTCAGCTTTGTCTGCCATCAACCGATCCACTTCTGACCACTTGAGAAAGAAAATGTCATCCGGGCATTTAAGCTTGTTGGCTGCTAGAAGATCGCGTTCTACGTTGAGTATTTTCTTCCGAAGCGCGTAGAACCCCATGATGTGGTAGAAGCGGGAATTCTCCCGCAGCTTCATGTAGTACCGAGTCTGGTCGATGAGGGTTCGAAGAACCTTTTTTCGGATGCCTAGGCGCTTCTCGAGCCACAGTGGTGCAATGGCTAGAGTCATCTGCTCCTCAGTCGCTTGCCGCTGCGATGTGACATCGGAATGCCTGGCGAGAGCATCGTTTTCCAGTGACAGGTAATTGCGAATCATGCCGAAGACAGGCGCTGGGTCTTCCTCCCATCGCACCGAGCTGAGTTCGAACTCTTTAAGCGCGCGGTGCCCGTGCATGGCGAGGAACCGATCGAAGGCTTCAAGAAAATTGCCGGCCTCCGGCGTTTCATTGAGCTGGGATCTGACTTCGTTGGGTGCTGTGCCCCTTATAATACTTGTCAAGCCGGGGGTGCGCTTGGCTATGCTCGCTAATTCAAGAATGTCGTGTCCCATCTGAGTCGAAAGTACTCCCTTCGTGCCGGAACAAAGCTGAGATGCGGCGTCACTTGGTAATGCGGGCGCCCAATGAGCCAATAGCCCGTTGAGTATTCGGAGAAACACGATGTAGCGCGGTGCAACCAGATTTACCAGGAGCACCATGTTCCCGGCGGGTTCTAAAAATCTGAATCGAGCGAACAGTGCCACAAAGGTTGCGGGTACGGGGACGGTATTGTCACCGGCGATCTTCTCGGCATAGTGACGAAAACCCTTCATGAAATCATCCGGCATGTCTGCACATCGGCGGCTGAACACGCCCATGGTGAGATAGATGCCGAAGAGCAAAGGCAGGAGAAGTGCGGCTTTCAGGATTGATAATTTGGGGTTCTCTTCGGTGGATGATGAAAGGTATGCGAGCCTTGCGATGTTTTCATCTGAGAGCTTCAGTGGAATCAATGCTTTGACGTGATCCAAGTTCAGATAGAGCCTGCCACGAATGACTTTCATCATCGGCATCATAGGTGCCAGCAGATCTTCTGTGAGCGGCATGAGCGGGTCGGTGAAGTTTTCTGCGACCGGCTTGAACAATAAATACCTTCCCTCGGGGTATTGATCCTCGGTGATACCCAACGTGGTAATCGCCCGGGATTGCAGCAGGTAGATTTGATCGTCGGCCATCGCCCATTCGATGTCTTGAGGAGAGCCGAAATGCTGTTCGCATTTTACCGCTAGCGTTGTGATGGCCCGAAGATGCTTGTCGTTCAGCGATCCGCGACGCCTAAGGTTGGCGGGAACGGGAATCAGTCTTGGTGATTCATCCTGGCTAATAGTCGAAGCCACCATAAACTTCTTGTCAGAGATTTTTGTAGTGATTCGTTTTGCTGATGCTTTGTCTACGCGATAGTGATCAGGTGAAACACGACCGTCAACAATGGCAGCACCCATGCCCCAACTGGACTCGGTGATCACGGCGGAACGGTCACCGCTGACCGGGTCTGCGGTAAAGGTGACACCGGAGACTTCAGAGCGAATCATGTGTTGGACGACAACGGCCATACTGACCGATCGATGTTCGATTCCCTGTGCGGTGCGATATGAGAACGCGGCATCCGACCACATCGACGCCCAACATTTCCTGATCATCAGGGGGAGGTTGTCGGGGGTGACGTAATAGTAGGTTTCGTGTTGGCCGGCAAAGCTTGCGTCTGCGAGATCTTCTGCCGTGGCAGAAGAGCGGACTGCAAAAATGGGTTCATCTGCGGTCATGGCTGCCTGGCCGATGTTTACGACCTGGTCCGTCGTCCGCGATACGGTTTCGCGCAGGTTTTCAACGGCGTGTTCCAGTTGTTTGACGAGGGATGCCGGTAGCTCTCGCGTGACAAGGTGGGCTCGGACTTTGCTTAGAAACGCCGTGGTATTTGATGGAAGGTCGCTATTAGCAGGAAGCTCAAACCCTTCAAGGAATGCTGTGTACTCATCTGCACTCACCACGAAACCGGGAGGAACCGGCATGCCAGCCTGTGCGAGTTGGCCCAGATTTGCGCCTTTGCCACCGGCGGATTCTAGTCCCCGGAGCACTGCCTGAGATAAATCGTACACCGACATGGAAATTGATCCTGTTGTGTCCAGTTCTGCTGCGTTGCAATAGGAAAACTAACCAGCTACCTTACGCTTTTATTTTTTGAGAGAACATATGTTTCAGGGCCTGACGTTTGAGCCGTTCCAGCTTCCTCCTGAAGCTGAAGCAATACGGGGGGAGGTGCGATCGTTCCTTGCGAAGGAAATGGATCCCGATCTGCTTCCTAGTTCTGACTTTAATGCGGGTGATTCTGCCGAATTTTCCAGGAAACTGGCTTCCCATGGATGGATTGGTATGACCTGGCCGAAGGAATATGGCGGTGGGGGTACATCGTTCCTCGCGCGTTATGTCGTGACCGAAGAACTCCTGGCGGCAGGTGCACCGGTTGGTTGTCATTGGATTGCCGACCGTCAGAGTGGGCCGCTGCTACTGAAGTTTGGCACCGAGGCGCAAAAGCAGCGTTTTCTGCCAAAAATTATCAGTGGCGACTACTTTTTCTCCATCGGCATGAGTGAGCCTGACAGTGGCTCCGATCTGGCGTCAATACGCACGAGTGCGACGAAGACGGAAGGTGGCTGGTTATTGAATGGTAGCAAAATCTGGACGAGCTACGCACATACCAACCATTACATGGTGACGCTGGTTCGCACTGAGCCGCCCGGGGAAAACCGTCACGCGGGCATGAGTCAGCTTGTTGTTGATCTCCATGATGACAATGTGAAAGTGACCGGGATCAAGAATATTTCTGGGGAAGAAGACTTTAATCAGGTGTTTTTCGACGATGTATTTGTCCCGGATGACATGCTTATTGGGACTGCGGGCAATGGTTGGGAGCAGGTGATCAGTGAATTGGGGTACGAGAGAAGTGGCCCCGAGAGATTCCTGAGTTCCTTTCGAGTGCTGGTCGAGTTCGCCAGAGAAATTGGTGATTCGCCGACGCCGGATCAACTTGCCATGCTGGGCCGATTGTCTGCACATCTCGTGACGCTCAGGCGGATGTCGATTTCAGTGGCGGGCATGCTGGAAGCGGGAAAACTTCCGATTACCGAAGCGGCACTGATCAAGGATCTGGGCAACAGTTACGAACGGATGGTGCCAGAGATCATAAGACTCGGCGTGGCGCCTGGCGTATCACGACGATTTATTGACACATTAAATGAGTGTGTCCTTCATGCGCCGTCTTTTACCTTGCGCGGCGGAACGCGCGAAATCCTAAAAGGTGTGATTGCAAGAGGTCTGGGTCTGCGCTAGCACGTGGCCTTCTTCGTCTAGGTAATCCTGATGGTGTATGCCAGCTGCAACAAGCTGCCCAATAAACGGGAGCGCCCTTATTGGAGCGTTCAAAAAATGACTAAAGAATCTGGATTAGACGCATGAATGAACAACAACAACTGATTAAGGATACGCTGAATCGCGTGCTTACGGATTTATGCGATCCACACGTTGTCGATCGATCAGAATCTGGTGAATGGGCTGCGTCACTCTGGGATACGCTGACCGAAACGGGATTGACCGCTGCCGGGATTCCCGAGGCCGCAGGTGGCTCAGGTGGCGATATTGAAGATTCATTACTGGTGATCAAAGAAGCAGCACGTTTTGCCGCGCCAGTGCCGCTTGCTGAGCACTTTATCGCCGGGATGCTACTGTCGCAATGTGGTGGTGTGATTAGTCCCGAGCCGCACACCGTTGGTGTTGGCGATTTTTCACTCGACGAGTCTTTCATGCTTACCGGTTCAGCGAGTGGTGTTGCGTTCGGACGTTGGGCAAAGTTTATGGTTGTCGTAGCACGCCACCCTCAGGGCGATAAATTGTGCAGGGTGTCTATTAGCGAATGTTCCGTTGATGAATACCCTAGCGTTGCAGGTGAGCCAAGAGATGACGTGACAGTATCGATGACCCTCGATGCCGCAGATGTGTTTGATGCGGGTGAGGATCTGGACTCGAAGATTTTGCACCTAGGCGCTGCGACCCGATGCGGGATGATGGCGGGTGCGCTGGAATCTGTGCTGGAGCTATCTGTCCAATATTCGATGGATAGAACGCAGTTTGGTCGACCGATATCTAAATTCCAGGCGATCCAGCAACAGCTGGCGGTTATGGCGGGAGAGGTTGCAGCCGCGCAGATGGCAGGTCATGCAGCCGCGGCAGCGGTTGCCTCGGGCGAGGAACTTGATATTGCCATTGGTAAAGCAAGAGTAGGCGAGGCCGTTTCGGCGTGTACCGACATCGCACACCAGGTCCACGGGGCCATGGGTTATACAATGGAGCACTCTTTGAATCACCGCACACGTCGGTTGTGGTGCTGGCGAGAAGAATATGGCAACGAGCGGGTATGGCAGCAGATCGTGGGCAAGGCATTCATCAACGGCGGTGCTGACCAGTTGTGGGATCATGTCACCAGCCGTCGTTAATGCTCGGCTTTATTGCGGCAATTTGGTTACCCGGTCAGTGTAAACGTAGCATCCACTGTAGGATCAATGCGGTCGCAGCGTACCTGACCGGTATCAATCATTCGTATCATCGCGGCCAGAACTGAACGGGCCGCCGCACCATAGAGGCCTGGGTCTGTTTCGGTGTACATGACCGGCACCATATCGGTGATAACGCCATAACCATCTTTCAGACAAGCCAAAATTTGTTGTTCGCGATCAAGTCGGTGATCGATAAACGCCTGGACAAATGATTTTACGTCCACGATGCAGGTGCCGTGTGTAGGCCAGTAGATTTCATCATCTCGGGTGAGTAGTTTTTCAAGACTTTTCAGGTAACTTGTCATGTCACCATCAGGTGGACCTATAACGCTGGTTGACCAGCCCATAACGTGGTCGCCAGTGAACAGAGCCTTTTCTTCCTCAAGTGCGAAACAGATGTGATTTGACGTATGTCCTGGCGTGTATACACATTGGACAGTCCAGCCATCCCCCGTGATTTTATCAAGGTCATCGACTACAACGTCGGGTTTGAATGCCATGTCCCCACCGGCTTCGATTTGTATACCTTCACTGGCTTTTCCGGCGCCGTGTGGCCCGTACCCATAGGTCTTGGCGTTCCAATGTAGCTTAAGCGGTGCGGCTGCGGGAGAGTGATCCATGTGAGTGTGGGTGATTAGAA
>JBLIIB010000229.1:0-7188 GCA_047634795.1 Candidatus Azotimanducaceae bacterium | reverse complement strand
GTTCGAGTCTAGAGGCCTCCAGTCGTTTGTTCAAGCTGCCAGAACGTATGTCTAACCTGACGGCTAATCCGGGTAGATAACTAACACTAAGGGTCGCGCAAAAACTCGACTCCAAGGCGTTGAAAGTATAGCATCCCCAGCTTTCAGCGATTTGATAACTACCATGGCTAATTGGTCGCGCATTGGCGCACTCTTCATCTTTATTTTCTCACTTGCAGCTTGTGGCTCTGATCCCGGTTTCAATGAAGCGGAGGACTTTGCGCCTAAAGAAGGCAGTGTACAGTTCGTCAATATGATCCCTCAAAGCCCTCAGGTCACTATCATTCATGGACTCGAGCGCTCCAACGCGACTTTCCCTGTTGCACAGCAGGCAGAACTCAGGTTTCAGGATCGATACGATTGGAGAATCGCTTATTTGAATTCCGCGAGCCAAGAAGTAACGGTCGCACAGGGTGAAAACCAGCAAATCACGGAAGCAGTTCGCTCTGTATTTTTCCTAATGGGTAGCATTACACAACCCGATATCCAGATCGTGGACATTCCTATCACCCCCCTTGCCGACCAAACCGATGGAACCGCAAGAATAACCTTCGCGTCAAACCTAACGGGATTGGCGATGGTTGATATCTACGTGACAGACGTCGACGCGAACCTCAATGACGTCGCACCCAGCTTATCGCTCAACTCAGGAACGACCTCCGAGTCTATCGAGACAGCATCCGGGGCAAAACGACTCAGAATAACCAGCGCGGGTACCCAGACCGTGGTCTTTGATAGTGGAGAACTGGCACTGACCGAAAAATCCTTGGAACTATTTGCGCTGGTTGACGACTTCGGTCCGGATGCCGCTGCCCACGTCGATGTCATTCGAACCAGGTCGCTCACGGGATCTTTGATGGACGATCTGTCTCAAAGCCCTAATGTTCGAGTCGGCAACTATTCCTCTAACGAAACGTTGAGCCTGCAGTACGGATTCACGTCGCTCGGCCAGATTGAGCAGAATAGCAATTCGCCGTATCAGCTTACGAGTGCTGGCACACAAACTTACACCGTCAGCAGCGTCGGTGACCCTGTGGTTCAACTCGAATCACTAGGCCTAGAGGCCAGACCCGGCACTCTGCACAGCATCTATACATTTGATGATCTGGACGCCAGCGAAGCCGGGACGCGCTCAATTATCGTGACCGATTTTCTACAGCCCATCGCCGACAGATCCTTGTTCAAATTTGTTAATGGAGGCAATCAGACGATTGATGTCTTTGTTATCGATACCGCAGGAGGTCAATCTATCGATAACAGCGCTCCGCTGTTGAATGATCTGACGCCCGTGGGGACAGCCACAACGGAGCTGCCGAGCAGGACACTCGATTTTATTGTCACCAATACCGATGGTTCCGAGACACTGGCTTCCGCAGCATTTTTGATGCAAGAGGGAATGAGCTACACGATCATCCTTGATGCGAGCGCAACCCTGCGATTGGTGGAGCAGTAACCTCCATTGGAAGGTCGACCTTTACGTCGAGGACGGACTTCAGGAAAAGGGCTTAACAGGCATCGAATCGGGATTCACGGAAGCCAAAGAATGGCATGATGGACGTCAAAGGAGGCTTCGCCAGTATGTGGGCCATTGCATCGGCCCACCTGACCGCCCCTTTATATAACCTTCTTTTTTTCCAGTCGTTTGACCAGATCGTTTAGCGTACTTTCCACGGTCGAATTCGCGAATGAATCGTTGAGAATATTGGTGATCTCTTTATTCATCGAAGTATTGTTTTGCTTGGCACTCCGCTTGATTTTCTTGTGGAGCGACGGCGGTAACCGGAGAACGAACTTAACCTGCTCAACTTGTGCCATTGGGATTCCTCTTTTCTGATAGTGCGCAAATTATAGGTACTAGCCTCGTAATTAACAGCTTACAAGAGTCATTGTTTTGTACGGTTTTGTGAGTTTTTCAGCTAAATGTGGGTTCAGAGCCGTCATGGGCGACTGAAGGAGCCCCGGATCGAACCCAAAGCGGCACACCTTCCACATCTCACTGTGTAAAGTGCATCAGGAGTCAGCATGGAGTCAAAGGCGCCAATGAACCGAAGCGTTGTGTTTGCACTCGCCTGGCCCATCATCCTGTCCAACATTTCGACGCCCATGCTCGGTCTCGTTGATACTGCCGTGATAGGCAATCTCGGTGATCCCGCACTAATCGGCGCCGTTGCTATTGGCGCCATCGTGTTTAGTTTCCTGTTCTGGGGTTTCGGATTTCTCAGAATGGGAACCACCGGACTCATTGCTCAGGCGAAAGGCGCCGACGATACGCCGGAGATCAAAGCTACGCTTTACCGAGCAATGATCACAGCGCTGGTGATAGGCATAGCACTGGTCATCTTTCAAAGACCCATTGCAGACCTCACATTTGCAATGATCGATGGTTCGGAAAAAGTGGAGTCCGCGGCAAAAACCTATTTTCAGATCAGAATCTGGGCTGCGCCATTCACATTGCTCTATCTGGTCTGCCTCGGTTATTTGCTGGGACACCAAAATACCAAGGCGATTCTCGCGACACAGCTAATGCTCAATGGAATCAACATCGCTTTGGATTTTGTTTTTGTCGTGGGCTTCGGATGGGGCGTCGCAGGTATCGCTTTCGCCACGATTATCGCGGAACTCATCACCGCGGTGGTCGCGCTTGCGATTGTTATGCGGCATCTTCATCAAACCTGTGATGGGCTGCGTCCAGACTTTTCGCGTCTGACTGATCTTTTCCAACTGCGCAAAACCTTTGTGGTGAACCGTGACATCATGATTCGAACTCTTTGTCTGATTTTTGCTTTCGCCTGGTTTACCAATGAAGGGGCCAAATCCGGCGACATCCTTCTAGCGACGAACGCGATACTGATGCAATTTGTCAGCTTTTCGGCCTTCTTCCTCGATGGCTACGCGCTCGCGGCTGAAAGCCTGATAGGCCAGGCAGTAGGACAGCGAAAAAAAGCCCTGTTGAATCAGACCATAAGACTCACCGGTGAACTTGGACTGGTGACCGCGACGTTCCTCACAGTCTTGTTTTGGGCCATCGGGCCGTTTGCCATCGATTTCCTCACGAATGTTGAAGCAGTCAGAGACAGCGCAAGAACCTATTTACCCTGGATCATCGCCGCGCCCCTTCTTTCCTTTTGGTGCTATCTACTCGACGGGATTTTTATTGGTGCTACTAAGACCGCTGAGATGAGAAACGCCATGATCATTTCACTTGCCCTGTACTTATTGGCTTGGTGGCAGCTAACCCCGATATTGGGGAACCATGGTCTCTGGCTCTCGCTGATGGTCTATTTTATCGCGCGCGCCGCCACGCTCTACTACTACCTGCCAAGAGTCAGGTCACTCACCCGATAAGGCCGCTCCATAGATCTGGACGTACGATCTTTAAAGAGTTGGTTTGCAAAGCACGCAGCAGAGCACTTACACTCCTTCGCTGATAATTCGAGGTAGATGACATGAAGATTTCAACACTAATGAGCTACGCGCAGGGATACGTCGGCGCAACTAAAGAAATCGTGGAAATGGAAAAAGCCGGCCTAAACGTCGTTTGGGTTCCTGAGGCTTATTCTTTCGACGGTGTCTCGGCAATGGGATACATCGCTGCGAAAACTGAGAAGGTGATCATTGCCTCGGGCATTCTGAACGTCTATAGCCGAACGCCCGCATTGATGGCGATGACGGCCGCGGGCATTGACGCGCTGTCTGAGGGTCGTTGCATGCTCGGGCTGGGTGCCTCTGGACCGCAGGTCATCGAAGGATTTCACGGCGTTCCCTATGACGCACCCATGACCCGAATTCGTGAGGTGGTTGAAATCTGCCGTCAGGTTTGGCTCCGTGAACAAAAGCTTTCGTACAACGGCAAGAAATATCAAATCCCCCTGCCCGAAGGCGAAGGCACAGGATTAGGAATACCATTAAAAATCATCAACCACCCATACCGAGAAGAGATCCCGATCGCGCTTGCCACTTTGGGAGAGAAGAGTGTAGAGATGACTGCTGAGATCGCGGATGCGTGGCTACCAGCATTCTTTATGGCTGAAGGTGCAGCGACAGTCTGGGGAGACGCGTTGAAAAAAGGTAACGCAAAGCGTGACCCTGGCAGACCACCGCTGGACATCTATGCCGGCGGCGCGGTGGCGATTGGCGAGGGGCTTGAGTCCTACAGAGATATGTCGAGACCAGGCATTGCCCTCTACGTAGGCGGCATGGGCGCCAAAGAGAAGAATTTTTATAATCAGGTTTTCCGCAAATATGGCTACGAAGAAGAAGCTGAGAAGATTCAGAGTCTCTATCTCGCCGGCCGTAAATCCGAGGCTGAAGCCGCGATTCCAGACTCCTATCTTGAAGCCACATCCCTGGTCGGCTCAGAGGGGTTCGTACGTGAGAGACTTCAAGTGCTCAAGGAAAGCGGCGTAACCTCTTTGAACGTGGGTTTCCTTGGAACCACAACGGAGGAGCGAGTGAAAAACTGCGACCTATTAAGTAATTTGATCGCTAAGACGCTCTAACTCCATTGAAGTCGCAGACTAGGTATCAGACTATGCTCAGAACGATGCACAGGTTCGGGGACTTCGAAACGTTAGATTAACCTTACCGGAACCCTGGCTCAAATGAGTCGTTAAGTCCGCTGAACAAAAGGCATACAGGGTTTGCACCCTGTGTGCCTTTTTTCGTTGGGCTTTTTTTCGTTGGGCTTTTTTTGTCGCGTTCCAAGACCATGCTTGCGCCTAAAGGCACTTGTGCGAATAGCCCGTGATGGACGAAACAGTTGTAGAATAAACAAAGGCAGAATAAACAAAGGCAGAATAAACAAAGGCAGAAGAATCAGTCGCAGCGCTAACGCCCATCACTGGCGAAGAATGCTTGCAACGAGCGTTGATGACAACACCTACGACAAACAGTACTAGTCACTAGGCAATAAGGACTTGAATTGGTCTCTGTAAGCCGCGGACATGTATTCTCTCAACTCACCGGCATCCAGGAAGGTCGCATTGCAGGTTGGGCAAAACTCGAATCGAATTCTCACGGGCTCTTCTATGAGCCGTTGATCCATGATCTTGTCGCATTTCGGACACTCTACATACACCATCTCATCATAGGCAGACCCAATCTCGTCACTCCCTGAATCGATCGACTCCTTGCCTTCGAGTCCAGGCAGCATCTCCTGAGTCAATTGATCAAAATAAAGACCGTGGCAATTTTGACAACGCTCGACCGTCGCTTCGTCATCGAGCACCGTGTCCATTTCGCCATAACACTTAGGACAATCCATGAATTTGATCCTTGGACAACTTAATTTTCTTGGGGCGACGATACCGTATTTTAATTTTTATGTCTTTAAAGGCTAGAACCATTTTCAAAAATTCGATTGAGACAGACCCTGCCACAGCTAAATGTCTGGCTAAGTGTGTCATTAAAGAGAACTCTCAATCAGTATCTCAATGAGTGCAGCTATCACCCAGGTAAGCGGGGGCAGAATCCCGAAAAGCACAAGTGCGCGTATTCTATCCGTAAACGGCCACTCTTTGATGGCTCCAATTCTATCCTGGTAGTACAGCAGATCAATCTTGGAAACACTGGATTCATCACGAAGCAGCGAATGATCCAGCGCCTGATAGTTACCTCCCAATACAGCGGTAATACAGTTGAGCTCCTGCAGTTTCCTGGAGCGCATCCTTTTCATCAAATGGTTAAAAGGAATGAGATAAAGGCTGATAATGACCAAGCTTGGCAAGTACCAAGGCATCATGACAACCATCATCTCTGCTGCGCTTAGCTCACCTTCGGTAAACACAATGTGGCTGAGAGATATAATACAAACTCCAAAAATATATAGTCCAACGTGCCGGACCATGGCGTTCGCCAGCGTCGAATAAAATTCCGCGTTCAACAAATCGATTCGGATACGCTGGACAATTCTCATCAGACTAATCAACTGCCTGAGAACCACATCGACACAAAAAACGATCATGACCCACTGAATCCCGAAGAAAAACCAGATCGACAAAAGAAAGACGGTTGAGTGACTGAGATCAATGCTCTTGTTCACTTGCATGTTGATGTAGACGCACCCTACGGCAATCAACAATTCGAGGATGACGATTCTGGGGCCCGGACGAATAACGGCCAGTGCCGATTCGATTTCGCGGTCGAAGGCGAGAAATTGCAGAGCATCGGAGTGCCAGCCCCGTCCCATCGCGATATAGAACACCAGGAAAAAGCTGATGATTGCGGTAAACGCAATGCTGTTCTTATACATATTAGGATCTGGATATCCCACACCGATCAGCATGATGACGCTCATGATTGTGAGCGTCAGAAACGCGCCAAAGCCCAAAAGCCAGTGAGATAGCCCGGTCCGATCAAGCTGCTTAAGAACCCAAAGATGGCTCAGACCCGGCGTCATCTCTGACGCTTCTCTGCCTTCTTCCAGCACAGATTCTGTGATGGGAGTGCCCTCATTCTTGATAACAATGTCCATTATGTCATACCGGATCAAATATGGTTGAATGCAAGTCATTAACAAAAAAACAAAAAACCATGAAAATACCTAGCCTGAGGATGCAGACCTCAGAAAGAGGGTCCCTAAACATAACGCGAAAAAAAAAGACGGCCTTAAGAACTCTGGCCCTACCACTTTTAATCGCCCTGCCCTGTCTGCAGCAGGCCAATGCTGCGACTTACATTCAGTGCGAGCGGATGCTGGATGGTGAAACGCTCGAGGTTCACAAAAACAAGACCATTACGGTCGAGAACAATCGCATCAAAGCTGTACTTGATGGTGCCATTGAAGGGCGCGCCACAGACAAGACTATCTCTATGGGCGATGCAACGTGCATGCCCGGTCTTATTGATGGTCACGTTCACATTACCAGCCAACAAAGCCCTACTCGCTTCAGTGATCGATTCCGGCTCGATCCGGCAGATATGGCGTTGGCAGCGGTATCCTATGCTAAACGCACCCTCATGATCGGTTTTACGACGGTTCGCGATCTGGGTAGCGCAAACAACTTATCCATAACGCTCCGGGATGCAGTGAACAAAGGCCACATTGTTGGGCCAAGAATTTTTACCGCGGGCAAGAGCCTTGCCTCGACCGGTGGCCATGCCGACCCAACAAACGGAACGTCACAAAAATTTCGAGGAGACCCTGGCCCG
>JBLIIB010000228.1:0-7202 GCA_047634795.1 Candidatus Azotimanducaceae bacterium | reverse complement strand
AATTCGTTTCAGCGCCCGCCCTAGCGCCCAATGGTGAGCGGTTCGTGTTCATGAAGGACCAGGACGGCGCCTTCATTAAGTTGATCGCTACCGACGAGGGTGAGGGGCCGAGCCCCGGCCCTGACCTGGTGCGGTTGGTGAACACGAACATGAACGTGTCTGATCTAGAGAGGTCGCGTGAGTTCTACCGGTTGCTCGGGTTCACTGAATCTGCGCCGGGCTCGCAGTCTGGTTCAGGCGAGTTCGCCGCGGCCCACGGGTTTGATGGTCCGATCGAGTTCGAAGGCGTGGATGTCAGCCTCGGGGCCGATACCGACGGGGCCACGATCCAGTTGAGGCAGTGGAAGAGCCCCTACGACGGCTCGCCGTCCTACCCACCACCGGTAAATCACCTGGGCATCGACCGGATCAATTTCTACGTCAAAGATCTGACTTCAGCCGTAAAGAGGATGAATGAGATTGGTTTTGAACAACTCGGTCCCATCGGCGGTCGTCCTGATTTCGGTATCGTCTTCTTCTTTGATCCCGACGGAATCAAAGTTCAGATTGCCGGGCCGCGGACCGAATAGGGTCTGCGCCTTAGTCGACGCATCGGATCGGGTCGTTGCCGCGTATGTCGGGTAAGCAGCCACAGACACCTGTTTCACTGACGCTTGAGATGCACCTGGCTCCGATGAAAGCTGGGTCCTCGTCAATATGCGCCGGGGCATCACCGAGAGTAATGGCGTTCGATATCGCTTTGGTATTAATGGTGTCCCACAATCAACGTGGGCCTGCTACCGGGGACACGGTCAGAATGTCAAAAATGACTTAGACATTCACCGTTTGATTGTCACGGTAAACTGTCCCCTTGTAGGTAAACAAGTAAACTGTCCGATTGAAGGAACAAACAATAAAAGACAGAGATTTGACCATGAATAGTCAGTGTGATGTAGACGCCGTTGTTGTCGGTGCAGGGTTTGGTGGGCTGTATATGATGCACCTGCTGCAACAACAGGGATTCACCGCCCAGGGAATTGAACGTGGCAGCGATGTTGGCGGCACCTGGTATTGGAATCGTTACCCCGGGTGCCAATGCGATGTCGAAAGCATGGAGTATTCCTATCAATTTTCCGACGACCTACAGCAGAAGTGGGAGTGGACCAAGCGTTACGCAGGACAGCCGGAAATCCTGCGCTATGCCAACCACGTCGCGGATGAATTCAGCCTACGTGACAATTTCATGTTCAATGCGGCAGTTATTGGCGCTAACTATGATGATGCCAAGGGAATTTGGTCAGTTCGCACGGATACCGGGAAAACGGTAACAGCACGGTTTCTGATCATGGCGACAGGGTGTCTGTCATCTACCAACACTCCGGACTTTCCAGGTTTGGACGACTATGTGGGTGATACTTATCATACCGGTGACTGGCCCCATGAAGGGGTTGATTTCACCGACAAGAAAGTCGCCATCATTGGCACCGGGTCATCTGCTATTCAGGCCATTCCGCGAATCGCCCAGCAAGTCGGGGACCTTACAATCTTCCAACGCACACCCAACTATTCCATTCCAGCGCAAAACAAGCCACTGAATCCGGAAAAACAGGCCGACATTAAAGCCAATTACGCTGAGTTTAGGGCCCGTGGCAAAATGTCACCCGCAGCCTTCGGGGCCGATTTCTCGTTTAATCCAAGTTCAGTCTTCGACGCTTCACCGGAAGAACGTAAGGCTAATTTTGAAGAATTTTGGAAGCATGGCGGCTTTAACTTCCTGGCGGCGTATAACGATCTATCGACGACCGTAGAGGGGAATGAATTTGCCTGCGAATTTGTTCGTGGCAAAATCCGCGAAATCGTCAAGAATCCTGAGACCGCAGAACTTTTGTGCCCGGATACCGTCCTTGGCTGCAAGCGGCTGTGTTCGGATAATGGCTATTTTGAAACCTTTAACCAACCCAATGTGAATTTGATGGATGTATCGACCCATCCGATTGACCGCCTGACATCTAAGGGTCTAGTGACCAATGGCAAGGAATATGAGTTCGATGCCATTATCTTTGCCACCGGGTATGACGCGCTGACCGGATCATTGCTGAAATGCAATATCACGGGGTCCAAAGGCCTCCCGCTGAAGGACAAATGGGCCGCAGGGCCGACCAATTATCTGGGTCTGATGACCACAGGTTTTCCCAATATGTTTACGATCACAGGACCAGGCAGCCCGTCTGCGCTGGCCAATTTGATCACAGGGGTTGAACAGCATGCAGAATTTATCACCCGGTTGATCCAGTGGACAAAGGACCGGGGCTATAACCGCATCGAGGCCGAACAGGTCGCTGAAGACAGCTGGGTCAACACGGTCAACACCCGAGCAGCGGCGACCCTTTATCCAACGTGTAACTCATGGTATCTAGGCGCCAATGTGCCAGGCAAACCGCGAGTCTTCATGCCCTATGTCGGTTTCCCGGACTATTCCAAAAAACTGAAGTCCGTTGTCGAGGAAGACTATGCGGAAATGCGCTTCGCCTAATGCGTCGCAAAGCTGGAACTTTTTGAATCGAGATTGAAAAAAACATAAAGAAAAAAGAATTGGGGTCGGAGTAAAATTTACATTTATCCGTTACACCCCATTCATTTTTCGCCACGCTCCTTAAGCAGAATAGGCCCTGAACATGGCATTCATGAAAGTAGTGGAATGTGAAAATGAAGTCAGCGGTCAAGCGTTCACCGCCCTAGTTGCAGCTCGGACGCAACAATCCTAAAGCTTGACTTCAAAATGTGACGTTCAAAATGTGACGTTCAAAACATGACGTTCAAAACATGGGACAAGTCGACAATCAGAACACTCTATACCCGAACGACGATCGTTCCTGCGACAAAGTCATGTAAACAACGGCGATGCTTTCCGAAAATCAATGCCTGGTCGAGAATGGGAAGTATCGTAATCCAGGGTACCACCGCCAAAAAAAATAGCGGGGCCAAAAACAGTAGCGGGAAAAATAGTGCCCGAATACAAATCAGCTTCCACAAGGGCGCAGCAACGTATGCGACCTTGCCCTCATCGTCACCTTTCATACCCCCTTTCAGAATGTGGCCCGATGCCGGTACGATGGCAATACCCAGAGCCCACTTGCCCAGCGTTTGCCCGCGGCGCCACAGCGTGTAGCCATTCAAGATGAGATACGCACTTACGGCCAACAAAAAGATCCACAAGAGCATTAAACCCGGGTTGGCGTAGTCTTCAGGGTCTTCCATCACATCGGCGATCATCACTAGTACGAAGGACAGCGCGGGAACCAAAATGGCATCAATCAACGTTGAGACAAGTCGTCGAAAGCGACCAGCTAAAGGTAGCTCATTACTCATTACCCGTCTCCACCTGAAATACCAGAAACGCATTGCCACCGCGCTGTTGTCCCACATAACGGTAACCTGAACTGACGAGTAGCAAGTCGTCGGCAATCATCGGACCATGAGCATCAAACGAGCCGCCCGTAGTTTCCACACCATTAACCGACGGATAATCACGCCACGAATCATGGGACCACAACAGTGTTCCAGATTCCGCATCGAGAACCTCAAGAATGCCATCCATCGTTCCGGCCACAACTAAATCGTTGCTGGCGATGATGGCCGCAGAGAGCCCGAAGACGCACTCTAGATCTTCACATCGAGAATCTCGAGAATATTCCCAGCGCCGTTCGCCAGTCTCAATATCCAGCGCATACAACCCTGGGGTGGGGTCACCGGGAGAGGGAAACCCCACAATTTTCTTATCGCTAATGGGCACATATACCAGCCCAAGTGACTCGTTCGCCGCCATACCCCAATGCACGCCGCCAATGATACCGCCGCGCCCCAGCTTCTGTGCCCAAACCACTTCTCCCGTCTCCGGGTCCATGGCGTATGCGTCTGCCGACTTCTGACCGGCAATCACCAACTCACGGCCCGACTTGCTCCGCAATAACATGGTTGCCGCGCCAAAATCCACATCGGGGCCCGTGGGGTCCGCGCAGTTGGGATGCTTGAGCGCTTCGATATTGCAGGCTGCGGTATAGGCGTCGTTGGCCGTGAACTGACGAACCCAACGCACTTCACCGGTTTTTGCCTCGACCGCGAATATCGAATCGCTGGTGTCAGTGGTCGGATGGGAATAGTTTTGTCCGGTACCAAAAAAGATCAAACCCCGCTTCGCGTCGTAACTCGGGGCAGCCCACACGGTTGCGCCGCTGGGCCCATACTCTTGAACGAAGAGCCAATGGCGCTCGGTCGGTTGAGCTTCTTCTTCGATGGTCGGGATATACCAGAGCTTCGCCCCGGTGTTGATGTCAAAAGCGGCCATCCCGCCGCTGGTCACGCAGCAGCCGTAAAGGGGATTCACTGCGAAAGTGACTTCCTTGGAGGACACCGGAAGAATCACAATGTCACCAAGCACTAACGGGGAACCTGAGTACCAGGGCGCGGGTTCATCTTCTACCGTCGCCTGCCAAATGAACTCGCCGTCGATAGCATCAATGGCGATCATACCGTCGTCGCGATCGTTGAAAATCAGAATGCGTCGCTCGCCGATCCAGCCTTGAATAATGGTGCTGCCAATTGACCCCTCGTGTTCGTAAACCCAGCGTTCGCAACCAGTTTCTCGTTCAAGCGCGACTAGGCCGCGTCCGCCATCCCCAATAAAGATGGTGTCTTCAGTCACTAATGGGTACGACCGTGGGCTTACGCTTGCCATGCCGTAGGCCCACTTGAGGGAGAGCTTGGAGACATTCCCCGAGTCAATCGTTGAACGCGGTTGGTAGCGCGTGTTGCGGTGGTCGATTCCCCAACCCTGGGCGTAGGACGACTCAAAACCCGGCTGCGGGTCAACAGTTCCACACTCAGCTGTCACTCCCCCCGAGAACAAAGCAGCGCAAAAGCACGCCGTCATCGCGATGAACCCGACAACACGTCGGTCACCGGCAGCAACCCTGCTGCGCGTCACCCTAAGACGACTCACCCAATATCTCCTCAGCCACTATGTTGGCAAAACGCGCATGGTATCACTAAAATTCTGCGCGCCACTGCAAACGAGCGCATAACTGGCCTACGGCATACATCCATGGCTTTGTATTTCGCTATGTCGGTTGATTTCAATAGTTGGCAATCAATAATCGAGAGCGGAGTAAAATTTAAAAATCGCCCACGTTTCGTCTGTGATATCGCAGTAGAATCGGCGGCATTCGTTGGCGACTTGTATTTTCATAAAGTCTGATGTGCTCATCCTATGAGAGTAGGGTTGCTCGAAATACCAGAGTTTAGCCGGGAATTCAGGCGTCTTGCTAGGTCATCGGAATTCTCATGGACCGATTTAAGAACATTCTTACATCTGTTCTACGATTCGGAAACGAGGTTAGTCAAGAAAATTGGTTGGTCTTAAATTTCACACCGGACCGTTTACCCATGCCGGTCTATTCGAACCCATTAATGCAAAAAGTCTATCCTCAGAACCTTGCTGGGGATTGGGCGTCCGGTTTCTCGAATCTCAAGGCATCAATTTAGCGAATGATTCTTTCTGACCTCTGTCTCGCCCGCGAGACAGGTTCAAACTTTAGAATTACTCCCTCGTAGACACCAGGAGTGCATCTCTTTTGAGTGCCCTTAAAGTCGCAATGGCGTTGGCGTAATTACGCGAGATTTGGACGCGGCCTTCCGGATCAATGAACGCGACCCATTCGACGAGGGGAACACTGCTGTAGGTCGTAGCAAAGTAGCACTGACGGTTTGCTTGCCGTGCGTGAGGTTAAAGGTATCGCGGAGTGTGATGCCGAGGCTGCGCAGGTCTCCAGGGACGAAGCTTGTGTAAATATTGCCGTAAAGTGCGCGGGTGCGCGTGATCCGGCCGGCAGCGGTATTGGTGTGGATCGCTGCGACGGGAATGGTGTCCATGATAAGAGCGGCATCCATGGGGTAAGGCGCCGTGCCGGTTTCGCTCCAATCAATGACCGCGGGAAGGGCTTTGAGGCGCCGAGCGCTGTTGAGGTTTACGTGGCCCGAACGGTGCACGGTCCAAAGCACGCGGGCTAACGCTGACTCAGCTGCTCGCTTGGCTTAGCCCCGCGAACTCGCGCCCTCTGCTTCGACGTCGTTGGTGAGGAGAACCATTACGAATCCCGGTGTGCCGGGGAGGTAGTCCGCCGGCTTTGGGTTTGCGGGCGTAGCGCCTTTAGGTTGTTCAAAAAGGTAGGCGCCGAGCGTGATCGCACCGCTAAATCCTTCCGGGGCTTGCTCGGCCAACCAGCCCACGATCCCGCCGCCCATCGATTCACCATAAAGCAAGGCACGCTTGACCTTGATAATCTTGGCATCAACGTGCGCGCGCAGCGCGATGATGTCAGCCGCGCCATCAGCCATGACCCAGCGGTTCCCCTGGAAACTGGGCGAAGCAATCTTCCAACCCTCTTTCATTAGGGTTTGGGAAAATGCCGCCTCCTTTTCGCAAACGGCCGAGAGCGGCATGGTATCCGTGCGATAACTACGTGGGAGGGAAAGGATATCCCCCGTCGCCTGCGCTGGCGTGTCGACAATAAATTCCGATCCCTCAATCTCGCCGGTGCAACGCGTTTCGGCCGCAACATACAGTGGGCACACTAAGAGAAGAAGGAAGGTTAAGAGAGATTGTTTCATGAGTTGAATCTTCGGGGTACGAATCCTCGGTGCAAAATAGCAGAATTTTCTGGAGCTGTATGAAAGACAAACTCTAGAAAGATAAACAAAAAGTGCAGGGCAATAAGCGATCCATAGATTTAGCAATGTGTTGATAATCTCTAGCGGTTCTCCGCGGATTTTGTTTTAGATTCTATGTTGCGACCTGATTTCGATACTAACTTGCGGGAACCTCTAGAATTCCTGACAAAAACCCTCTCGATTTAGAGAAACCTGAGCTCTGAATTTAAGAAGGTTCCCACACATTTAGGTATAGCAGGGCATCGCTCAGGCTCGCTAAACTCGTTTGTTCACAGAGCCGAACATCTCTGAAAGCTCAACGCGTGTCGGTCGAATTCTGACGGATAAAAAATTGGCGTCGTCGGGGCCCTTGGAACCAAAGGCAGTTAGATCATAGTCAATCGCATCCCAGGCATGGTTCTTGATTTCTTGGTCTGTGATGAGCGCTGCTGTGCCGCGCACGAGCACGTGAATAAAGGTAAGCGTCTAGCTAACCACCCCTGCAAATTTCGGCATGC
>JBLIIB010000227.1:0-7273 GCA_047634795.1 Candidatus Azotimanducaceae bacterium | reverse complement strand
CAAGGAGACGGTCGTGGTATTGCGCGGGCGAATTTCGGGTTGTGGCGGCCCAATCAAGCATGGCAAGAAAGTGCTTCAGATCGGTAAAGCAATCCGGATGTTCAACCCGCATGTCTTGTTCTGGTGATTCGAGCGTCAGGATTTTAGTGATACCGCGCCCGGTCCCGATCGGAACCCGGTCAGACTCTCTGCCGGCGAGGACAACGGGGCTGTGATCAATGGCGCGGACCCGGCCAACTTTGCGCAACTTGTTCAGCAGATAAAAATCTTCGCCGGTGTTTCGAATGGGAAACCCTCGCACGGCAGCGTAGTGGTGAACGTGACAGGTGATCAAAGAGCCAATCGTCGGGAAGGCGTAGGGCGAACCTGCATAGCCAAGCCCCGCTGTGTAGTAAAGGATTGTCAGTTCGTAGATGTCTGACGCCTGCTTTAACCCGTCAGGAGCGACATGGTTGAAAGGATATATGAGAGCGGCGTCTTCTGAGCTCGGCGTAATGTCGAAATAGTCCATCGGCAGAATAGCATCTGCGTCAGTGGAGAAAATCCAGGGATGACTGATGATATTTTGCTGGATCAGTTTGGCCGCAATATCGGCTGCAATTTTCCTTGCAAGCCCTACACCTGATTTTACGGGTAATGTTAGATCACCGCTGAATCGGTCCACGATGAGCAGATCGATGTTGGGCTGCAGATGGCCGGTTTTATCAGCGCGGCCGACCGATCGGATCAGCGTTTTGTTTCCGTCTTTAGCCTCTATTTCGCCGGAGTGCCTGAGTGAATCCACAAGTTGGTGGGCCCAGGGTTCATCGGCTGATGGTGCGTTGACCACGAGAATGATGAGGCAGGATATCTGTGGATCAACGTCTCGCCAAACGCGGGTCAACTGCTCAAACGTTTCCTGGTAGGCAGGTATTGTCAGGCAGTAGTCGTAAGTCATTCCGCCGTTTTCTTTAAATAGCGCGTTATCGCCAAAGATCGCGTGGACCTCCGGTTCAGCATACCGGGAGAGATATTTTTCAAGGACTCGGTCGTGCATTTGGATCAGTGCAACCGGCTTGTAATGGGTAGCTTTTCGATCGTTTCGGTTTCGAGTGAAATCCAATAGGCCAGCCGTTCCTGCACCTCATTGCTTGGGTAATATTCGACTGCCAGTGATATGAATAACTCGTGGTGGCCCGCTTCAGAATTTGCGAGCGCTTGGTAAAAACTTTTTAGTTTTTCATCCTCGAGATTTTCCGCGATCAGCCGAAAGCGCTCTTCACCACGTGCTTCGATGACCGCTCCCAGCAGCAATCGATCAAGTAGATAGGCCTTCGCATCCTGAGTGAAGTGAGACCGAAGTGCGTTCACATAGGGATCTTTTTCATCCGCCTGCATGATCAATCCACGTACTTGCAGGAGTTTTGCGACTTCTCGGAAATGTTGTAATTCCTCGACCGCAAGATTGATCATCACCGCGACCAGTCGTTGCCGATCGGGATAGTGAGAGACCATAGTCATTGCCATGGATGAGGCTTTCTTTTCATTCGCCGCGTGGTCAATCAAAAAAGTGTCGAAGTCGGCCAGGACGCAGTCGATCCATTGTTCCGAACTGGGTGTCAGGCAGATATTCATCATGGTGATTTACCGCGGCAGAACCTCTTTAAAAAATGCGGCGATTTCTTCAACTTCTTCAAGGCACACCTGATGGCCCATTGGGTAGTTGAACCAGCGCACGTCGTAGCCAAGTCTTATCAGGTTTTCTCTCGATGTCGCAGCGCGCATGATTGGAATCATTTCGTCCTGGGTGCCGTGAGCCATCAGGATTGGAATGGCCAGGTTTGCATCGTGCATGTCTGCCTCCGTTCCCGAGAAGTCGTGAAGGTAGGTTGAAATCGCCAGAATACCGGCGAGGCGATTGTCGTAACGTGTGCCTGTATGCAGTGCAATCACGCCTCCCTGCGAGAATCCAGCGAGCACGATGTGCGCAGGTTTGATGCCACGCTCGATTTCCCGGGCAATTAATTCACGAATCTGATCCGCTGATTCGTCTATATCCTCTGACCCGCCCGTTTCTGAATGCGGTACAAAATCGTACCAGGCGCGCATCTCGGCACCGTCGTTGATGCTGACGGGGCGCACCGGGGCATGGGGAAAGATAAATCGGATTCCTGAATCTTCGGGTAGCTTGAGTTCAGGAACGATGGCCTCAAAGTCGTGCCCATCGGCGCCTAGTCCATGTAGCCAGATGATCGTGCCGGTCGCGGGAACGGAAGGTTCTAGTTCTACTGTCTCAAGGATTGTCATCGTTTAATTACGCCCAAGTATCATCGAGGGCACATGATAGCTGATCTTCTGCGGCTGCTCATCTGACCTCTTCTAATTTAGACGAAAGTTTTGGATAAAGTTATTGAGCCAAAAGGCGGGGGATAGGCATTAGTCACAGACAATTCGAAATAATGTCAGGTGCCATTTGCCCTGAAATTTGGGATGTGACTAAATGCGGCTTTATTTATCACTAGGGAGATGTGCATCGTGGGACCTTTAACAGGCATAAAAATCATTGAACTCGCAGGTATTGGCCCGGGTCCATTTTGCGGCATGTTGTTATCAGACATGGGAGCGGAGGTGATTCGGGTAGATCGGGCCGGCAGTGCGCCAAGACGTCCCAAAGATGTTCTAACGCGGGGCCGAAAGTCCATTGCTGTTGACCTTAAGAGCGATGCGGGCAAAGAAGTGATACTCAAACTTTGTGAAGGTGCAGATGCGCTTTTCGAAGGCTTTAGACCCGGTGTCACCGAGCGCCTCGGAGTCGGCCCAGCAGAATGTATGGCCAGAAACGAAAGCCTTGTTTATGGGCGAATGACCGGTTGGGGGCAGGAAGGACCAATGGCGCAAGCCGCGGGTCATGATATTAATTACATTTCGTTAGCGGGCGCTTTGCATTCTATTGGCGAGGCGGGTGGTAAACCCGTTCCTCCGTTGAATCTGATCGGTGACTTTGGCGGTGGCGGCATGGTGCTGGCCTTCGGCATGGTGTGTGCGCTGCTCGAAGCAAAGCAGTCAGGGAAAGGGCAGGTTGTTGATACGGCGATGATCGACGGCGTGGCAACACTAATGTCCATGTTTTTTACAATGCAGGCTGCCGGGGCATTTAGCATGGATCGCGGTACAAACCTCCTTGATGGCGGTGCTCACTTTTACGGCACCTACGAAACCAGTGACGCAAAGTACATTTCACTCGGTTCTATTGAACCGCAGTTTTACGCCCTGCTTGTTGAAAAAGCTGGCCTTGATGCTGACAAATTTTCTGCTCAGATGGACCCATCGAAATGGGTTGAGTTTAAAGCTGACCTTACCGAAGTCTTCAAAACTAAAACTCGGGATGAATGGTGCGCCATTATGGAAGGCACCGATGTCTGCTTCGCGCCGGTACTGGCGCTGGACGAGGTCCATGAGCACCCCCATAACAAGGCTAGGAATTCCTATATTGAAGTTGATGGCATTGTTCAGCCAGCGCCTTCGCCGCGATTTTCCCGGTCCGCGACGAGCGTGACTGGGGGCTCGCGCATGCCCGGCGAAGATACTCAGCTGGTGTTGCAAGAAGCTGGTCTTTCGGATTCTGATATTGAATCTTTGATCGATTCTGGTGCGGTCACCGCCGGGTAAGTGCCCCGGCATCGTGCACAAGCGCGCATAGAAGTTGTGCTGACTTTAAGTTCGAAGAGCTAATCGGATTTTCTGTTAATAGACGCCATAATTGCGTTATTATGGCGCCCTCTTTCAGGTGGCCTGCTGTCGGAACGTTTTACCGTGGGCCAAAAAACAGGATAGAAAGATGAGCGTAGAACTACTCGATACAACTCGGTTTCATGGCTTTCGCGTCAGGCGTCAGATTGCCGGAAAAACATTTCAGGAATACTTTTCGTTAAAAGCGAACGGTAAACGAATCCGGGGTGCCGAGCGAGCAAAGGTTAAAGCCAAGGCCGAGGCCCGGGATTCAGTGCTTAGCAGACAGCAGGCGAAGGCTAAAGCTGAAGCCGCAGAAGCAGCACTTTTTGATACGAAAGGTAAGGTTCGTGGCATTCTGTTTCGTATGAAAACAGAAAAGAGCGGCACCCGTACCCCCGTTTTCCAGATAGGCATCATGTCGATAAAACTGGATAAGATCGTTAATACGACGGTTTCTATCAACCTGCACGGCCTAAAAGGCGCCTGGCAAAAGGCGGTCGATTTTTACTCTGAGCATAAAAAAATATCGAAGCGTTCGGGGATCTATAAAAAGTTACTTCGCTCGCAGCCTACTAAAGCCCAATTGGAAACCATGAAAAAGAAACGTCGTAAGAGATAACTCGCCGCGCACGATGAATATACCAAAAGGGGCTTTTAGCCCCTTTTTTTTGTTCTCACAAAATGGTCTCATGACCGCTTTCTTCTGCAAGGCGAGGGTCAGTATGTCCAAGTACCAATCTGAATTTGATCGTGCAAGCGAAGATCGCGAAAGGTTTTGGGCTGATCAGGCCGCAGACGTTGCATGGTATTCCCCGCCCGAGACAATACTGTCGAAGGATTCAAACGGTAACGATGCCTGGTTCAGCGACGGTGAATTGAACTCATCTTACCTTGCGCTTGATTATCAGGTAGAAGCGGGAAGGGGTGAGCAAATAGCGTTGATTTATGACTCGCCGGTCACAGGATCAAAGCAGAAGTACACCTATCGAGAGCTCTTGGAGGCGGTGGCAAAATTCGCCGGCGTCCTGACAGGTTTGGGTGTCGTGTCGGGTGACAGGATCATTATTTATATGCCCATGATCCCTGAAGCAGCGATTGCCATGTTGGCGTCAGCGAGGATTGGCGCCATTCACTCTGTTGTTTTCGGCGGGTTTGCCGCGAAAGAACTGGCGACCCGTGTAGATGATGCAACGCCCAAGGTTATTCTTGCGGCATCCTGTGGTATTGAATTTGCGACCAACATTGCCTACAAACCGTTGATCGATGAGGCACTTGAATTCAGCGAACACGAGGTCGAACACTGCGTCGTGTTTCAAAGAGAGCAGTGTGTCGCGGCGCTCAATCAATCCCGAGATCATGACTGGGTCGATCTAGTCAAAGTTGCCACCCCGGTTGCGCCGGTGCCGGTGCGATCCGATCACCCGCTTTACATCCTTTACACGTCTGGGACAACGGGTAAACCGAAAGGGGTCGTCAGGGACAACGGCGGCCATGCGGTTGCGTTGAAATACAGTCTGAAGAACATCTACAACGTGTCCGCCGGCGATGTGTTCTGGGCAGCCTCGGATGTTGGTTGGGTGGTAGGGCATTCTTTTATCGTCTACGGACCACTGTTTGCCGGTTGTACGACGGTATTGTTTGAAGGTAAGCCTGTCCGGACGCCAGATGCCGGTACGTTTTGGCGGGTTATCGCAGAGCATGATGTGAATGTGTTCTTCACCGCGCCGACGGCGTTTCGCGCGATCAGAAAAGAAGATCCGGAAGCGGACCTTTTAAAGGGCCATGATTTGTCGAGCTTGCGTTCAGTGTTTGTCGCAGGGGAACGAACGGATCCTGCGACCTATGATTGGCTGGTGGATAAATTGGGTGTTCCGGTGATTGATCACTGGTGGCAGACCGAGACAGGGTGGCCGGTGGCGTCGGTTTGTCTTGGGCTGGAATCGTTTGAACCTAAAGTCGGGTCAGTGAGTTTGCCCGTGCCTGGTTTTGATGTGCGGATCGTCTCTGAATCTTGTGAGCCAGTTCCAGCCAATGAAGAAGGTGCGGTTGTAATTGGTTTGCCATTGCCTCCGGGCTGTCTGCCGACAGTGTGGGGTGATCATGAGCGATATGATGCGTCATACTTGTCCGAATACCCCGGCTTTTATCACACCGGAGACGGCGGCTACATAGATGACGACGGGTATATCTTCATCATGGGTAGGACCGATGACGTCATAAACGTGGCAGGGCATCGGCTTTCAACGGGCCAAATGGAAGAAGTCGTCGCGGTGCACCCCGCTGTGGCGGAATGTGCGGTGGTTGGCGTTGAGGATCGTGACAAAGGGCAGATACCGGTTGGGCTGGTCATCGTCAAAGACGGTGTCAATATCGATCTTGCAAGCCTACAGAGCGAATTGGTTGCCATGGTTCGGGGTGATGTCGGCGCGTTCGCCAACTTTCGTCGGATTGTATTAGTGGGACGGTTGCCAAAAACAAGGTCGGGGAAAATTCTCCGGCAGGTGATTCGGAAAATTGTTGATGTGAAGCCATTTGAAATCCCGGCTACGATTGATGATCCGGCCATCCTGGATGAAATCCGAGATGTTTTCGTTGAGAGCGGTATAGGGTTTGTTGGCGAAAAATAGTCCAATTAGCCCCGCGGCCAAAAATATGGAACTAGGGATAATGGTCAATACGGAGACCAAATCGATATGAGCGAGACAAAAACGGTATTGATCACGGGCGCGTCTTCTGGGTTTGGTGAGGCGTGTGCCAGAAAATATGCCGACGCCGGGTACAAAACCATTCTTGCAGCCCGCAGGACTGAGCGGATTGAAGCGTTGGCGGATGAGCTGGGCAAGTTGGCAGACGTGTATCCTCTTACGTTGGATGTTCGCGATCGTGACGCTGTTAGCGGGGCGCTGGAACAGCTGCCTGAAGACTTTCGCGCGGTTGACGTGCTGGTGAACAATGCGGGACTGGCGCTTGGATTGGGACCGGCAGAGGAAGCTGACCTTGATCATTGGGACGCCATGGTGGACACCAATATTAAAGGGCTTATGTATTGCACACGTGCGATCTTACCGACGATGGTTGAGCGAGGAGGCGGACACATCGTGAACATTGGTTCTGTTGCGGCGAGTTGGCCCTATCCTGGCGGAAACGCCTACGGCGGGAGCAAGGCGTTTGTCCAACAATTTTCCCGAAACCTGAGGGTCGATCTGCTCGGTAAAAATGTTCGGGTTACCCTAGTTGAACCGGGGATGTGCGAAACAGAATTTTCTCTCGTCCGTTTTGACGGTGACGCGAGTCGTGCGGATGCTGTTTATCAGGGAATGCAGCCGTTGTCCGGGAGTGATGTTGCGGAAATTGTCTTTTGGACGACTCAACTACCACCCCACATCAATGTCAATCAACTCGAGGTCATGCCTGTCGCGCAGGCCTGGTCGCCGTTTGCCATTCATCGGGACGAATAGCTGTCTCTGTGATTAGAACTCCGATGGGTGATTAGAACCCCAGTTGCAAACCGGGTGATTAGAACCAAAGTCGCAAAGCGGCGTGATTAGACGCATAAATGACG
>JBLIIB010000226.1:0-7279 GCA_047634795.1 Candidatus Azotimanducaceae bacterium | reverse complement strand
AGTGGCTTAGTTAGACGCTCTGGCGACATGACATAGTCCATGCCGAACCGACCCCTAACACATTGCTTGCCACGGTTTGCCGGACCCTGACGCCCATCCACTTTGATGATGTCGTTGCCTTTAACACTGACTTCGGTTTGGCAGCCAACACCGCAGAACGGACAGACGGTTTTAACGGTTTTCTCAGCATATTCAGTCCCCTGAGTGCTTGTTTCGTCCAACATAGACTTTTCCATCAACGCGCCAGTTGGGCAGGCTTGCACGCATTCACCGCAAGCCACACAACTGCTGACGCACATGGGGTCGTCTATATCAAATGTCGGAAACGCATCAATGCCACGTCCGGCCATCCCAATCATATCGTTGACTTACACGTCGCGGCACGCACGTTCGCACAGGTTACACGAGATACAAACGTCTAGATTGACGGCATTTGACGGGTGGGATGCATCGTGGAAAATACTCTCGGCCGGAATGGTCGATTGCGCACCCGGCCGGTCGCCCGCGAACCGCACGCCGTCCAAACCCGCACTTTCAGCATTTTGCCAGAACGAGGCTACGGGATCTGGGCTGTTTTCACGCGCGGGCATGTCAGAGGCAAGCAATTCGAATACCAATTTGCTGTTCGTCGTGCCCCACTCGTTTTGGGTCGTTACCACCATGCCTTTGGACGGCTTTCGCACACAAGACGCGGTCAAAACGCGTTCGCCATCGACCTCGACCATACAGCCACAGCAATTGCAATCAGCGCGATAACCCGGTGCGCCTTTCCAGCATAGATGCGGAATTCTGTCCCTTTGCGCTTGGCTACTTTCCAGATGGTTTCATCCGCACTCGCCAAGACTTCTTTCCCATCAAGGGTAAATATAACGCTCACGCCTTATTTTCCGAGAAATATTTAATCAGATGTTTAACTCAGTTCGCGGCCGCCTGCCCCAATCCGCAGATAGAACTGTCAGCTATCAAGCGGATAAGATCATTGTAAAGATCATGATCTTGGGCAGGTTCTTGCAACATTCCCACCATCTTGGCAGTGCCGGCGCGGCAGGCCGTACATTGGCCACAGCTTTCATGTTTGAAAAACCGCATTGTATTCAGAGCGACATCATGGATATTATCATAATCCGACAAAATCACGATCGCATGGAAACCGATAAAGCCGCCGTCTGGCTCAAACGATCCAAAATCCAACGCTTTATCCGCCATAGACGCTGGGAAGATTCCGCCAGATGCACCGCCCGGAAGGAAGGCTTTGAAGGTCTGCCCCTCTGCCATGCCGCCACAGTGTTTTTCAATCAACTCGTTCAGCGGAATGCCGGCTGGCGCCAGCTTTACCCCGACGTTCTTTACACGACCTGAAACACTAAAGGATCGCTGGCCCCGGTGATCTGCACTATAGCCTTGGTCCGCAAACCAATCGGCACCTTTAGAAATAATCTCAGGTATCCAAAGCAACGTTTCCACATTGTGGTTCAGCGTAGGGCGACCAAAAAGTCCAAGTTCAGCGATGTAAGGCGGACGGTGACGCGGAATGCCACGTTTGCCTTCTATGCTTTCGATCATCGCACTTTCTTCGCCGCAAATGTAGGTGCCTGCCCCGCGCCGAAGCTCCATCGGGATTGTCACGAGATCAGACGCTTCAAGGGCCGCGATTTCGGTTTTCAGGATTTCGAGCACAGCTGGATATTCGTCGCACATGTAGATATAGATGCTCTCACGCCCGACAACATGCGCTGCGATTTGCGCGCCCTCTAGCATATTGTGGGGATGCCGCTCTAGCCAATATCGGTCTTTGAAAGTCCCTGGTTCGCCTTCGTCCCCATTGACGGTCATAAGGCGCGGACCTTCGTAGGATTTAACAACCCCCCATTTGCGACCGGCAGGAAAGCCAGCTCCGCCCAATCCACGCAGACCGGCTGAGGATATTGCCGCGATGGCATTATTAGGTGTGATATCGCCAGCGCGAATTTGCGATAATATGTCGTACCCGCCATTTGCACGATAGCTGTTCAAGTTTTCGTAGATGGCACTTCAACGGTATGCGATCCTGTGAGTGCCTTTGCAACTTTGACTGGTGTTGCGCAATCAACGGCGCGCTTGCCGACTTGATACGCGAGCGCAGTATCGCAACGCCCAATACAAGGCATGCGTTGAATACGTACATCCACGCCGTCATAACTTTTTTCAAGCTTTCTGAAAAATTCTTCGGCGCCAGCCAACATGCACGACAACCCATCGCAAACCCTAACAGTTACAGATTCTGGCGGTGTGTCATCTTCTTTGATGATATCAAAGTGATGATAAAAACTGGCAACCTCATAAACCTCGACTTGCGCCAATCGGAAAACATCCGCCAAGGCCGCGATATGTTCTGCTGAAATGTGGACAAAGTGACCTTAAATCAAATACAGGGCCTCGATCAACAGGTCGCGATGTATAGGCAGTTTCCCAAGAGTATCAATGACAACTTTTAGCGCTTCTTCAGAGACCTGACGGCCTTTGGGAAGGCTCGCGTCTCGTCGTCAGTTTCCTTGAGGCCCTGATTGATCCATGGTCTATTACTCTTGTTCTAAATGTTGCATGTAATTACTGCGCAAGACCAAACCAGAAAGACCCAGCAAGGGTTAGAGCGGCACTTTATGTTCTATGAACCTTCGGGTTTTAAAGACTTACCAATGTTTCCTATTTGCGCGAAAACAGTTGCTCGTCACCCCGACAGAGCGCCAAAATCATACTGAAAGATATTTCACGATGGTGTCCTGATCGACATCTTCTCGCTTTTCCTCGTGAACGAAGCGTCCCTTTTCGATCACCATAATGCGGTCGGCCACGTCCATGACAAAACTCAGGACCTGCTCAGAAACCAAGATGCTTAGATTGCTTCTGTCCCTGATCTTTTTCAAAACCTGAGCCATCTCTTTGATGATTGAGGGCTGAATGCCTTCGGTCGGCTCGTCTAGCAACAAAACGTTTGGACGCGATACCAAAGCCCGTGCAATCGCTAGCTGCTGCTGTTGGCCCCCTGACAAATTACCCCCGCGGCGATCACGCATCTCGTGCAGCACCGGGAACATCTCGTAGATGTCATCAGGAATGGTTTTTTCTGTCGTTCCCGCCAACCCTGTTTCGATGTTTTCCTCGACTGTCATGGTTGAAAAAATCATGCGACCCTGTGGGACATAACCAATGCCGCGATGAACCCGTTCATAGGTGCTGGCGTCGGTAAGCCCATCTTCCCCGACAAATATTTCTCCGTCAGAGATGGGGATAATCCCCATAATCGCTTTCATGAGCGTCGTCTTTCCCATTCCGTTAAGCCCGGTAATCGCAAGGATTTCGCCGGCATCCATTTTAAAATCCAACCCGTGAAGGGTTTCGATTTGTCCATATCCTGCGTGAAGATTTCGTACCTGTAACATTGAATAGTTCTTTCATTCAGGAGTGACCAAGATAAACTTCGATGACTTTTGGATCTTTTTGGACAGTCTCCATATCGCCCTCGGACAAGATTTTTCCTTGGTGCATAACTGTGACCTTATGTGCGATGTCCTCGACAAATTTCATGTCGTGTTCGATCACAATCACTGAGCGTCCCTTGATAATTTCTTTCAAGAGTTCAGCTGTTTTCTTGCGTTCACTGACACTCATCCCAGCAACGGGTTCGTCCAGCATCAACAGCTCCGGCTCGTGGATAAGTAGCATCCCAATTTCCAGCCATTGCTTTTGACCATGGCTCAGTTCGGCCGCAGATTTATCTATATCGCAGTCCAGAAAGATCATTTCAGCTACGTGTTTGACGCGGTTGCAAACGACGGTATCTCGCCGAAAAAGAAGCGAACCCAGGACGCCAAGACCGCGCGGAAATGAAATTTCAAGGTTCTCAAACACCGACAAGTTTTCATAGACAGAAGGTGTTTGAAACTTACGGCCCACACCCGCATGAACAATTTGATGTTCTTTCATGCGGGTCAGTTCTTTGTTGCGAAACTTGATTGACCCAGTAGTGGCTTGTGTGCGTCCACAAATCAAATCCAAGACAGTTGTTTTACCGGCCCCGTTTGGACCGATAATAACGCGCAGTTCGTCTTCCTTAATTTCGAAAGAAAGATCATCGACTGCCTTTAACCCATCAAACGCCACGGTGAGGTTTTCAACCTTCAGCACCGTATCATTTGACCCGATCGAGCTTTGTATATTCATAACCGGCCGCTCCTAGGATTTTACCGTCGAGAACGTCTTGCTCTCACGGAAAATTATTTTGCTCACAAAACGTTCGAAGTAACGATTGTAGAGACCTGCAAGCCCTTGTGGCATGACCAGCACGACCGCAATAAACATCGCGCCCATCGCAAAGAGCCAAAGTTCGGGATAGGCCTCAGAGAAGACAGTCTTGGCCCAGGTCACAGCAAGCGCCCCATAGATCGCGCCGAAGAGTGAGAAACGTCCACCAACAGCACAGAAAATGACCATTTCGATTGAGGGCACGATGCCAACAAACGTCGGGTGAATAAAGCCAACGTTCAGCGTGAACATTGCCCCCCCGATCCCAGCCAGAAACGCGCCATAGCAAAATCCAAATGCTTTGAAATTCGCGACGTCATAGCCAGAGAAGCGTACCCTGTCTTCTTGCTCTCGCACCGCGACCAAAACCCGCCCCAGCTTGCTCTTTAGAATAAACTGAGACAGCAAGAGAAAGGCAAGAAGCAATCCAACGGTGAGAAAGTAAAAGAACGTCTTGGCCTCATCGGTACGGATGTCCCACCCGTTCAAGGTGCGCAGGTCCGTGATCCCGTTAAAGCCGCCGATGTAGCCTGCGTTACCAATGATCAGAATGCTCAAAACCGACGCCAATGCTTGGGTGATGATCGCAAAATAGACCCCCCCAACGCGACGCTTGAACAAAGACATTCCAATGACAAAGGCAAAGATTGCCGGCACCGTCATGATAGCCACTATCGTTAGTATCAGACTATTGAATGGCAGCCAGAAAAACGGGAGTTGGGTCATTGATGCCCAGTCCATGAAGTCTGGAATGCCGGGAGTCGTTTGTACAATGCATGCTCCAGTTTCCTGAAGTGCACGAGTACAGCCTATATTAGTAGCTGCAGATTCTAGTTTGAGATACATTGCCATACAATATCCACCAACACCGAAGAACATACCCTGTCCCAGGCTGAGAATGCCACCTGCGCCCCAGCACATCACAAGCCCCATCGCGACAAAAGCGAACGTGAGGTATTTACCGACCAAATTCAGACGAAATGCGTCCAAGTTGAGGGGAAGAACGATTAGTAGCAGGACTCCTAAGACTACGAAGTTTAAGATCATACTTTTCGGAAAGGTATTCGACATAATCTGCGTTCCTATTTACGAATTTTTCTAGAGAACAGCCCTTGAGGACGGATCATGAGGATACCGATAACAACGAGTAGTGTGACCACTTTAGCCATTGAACCGGTGATGAAGAATTCAAGCGTTGATTGCGCTTGAGAGATTGTGAATGCGGCCGCAATCGTCCCAAATAGGCTTGATGCACCGCCGAAGACCACAACAAGGAATGTATCAACGATATACTGCTGGCCCGCATCAGGTGCGGTAGAGCTGATCATCGTAAAGGCGCTGCCTGCAATTCCCGCGATGCCGCAACCAACTGCAAATGTCATGCGGTCTACACGGCTAGTATTGATTCCGACCGCACCTGCCATCTCGCGATTTGAAACAACTGCACGCACATGTTTGCCCCAAGTCGAACGAAGCATGAGCACCATCACTGCTGTAGTGAGTACCAACGTGATCGCCATCACAACCAAACCGTTGATTTGCACATCGATCAGATCAGTCAAAGAAAACGACCCCAGCATCCAGTCAGGAAGGCGCACACCAACTTCTCTTGTGCCGAAAATCATCCGTAATGTTTGTTGTAAAATCAGGCTTAACCCCCAAGTAGCCAGCAATGTATCTAGCGGCCGCTTATAAAGTCGCCTGATCATCGTCCATTCGACAAACGCCCCAAGGGCAGCCGTGACAATGAACGCGAATAACATCGCGAAGAAAAAAGACGCCCAAAACATGGATGGAATGAAGTCGATGAAGAAGTTCGAGCACATATAAGTGATGTACGATCCGATAATCATGAATTCGCCATGAGCCATGTTGATGACACCAAGTTGTCCAAAGATGATAGCGAGACCAAGCGCCATCAATAGAAAAACAGAGAAGAGGATGAGACCCGAAAATCCTTGCATCACAAAGATAGAACCGAGCTCACCAAAAGAATATCCTGCCATAGTGCCATTCCTTAAAAAATCACCTGCTATTGGGCAATCCTATTACGAGCGATTTTGATGAAAGTCGTGAAAGGGCGGCAATCGGGTAGAACCGCCGCCCACGTTTCCTAAAGTTACTGGTAACCTTCAGGAAACGGATCTGGCTCTTTCAGCTCAGATTCATATACAACATCAAATTGGCCATCTGCGCGAGCGCGTCCGACACGTAGCTTGCTGTAAAGGTGGTGGTTCGTTTCGTGAATGCGAACATACCCCTCTGGTGCGTTGTCCATCTCGATACCGGGATTGGCCTCTTTGATTTTATCTATATCAAAGCTTCCCGCTTTTTCTACGGCCGCTTTCCATAACCAAGGACCAAGATAGGCGTTGTTGGTCACATCACCGATGACGCTATCGTCACCCCACATTTCCTTGAAAGCTGCGATGAACTTAGCGTTGTTGGGATTGTCTAGGCTTTGGAAATACTTGGCGAACATATAGGCGCCTTCGATATTCTCACCGCCGATGCCCAGAACTTCGTCTTCGGTTGCGGAAATAGTGATGACCGTTTGCTTGTTCAAGTCCACACCCGCAGCAGTCATCTGCTTGTAGAACGCAACATTGGAACCTCCGACAACAATCGAGAAGATTACGTCAGGCTTCTTCAACTTCATCTTGTTGATGACAGAGTTGAACTGCGTGTGGCCAAGCGGGTAGTATTGCTCTCCAATAACTTCCAATCCATATTCTCTTTCGATGTGCTGACGGGCAATCTTGAACGACGTACGCGGCCAGATGTAGTCAGAGCCAACAAAGTAGAATGTCTCCGGTTTTTTCTCTTGAATTATCCAGTCAATGCCAGCAAGAATTTGCTGCGTAGCCTCCTGACCAGTGTAGACAATATTCCGCGACGCTTCCAGACCCTCGTACATTGTCGGGTAATAGAGCATGTTGTTGTACTGTTCAAAAACGGGCAGCACAGCTTTGCGCGATGCTGACGTCCAGCAGCCCAT
>JBLIIB010000225.1:0-7286 GCA_047634795.1 Candidatus Azotimanducaceae bacterium | reverse complement strand
GACGATCATCTCGCCGGCGTCGAGATCCACAGACACCACAGTCTTATCCTCAACGTATGGAATCAGTCGCTGCGCGTCATCCACGCTATCCGGTGTCGCCTTGATCACTATGACGTCATTCGCACCGGTCTCAAGCAGGTGATCAATCTCACCGAAAACAACACCGGACCGGTTTTTAACAGTCAGGCCCTCCAGCTGGTTCCAGTAGAAATCACCGTCTTCCAGATTTGGTAGAGAAGCCCGCGGTATCATTACATCATAACCGATCAATTCCTCGGCAAGGGTGCGATCCGTGATCCCTTCAAGACTAGCCAGCAGACGCTTTCCACTAACCTGCCCTTCTTTGACTACGACAACTTTCTCATGCTTACCCTTCCTGAGTATCCAGGGTGAGTAGTCAAAAATTGCGTTCTTCGGATCGGTTTCGGAATACACCTTGACCCATCCTTGAATGCCGTGACTGCCGTTAATACTGCCCAAACGAATTTCGCTCACGGACATTCGCTCTAAGTTACCGAGGTTTAAGCCGCAACTTCGCTCGCGGAGTTTGCTACCGCTCGACGATAGTCTTTAACAACCTTTGTAACGCGATCTGACATTTGCGCGCCTTGTTTCGTCCAGTATTCCAGACGATCAAGATCAATCCGGGTGCTTTCATCTCCACCACGTGAAAGTGGATTGAAAAAACCAAGCCGTTCAATAAAACGACCGTCTCTAGCAACACGTCTGTCTGCCACATGAATGTGGTAGAACGGACGTTTCTTACTACCACCACGTGTTAGGCGAATAGTGACCATCTGTCTGTTTTCCTTTATGTAATTCGCGAAATTAGCTCATGTCCAGGTCCCAGGGGACCCGAAAGGGAGCGTATTGTACGGGAAAGGAACGGGAAATTAAACCAATCTTAGCCTTGATCTAGCAGACGACCAAAACCCCGTTAAAGCATTGTTTTTTATAACAAAATCTAATCATGATGTAAAAGAATCGCTACGACTGGCGGATAATTCACATCTCTATCTGCCGGGAAAGCCTCCGCCCGGCGGCTGCATCATTCCACCCATACCGCGCATCATGTTTGTCATTCCACCTTTCTTGGTGAGCTTTTTCATCATCTTCTGCATCTGCTTGTGCTGCTTCAGCAATCGATTGATATCCTGAATTTGTGTTCCGGAGCCGCCCGCGATACGTTTTTTGCGCGAACCATTGATGCTATCGGGGAAATGTCTTTCACCCGGCGTCATCGAATTGATAATAGCCTCCATCTGTACAAAGGTTTTATCGTTGACCTTCTCTTGCGCGGCCTGAGCCATTTGACCGCCCATGCCCGGCAATTTGTCCATCATACTGGCGATGCCGCCCATATTGTTCATCTGCTGAATTTGATCGCGGAAGTCTTCGAGATCAAACTTTTTGCCTTTTTTGATCTTATTCGCAAGCTTTTGCGCTTTTTTCTTATCGATCTTCTGTTCTGCTTCCTCGATAAGAGAGAGGACGTCTCCCATACCGAGAATGCGAGAAGCAATTCGATCCGCATGGAACGCGTCAAGATCATCAACCGTTTCACCGACCGCCATAAACTTGATGGGTTTGCCCGTCACTGACCGAACCGACAAAGCTGCGCCGCCCCGGCTGTCACCATCCGCCTTCGTCAGGATGACACCGGTTAATGGGAGAACTTCACCAAATGCACGAGCCGTAGTGGCTGCATCCTGCCCGGTGAGAGCATCCACGACAAACAGCGTTTCCGTAGGCGCGACAATCTGATGCAATTCATGGATTTCCGCCATCATGGCATCGTCAATCGCAAGCCGGCCCGCGGTATCGAGGATCAATACATCTGCAAATTGTTTTTTCGCTTCGGCTAGCGCGTTGCGGGCGATGTCCGCAGGCTTTTGGTCTGCATTAGACTCAAAAAAGGCGAGTTCAGCCTGTCCAGCCAAAGTACGAAGCTGCTCAATCGCGGCTGGCCGATAGACATCAGCACTCGCCACCATCACTTTTTTATTCTCGCGCGTCGTCAGCCAGCGACCAAGCTTTGCCGTCGAGGTCGTCTTACCCGCGCCCTGTAAACCCGCCATCAAAATCACAACCGGGGGCTGGACCGCGAGATTTAGCTCACCTTCGCCGCCGCCCATGACCGAGACAAGTTCATCACTAACAATCTTGATGAACACCTGCCCGGGCGACAGACTTGCTGTCACCTCTGTGCCGAGCGCACGACGCCGGACCGAGTCTATAAATTGTTTAACGACGCTGAGTGCTACATCAGCTTCAAGCAACGCTACCCTGACTTCACGTAGAGCATCAGAGATGTTTTCTTCGTTAAGCTTGGCTTTGCCAGTAATAGACGAGAGGGCTCCGCCCAATCGTTCTGATAAAGATTCGAACACCTAATTTCCTGAAACTTACCCGAGGGTGGGCTAGTATAACGAATCCTTTCCTTGAATAGTTCAAAGCTTGAAAAGTTCAAAGTTGAAAATGGTGTGCTTTAAAATGCTCCGGCAGGACTGGCGCATCGATAAGCTGTATTCCGATAATCTGGATTCAAACAAACTGTACTTCAATAAACCATGTTAATGCTCGTAAGCGGCGCAATGGCTTGTCTTGGCTACGTCATCGCGGCCGTGCTCCAAGCACAGACGATCCTGAACGGCACTGGTTATTCAAAAACAATAAAGGCACTGGGTGGCATCGCAGTAATGTGCCATGGCATCACCACCTGGCAAGTTTTTGTCACGGATGACGGTTTCAACCTCGGCGTGTATCCCATGCTATCTCTCATGGCCTTATCCATCGTCGCGATGGTGCTTGTTAGCAGCCTGAGACGACGCGTCGACAATTTATTTATCGTTCTGTTTCCCGTCGCAATGGTCACCGTGGCAATGGAGCTCATTATCACCGAGGGCCATTCGCCAAGAACTGATATTACGGGGGGCATAGTCGCTCACATCCTTCTATCTATTGCGGCTTATAGCCTACTCACCATTGCAGCAGCACAAGCACTATTACTGTCAATTGGCGATAACATGTTGCGCGGTCGTCATTTCAGCCTCCTGCGAGGCATGCCGCCACTCCAGACCATGGAGCAATTGATGTTCGAATTGCTCTGGAGCGGCCTGATCTTTCTTACCTTGTCGATCGCGACGGGCTTTATCTACCTCAAGGATTTTTCCGACCCAGGACTTATGCACCACACTGTGATCACTATGCTCGCGTGGCTGGTCTTCGCTATTCTAATGTGGGGCCGATATCAGCTGGGCTGGCGGGGTACTCAGGCTTCTCGTTGGACGCTATCCGGATTTGTCCTTCTCGCGCTGGGATATTTTGGCAGTAAAATCGTGCTGGAATTAATCCTCGGAAGGGTTTGACACCTCTATTACCCTGACATTACCGTGACTTGACAGTCGCCGAGCTTCTCCGTACAACTGCACTCCCTAAATAAATACGAGGTCTCCGTTCTTGGACGAGCCGTCGATCGGGACCCTGCTTGGGTCCGTCGTTACACTGGTTATTGTTTCCGCATACTTTTCTGGCTCAGAGACCGCGATGATGGCGCTCAACCGTTATCGGTTGAAGCACTTAGCAAAACAAGGTCACGGCGGAGCCCAACGCGCCGCGAAACTGCTCGAACGCCCGGATCGTCTACTCGGCGTGATTCTAATTGGCAACAACCTCGCAAACTTTACGGCGGCATCTTTAGCCACCCTCCTCGCGCTTGAACTGTTGGGCGACGCAGGTCTGGCGGTCGCGCCCATTGTTTGCACCATCGTATTCCTGGTGTTCGCAGAAGTCGCGCCCAAGACAATTGCCGCAGTTTACCCAGAGAAGATCGCACTGCCGTCTTCCTACTTACTCCAGATACTGCTCTTCCTCACCTATCCATTTGTCTGGCTAGTGAACAGCGCAGCCAACGGCATGCTGTATATGGTTGGCGTTCGTCACGGGGATGCTGGTGAGGATCATTTAAGCGATGACGAATTAAGAACCGTCGTCCATGAAGGCTCACAGATTGCCGGCCATCATCAGGACATGATGTTAGGGGTGCTCGATCTCGGAAAGGTGACCGTTGACGACATCATGGTCACCAGAACCGAAATTGTCGGAATCGATATCGAAGACGACATCGAGGATATCATCACGCAATTGCGCTCCGTGCAGCACACCCGGCTACCTGTTTTTAAGGAAGATATCGATCGTGTCATTGGCGTACTTCACGTTCGAAACGCTGCTCGCTTCTTGATTGATGGGGAGTTGACCAAAGCCGCGTTGCTGCAGGAAACATCACAGCCCTATTTCGTACCGGAAAGCACTTCACTGCAAACTCAGCTGATTAACTTCCAGGCCGAAAAAGAACGCATTGCCCTGGTCGTCGACGAGTATGGCGACATTCAGGGTATCGTCACTATCGAGGATATCCTCGAAGAGATCGTAGGTGAATTCACCACCGACCTCGCGTCAACCAACATTGATATCCACCCACAGGAAGATGGTTCTTTCCTGGTAGACGGTGGCACCAACATTCGACTAATCAATCGATCTCTTGGATGGGAATTAGCCATTGATGGACCGAAGACGTTGAACGGACTGATCACAGAGCATATGGAAACGATTCCTGAGGCCAATGTTTGTTTCTCCGTAGACAAATACCGGATTGAGATAATCCAGATTCAGGACCATATGATCCGTACGGCAAAACTGTCCGAAGCACCCGAGCCTTTCTAGGCGCAACCTAGCCGCGACGCGTTCGAACCAGGGAAGCTCTGATTAAAGTCTATTCAATCAGAGCTTCCCTAGGTTGTTGAGTTTTTGAGCGGACAAAAAAAACGGGGCTATTCGCCCCGTTTTTTTATTTTACCCTGGACTATCTAACCCGCTATCCACAACCAGTTACCCCGTAGCGGTTCGCCGAGGTCTCTAAACAGACGATCGCCACTTTCGGTTTACTGCCGCGATGATCGACTTAAATGCGGCCGTTGTCGTGTTTTGGCTGATCCCTACACCGTAATAACGGTTATCTTCTTCATCGGTTATCGCCAGAATACAAATCGCCTGTGCTTCCGCGCCTTCCGTCATTGCGTATTCCTGATACTCAACGACATTGAGTGGTTCATTGAGCGTCTTTACCATCGCGCTCACAAAGGCATCAATGGGCCCGGCACCAGTACCGCTAATTTCTACTTCGCTTTCAGAGACCTTTACAGTGGCATCACAACTCTCAGTGCCGTCGCCCTGCGACATAACGCGATAATCCACCAATTGGTAGGGGCCTTCGACATCAATAAATTCCGAGACAAAGGCATTCCAAATTGCGTCCGGTTTCAACTCACCCCCATCAGATTCAGACACCTTCTGAACGATCGGGCTAAATTCGACCAACACGGAACGCGGCAAGGTCACGCCAAAATAGTTTTCCAAAATAAATGCAACACCGCCCTTTCCGGACTGGCTGTTCACCCGCACGGTTTCACGGTAAGAGCCACCGACATCCGAGGGATCAATCGGAAGATAAGGCACTTCCCATGCGGTATCTCCGCCAGCCTCAACGAATTCCATTCCTTTTCGAATAGCGTCCTGATGCGATCCTGAAAACGCAGTGAACACAAGTTCTCCAGCGTAGGGCTGGCGGATGTGAATGGGAATTTTCGTACACTCTTCCGACACCGCGACAATTTTGGGCATATCGCTCATGTACAGTTCAGGATCGACACCCTGAGAAAACATGTTCATTGCCATCGTAATGAGATCAAGGTTGCCAGTTCTTTCTCCATTACCAAACAGCGTCCCTTCGATTCTCTGGGCACCTGCCATCAAACCCAATTCAGAGGCGGCCACACCCGTTCCCCGATCATTATGCGTATGGAGACTGATCACCGCCTTGTCACGCTGGGGAAGATTGCGAATGAAGTATTCTATTTGATCCGCGTAGATGTTCGGCGTCGCCATCTCTACTGTCGATGGCAAATTCAGAATGATTTTGTTATCCAACGTTGGCTGCCAAACATTCATAACGGCTTCACAAATTTCGACCGCAAAATCCATTTCCGTTGCGGTATAACTCTCTGGCGAATATTCGAGCGTTAACTCGGTACCCGCGTCTACCAGTTCACGGGTGTAGGCCTTAACAATTTCTGTCGCATCCGTGGCCATTTTGATGACCTCGTCACGCTCCATGTTAAACACCACCCTGCGTTGTAACGTGGAGGTCGAATTGTAGAGATGAAATATGACGCGTTTGGCGCCCGAAACCGCCTCACAGGTTCGCTTGATCAACTCTTCACGCGCCTGACACAGCACCTGAATAGTGACCCCTTCAGGGATGCGGTCTTCTTCAATAATTTTTCGAACGAAATCAAAATCAGTTTGCGATGCAGCCGGGAGCCCAACTTCAATTTCTTTGAAACCCACCTCGAGCAACAGATCGTACATCTTCTGTTTTTCACTCGGCGTCATCGGCTCGATAAGCGCCTGATTACCATCTCTTAAATCAACACTGCACCAGCGTGGCGCCTCAGTGATGACCTGGTCCGGCCAGGTCCTGTCTTTTAATGCGACGGGCTTGAAAGCTTTGTATTTGTGGAACGGCATCTTTTTCGCCGCGACTTGATTAGACGAACTGGGATTGGGCGAACTAGTTCGGGTTTGTATCGATTGGTCTTCAGAATTCATTGTTTTATCTCGGATCATTAGATTGAGTTTGCTTTGTTAAGCAAACGTTCAAGCAATGCAGGATTTTGGAAGGCCGCCTACAACGGCAGTCGTAGCAGCAGGCCTGAAAGCAGGGCAGAGGCGCACGGCAACAGGAAGTTGCTGATGGTCGCTTGTTCGATGGAATTAGTCATCACTCTGCTAAAAACGATCTAAGTTGACCTATAACTATAGCTCGATTAGCGCTTTTTGCAAGCCTCTCCCGGTCGGACCCGCGCAGGGGCGCTGTTGCCCGACGGTCCAATCTTTTTGCGCATGACCTTAAACGCAGGGCTCACAAAACAGGAAAAAGTTCATCACGGAATCGTTTGTAGTTTTGTACATAGCCCCTCGCGCTCATGGTGAGGCCCTTAATGGCGCGCTCATCCAATTCCCGGACGACCTTGCCTGGCGATCCCATCACCAGCGAACCCGCCGGGATTTCCTTACCTTCGGGAATCAAGGCGTTGGCCCCAATCAGGCAGTTCTCACCGATTTTCGCACCGTTAAGGATGACGGCATTAATACCAATGAGCGAATTATTGCCGATTAAACAACCATGCAACATCGCCTTGTGACCCACAGTGACGCCCTTACCAATG
>JBLIIB010000224.1:0-7299 GCA_047634795.1 Candidatus Azotimanducaceae bacterium | reverse complement strand
CGTCAAAAGAGTGGCCAGAATGGTCAGCGTTGCGGCTTTTCGTGGACCCTTCAATGCTCAATGTCTCGAGCAGGCAATTTCACTGTGGTGGATGCTGGGATTAATGGGCATTACCAGTACGATGCGGCTAGGGATATATAAACTCGAAGATCACGTCGAAGCCCATGCTTGGGTGTTGTATAACGACGAGACTGTCATCGGCCAACGTCAGGAACTGGATAGCTACACCCCCTTGTTGGACGTCAATATCGATCGCAGGTGAATATGACGTGAGTTATGTCGATCCAGTAGGTCAGCGTTCTATGGTGCTTGATGAGCATCGTAACGGCTTTTATTATTCAGCTCTGAAATCCGTTATCACACCTGATTCCGTCGTGATGGACCTTGGCGCTGGTCTTGGTGTTCTGGGGTTAATGGCTGCTAAGCTCGGTGCTGCAAAAGTTTACCTGATTGAGCCCGCTACAGATCTTGTCGTAGCAAAAGAACTTGCTACCGCCAATGGACTCCTGAATAACATTGTCTATATACCTGAATCAGTGGAGCAGGCAGGAGAGCTTGAGCCTGTAGACGTCATTGTTTCGGTTTTTACGGGTAATTTTCTGCTTGAAGAGGATTTATTACCGTCACTTTTTTTTGCCCGTGAACAATATCTGCGCCCGGGCGGAACACTGATTCCGAACGCTGGCCAAATGTTCGCCCAGCCAGTCACTATGCAAAGTTATTTCGATCGGCAGGTTGGCAAATGGACCAGTGAATCCAATCACATTGACCATAGTGTGATGTCGAGGTACGCGGCCAACTCGCTTTACTATGAACAGTTTAACCAAGAGCACTATGAACCTGTCGCGGATCCCCTCCTGCTTCAAAGTATCGATTTTTATCACGCGAGTGAAGCCGCTTGCCGCGCTAAGGTGAAATTTGTAGCTACACATGATGCGGTGGTGCATGGGTTTTTAGGCTGGTTTGATATTGAGCTTGGGGAAGCGCGCTTATCCACAGCGCCGGATTGTCCTTCGACGCATTGGAGTCAGGCTTTCTTGCCCGTCGAGACGCCTTTTGACGTGCGCCAGGGTGATGAAATTGGCTTCGAACTCAGTCGACCTGAAACAGGAGAGTGGAGCTGGCGTATTTTGGCAGATGCAAAGAAAGAGCAGCACTCTACCTTTTTATCTCGACCGTTCTCCGCCGTTGATCTCGCGCGTCGTTCTGTCTCGTACAAGCCTTCAGTCAATGCCTGGGGCGAAGCGGCGATAGCAACGCTCAATGCGTTTGGTCAGGGTAAAACGGTGCAATGTATTGCGGGTGACATTCAGGCGAAATGGCCTCGTTTGTTCCCCAATGAACAGACTGCGATCCGGTTTGTTCAACAACAAGTTGATCAGTTTGGTCGCCGTGAACTCGGTCGCCGTGAACTCGGTCGCCGTGAACTCGGTCGCGGTGAAATCAGCGGTGATGAATCTGGGCATGAATAGCTACCAGTTTTTTGATTACCGCCTTGATTCAACACTCGAATTCCCTGAGCTCAATCGTTTTCAAGATAGTAGTGTATCGGGTAGCGCCGCGACCATTACGCTGACAGGCGTTGAACATCGCACAGAAGCGTTCCAGGTAAGGCATCGATGGGAAGATTCAGACATGCTCTGCAGCCTGGGTCATGATCGTTATCGACTGTCTTTTCCTGAGTTACTGGATGCACGAATAGATGTGAGCGTTGCCCGAATTGAATATCAGGTAACGCGTGATTCAGAAGAAGCGACAGTCCGCCATTTAATACTGGATCAGGTAATTCCAAGACTGCTATCGCATCGCGGTGAGCTTGTGCTTCATGGTAGTTGTGTGACGAACGAAGAGACGACCATCGCGTTCGTGGGGGCATCTGGTGCTGGTAAGTCCAGTATGGCTGCGAGTTTTTCCGAAGCGGGTTGGAAGGTTCTGTCGGATGATTGCCTGTTAATCCGGCTAAATAAGGCAGGGGCGATTCTTGTTCACGGTAGTTATCCCGGTCTTAGACTTCATAAGCCGTCAGCACGAGCAATCCTTGTGCCCGGCTCTCGTCCTGTTATGGCGTCCGGGGTTGTCGATAAACATCGATATGACGCGGCTTCGGCCTTTGGGTTTGAGGCTCTTTCGCTGTTGGTTGCATTGGAGGCACCTGGCGCACTTAGCTCGTCTCCGCTACAAGGGGCCGACGCTGCTCGAACCTTGTTGGGTGAGTCTTATAGCCTTGACCCGTCGGATCATGTCACGGCTGTGCAGAAGCTGCGCAAAATAGCCGCGCTAATCGAGCAGGTCCCATGCCTCGCGACACTCACCTATCCGAGAGACTATGCGGATTTGATGTCTGTGAAGTCGCATATATTAGATCTGCTGAATCTATGACAGCGATCGCCGGAATACTCCGACCTGGTGTTGGTTCGCTTGAGGAGTCCGGGCTGCAGGCAATGCTGAGCGTCATGGCGCGTCGTGGCGTTGAGCGTCACCTTGAAGTTAAAACGGATCGCGCGCTTGCGACGCTATCAAACAATAATTCTGCTCTGCCGGGCCAATATCACTTTAGACAAGATGACTTTTCCATCGTCGGAGATCTAAGGCTCGATGAGCGCGCAGCGCTGGCAAGGAGAGTCAGGCTGGGCGACAATTGTGGTGATGCCCAATTGGTGCTCGCTGCCTATCGCAAATTTGGTGCAGCGGTCACCGACCATCTACTTGGGGATTTTTCCTTCCTTATTACTGATGGCCGAAGTGTCTTTTGTGCGAGAGATCATTTGGGCGTTAAGCCGTTTTACTATGGTATCTGCGGTAACCTTTTTGTGATCGGCTCTGAAGCCGCAGCTGTGCGTTTGGTATTAAACACACCGATCAACCAGACGCGCATTGCGGATTTCCTGGTTTTCCCGCTTGAACACGTTGATCAGACTAGTACTTTTTATCAGGGAGTGTTGAGGTTGCCTGCTGCGAGTCGGCTGATTGTTCGTGACGGTCAGGCAGTGGTCACAGAATATTGGCATGCAGACCCTGATTTGGAAGTTCGATACCAAAGAGACGAGGATTATGTCTCGGCGTTTCGCGAGCATTTTCAGTCTTCTATTGCGAATCGAATTGGTCAGCGAGATAAGATTGCTTCCATGTTGAGTGGGGGTGTGGACTCATCGACCGTGGTTGGTTTTTCTAATCGCATTGTCCCAGCGACCACTTTTTCTACCGTTGAATTAGATGAAAAATGCTCGGAAACTGAGCACATAAGGGTGACCACCGAGTTCCTGGGGCAATCAGCGAACATGATTTCCAGGCGCGATGCGAACGCCTCTCTTGGTGAAGTGTTTCGATGCGTGCAGGAGGCGCTCGTTGAACCGTTTGATTACTATATGATCCAGAGCATGCTGGTTAATCAGGCTGCGTCTCGAGCGGGTTTCGACCTGCTGCTTGATGGTCTCGAAGGCGACATGCTGCATTCCGTCTCATCGAATTACCCCTCGACCTTGATGCGGTCCGGACAGTGGCTGACTGGCTTAAAAGAGGTCTGTTACCTTCGGAAGAATGCATTTGGTGGCGAGCCGTCGTTGTGGTCGTTCTATTTTGAGCGAATCAGACAGATAGGTTTGCCATCGACATTGGCCTTTCTCCGAGGATTCAAACAAAGATTGGTTGCTGCTTCTGATCCTTTGCAAGGGAGTCTGATTTCGGTTCCATTTGCGCGCGAGCAACGTGTACAGGAGCGACTGACGGCGGCATCTCAGGTGCTTTATGGTGGTTCTCGATCGCTGCAGCAACAGCATGCCGCTAATGTGAACCATCCCGCCATTTCTGCTGCAGCAGAGCGATATGATCGAGTGGGCGGCATGTTTGGCGTGACGCCCTGCCATCCTTTGATGGATAAGCGATTGGTGGAGTTTTCCCTTTCCATTCCCCGAGAACAAAAAACTCAACACGGTTGGAGCAAGTATCATTTAAGAAGAATAGGCGATGGCCTTATTCCGCGAGAGGTGAGCTGGCGGGTGGGGAGGGAGGAAAACGCGTGGCGGTTTATCGATCTTATGACAGAGGTCCATCGCAATGAAATGACCGAGGCTATTAGGGACGATAGATATCTGCTTGAACCTTACATCGCGGCGAATCCCCTGAATCGTCTTTGTGATGATGACTTGCTAGAATTATACGGACTTCTTTGCTGGCTGAAACGGAATCGCTGATGTCCAAGGACAATGTGCAAACCCATTTAATCTCGGCTGCCGTGTCTGCAATCCTGCAGGCCCTCGGTGGTGCGATGGTTCCACTAAAGCCGGACCACTCTTTTCGGGTCGGGTTTTCGTTGACCGTTTTTTTGTGGAGAGGTTATTTGCGGACCAAATTTTCCGGTGCGCAGAAAAATAAAAAAGGAAAGCGCCTTGCCGGCGTTTAATTGGCATGTCGTCAATCGTTTCTGGTTCCGTTAAAGCGGTAGTGCAATCCCAAGACAAATTGTTTGCGCAGGCGCTGCTATCCGGTGTGATCCCTGACGGTGAAGATCAGGCGCGTTTGTTCAGAGCGGAAGGGCTCATGCCGATTTTGTCGGCAACAGGTGATAATCAAACCGCCGCCTTTGAGGCAACCGCATACGAAATGGCCCGACTGCAGTGTCTGCCTTGCGTGTATGAAGCGTTGAACGAGCGAGGCATACGTTTTCTTGTCTTCAAAGGCGCTGCGCTTGCTTATATGGTTTATGAAAAGCCATGGCATCGAACAAGAAATGATACCGACATCATAATTGAAGCATTGGATCTAGGTCTGGTATTCGAGTTGCTTGAATCTCAGGGGTTTCAAGCGCACAGCCAGATACCCGGTTCTCACGTGATGGGGGAGTGTAGTTTCAGCAAGTCTGATGCTTTTGGCATGACCCACACCATCGATGTTCACTGGCGTTTGAACAATAATTGGCAACTATCAAACGTGGCTGATTTTGATGATTTATGGGCGGATCGGATGCCGGTACCTGATATGCCATTGGGAACTTTCACCTGTAGTTTTGAATGGGCGTTAATCATCTCGGCGATTCATCGATTGGCACACGTTAAATACATTGCTTACGAAGAAGCGGGTTTTCAGCGACTGGAAGCTGATTTCACGCTGTGGATTTACGACGTGCATCTGATCGCAAAAACACTCACCCGCCAGGGTTGGTCTCGATTGGGTGGATTAGCTGCCGAGCGTGGCGTTGCTGGAATAGTGCTTGCGAGCGTGGTGCGTTCGGAGGCATTGTTCGATACGCCGGTACCGAGCGATTTTAAGGCGCGGCTTGGTGGATTGGCGCCGGGGATTGACCTTGAAGACTTTAGTCGCCGTTTCGGCTCTCTTTCGCAGAACCTGGATGCGCTGCCGACGCTGAGAGACAAATGCCAGTTCGTGTGGCAGCAATGCTTCCCGGGTTCTGGCTACATGCATGGGCGATACGGCAGGGGGTTTTTGCCCTGGCTTTACTGGAAGCGATTGTTAAAGGGCGTGATTCAGAGGCTTTAGTTGATTGCATGCTTTAGGTATCTTCAGCAGGTGGTGTGGGTTTGTCGAGCGCCTCCAGAAGTGTCATAACACGCACACCTTGAGTATCGTTAGTCGTATCCAGACACCGCAAGATATTCCGACGAGTGCATGGGATCAAGCAGCGCTTCACAGTGCTCCGGGACGTAGTGAAGATAAATCAGATGACAGAAGTTATAGGTGCCTCGCCTTGGAATTCGATTGCGATAGTGCCATTGACTCCTGCCTGCAAAGAACGGCACATCGCCAGGCGTCATGATGTGAGTAGCAAATTGCGCTTGGTACTTTTCGAGAATTTCTGACGGCTACTGCTCTCCCATTTGTAGGTCCATTTCCAGGTCCATTTCCAGGTCTATTTCCAGGCCTATTTCCAGGCCTGGGGGTCACGGGTTTACGTCACTCAGGAGAATCGTCTAGGACGCGTTCTGATCGATACATAAATTTAGCGTTCACTTGGGCGCGGGCGGATCGCGATGAGGTTCACAGACGCCAAGGTTGTTGTAGGGATTAAGGAAAGTGTAGCGGGTTACCAGTGGCTCACCAGTTAGTTCTGAGCCTAGCGGAATTTGGCTTCGTTGAAACTCAGCAATAGCGGGATGACCATGCACAACTTCTCGACCAAAACTCGTGCGTCTCAATCCATTGTGGTTCAAGCCTTTGGATAGTGTCACGGAGCCTAGCGAGTACCTCGGGTTTTATGAAATTTTGAGTTTTTTCGCCTTAAAGCCCGGCGCGGTTTGACGCGGCCGAAAAGCCGCTGCAAATTCCGCGCGTCGATGCGAGATACGCATAGCTCCAAGTGATCTGGCCTGTCCATAGACATGAAGCCAGATCGAATCTGTACCCGGGCAAAGTTCATTACGAATTGGAGGTCGGTACCTCACTGAATGGAATGCCTTTATCAACGCGAATATCCTGCGGTAGCCCAAGCACTCGTTCAGCGATGATGTTCGCCATAATCTCGTCGGTGCCACCCGCTATTCTAAGGCCCGGAGACCCCATATACGTTGCCTGGAACATACCGGCGGCATCTGAGAGAGCCGGGTCCCAAATAGCACCGCTTGATTCCAATAGATCGAGTGCGAATGACGCCATATCCTGTTGCTTTGGACCACCCACCAATTTGCCGATTGAATTTTCAGGGCCAGGAATCTCACCCTTTGATAGTGCGGTTGTTGACCGATAACCCGTAAACCTCAATCCTGATTCCTGCGCGTACCAGGTGGCGAGTTGTGCTCGCACGTTTTTATCTTTAATAGCGGGTTCGTCATCAATGTTGACCCGATTTGCGAGGTCAAAGACAGAATCAAAATTCACGCCGCCACCGCCACCGCCGATAGAAGCACGTTCGTTCATCAGTGTAGTCAATGCGACTTGCCAACCCTGACCCACTGCACCCAGCCGCTGTGCATCAGAAACGCGAACATCGGTAAAATACACTTCATTAAAATTGGCACCGCCGGAAATTTGCTTGATTGGCTTGCATTCAATGCCAGGGGACTTCATGTCGACGAAAAAATAGGTAAGGCCCTGGTGTTTGGGTGCGCTGGGATCGGTTCGAAGCACGAGTACACCGTAGTCGGAGTAATGCGCACCGGAGGTCCAGATCTTTTGGCCATTGATTACCCAGTCGTCACCATCTTTCTCGGCACGCATCCGCAGGGCTGCGAGGTCAGAACCACCGGCGGGTTCGCTGAACAATTGGCACCAGACTTCTTCACCACTGGCAAGCTTAGGCAGGTACTTTTTATTTTGCTCATCAGTCGCCCATGACATCATGGTCGGTCC
>JBLIIB010000223.1:0-7306 GCA_047634795.1 Candidatus Azotimanducaceae bacterium | reverse complement strand
CCGCTCATGCCGATCACAAAAGGAATAAATGTCACACCTGCCAATAACAAGGTGTAACCGAGTATGTAATATTTGGTAATACGTTCCCCGTGCGTAATAGGCAACATTGGAATATCAACCTTGGCGTATTCTTCTTTCCGGTCAAGAGCAAGTGCCCAGAAATGTGGGGGGGTCCATGTAAAGATAATCAGGACGAGCAATATACCCTCAACATCAATCTGGTTCGTAACCGCAGTCCAGCCGAACAAAGGTGGCGCTGCACCGAATAAACCACCAATAACGATATTCTGTGGAGTTGCGCGTTTTAAGTAAGCCGAGTAAAAGATTCCGTAACCAATCCAGGAGCCTAGGTTCAGCCAAGCAGTCAGCGGGTTGACCAGCATCGCAAGTATCGACATGCCTGCTATCCCAGTGACAGCTGAAAATAAGATTCCCGATGTGACGCTAACTCTACCCTGCGCAATCGGACGCTGCGCGGTTCTTGCCATCTTAATATCAACTTGTGCATCGATGATGTGGTTGACGCTGGCAGCCGAACCTGCCACCAGCGCTATACCGAGATTAGTGAACAGTAATAGGTCAAAGGCGATGGTCGAGTCAGTAGCGAGAAACATTCCAACGGTTGCACAAAGGAGCATCAGCACGACTACTCGCGGTTTGCAAAGCTCCAGGTAGTCCTGCCAGGAACTGGCTTTCAAGTCGTTGGAACTGTTTGCTTGTAGATCCTGATTCAGCATTTAGGATTATTGCGAGAAGAACAACAGGCGGGTTAGAAAAGTATATTCTGCCTCGATTGCCATCAGGGTAATCAGCACGAGGAGGCATAGCGGTGGACAAAGGACCGCGTAAGCTAGCGCAAGTCGCTCCCAGGCCATATGCATGAAAATCCCAACGATGAATCCAGCTTTCAGAAACATGAAAGTAAGAATTAGCCCCCATCTGAGATAACCCTCAAATCCAATATAATCCACCAGATACGAAAGCGCGCTAAGTACAAACAATAGAAACCAGATCTTTAAGTACAAGCTGATGGGGTGCTGTTGGCCTTCTGCTGTAGCTTCCATAGGTGTCACCAAAGATAAAAGAACGCGAAAATAAATACCCAGACTAGGTCAACGAAATGCCAATACAGGCCAGCTATCTCGACTGATTCATAGTTGCCCGACTTGTCATAGTCGCCCCGATAAACCTTGAAAGCGATAACGCTGAGATAAATGACACCAGCACTTACATGTAGCCCGTGAAAACCGGTGATCATAAAAAAGCTGGCTCCAAATTGGGCAGCGCCCATGGGATTCCCCCAGGGCCGCACACCTTCTTCCATAATCAGTTTTGTCCACTCGAAAGCCTGCATACCAACAAAACATAAGCCGAATGCCGCCGTTGCCAGCATCAACGCTGCAGTTTTAACCCGTTCTTTGCGATAGCCGAAGTTGACTGCCATCGCCATGGTGCCGCTGCTGCTAATCAGAATGAAAGTCATCAGGGCAATCAGGAGCAATGGTATGTGATTGCCGAAGACCGTTAGTGCGAAAACTTCACTCGGGTTAGGCCATGGCACAGTCGTCGACATCCTGACATTCATGTACGACGTCAGAAAACAGCTGAAAATGAATGTGTCACTAAGTAGGAAAATCCACATCATGGCTTTCCCCCAGGGAACCTGGAAGGCTTGTTTGTCCGCCGACCAATCATCGACGATGCCGGGCAACCCCTCGGCAAAGACCACTCCTGTTTCACTCCTAACATCACTCATATAGAAATCTCTTTTTTTAGCGAAGAGCTATGTGGACAATAGCATTCCAAATAATACAATCCATACAGCCAGCAGGTAGTGCCAATAAGTCCTGCAGAGCTCCACGCTCAATCGAACTTCCTCAAGCTCAACACCCGCGAGCACCCGTAGTGTTGTTCTTGACCAGACCCACAAGCCACCCAGCAGGTGTAATCCATGCAAGCCAGTAAAAAGATAAAAGAACGCGTTGGCTGGATTTGAATTAAGGTAATATCCCGCATCGTTGAGTTGTCCCCAGGCCATCAATTGCCCGTAAATAAAAGCAAAAGTGAACAAGCCAGTCGCGAAGAGTGAGACCTGAACTGTACGAAGACTTTTTGAGGCCACGGCTTTAGCAGACCAATGAATAGCGCCACTACCCAGAACCAATAGCCCGGTGTTAATCCAGAGCAGGTCTGGCTCCACTACAGGACTCCAATCCGGTAACTCCATGCGCAAAAAATAGGCACTGATGAATAATGCAAAAACGCTGGTGACTACTGCGAGGAAAAACGTCAGGCCTGTTTTGGCTGTCGATGAAATCTTGCCGATCTCATCTCGGGTATCAATATCCGTCCCCTGTTCGACCCATGGTTTGTCAAGGACACGCTGGCGCCACAGCCACCAATAAGCAAAACCTACCATCGCAAAAATAAATAGGACAATAGTGCTCATCGTTAATTCGCTGCCTTGATTACTTCAGATTCCGGTACGTTTTGCGGAATAAAATCATCAACCACACCCGGTACGCCGTAGTCATATGCCCATCGATGTACGGTTGGCAGTTCTGGCCCCCAGTTGCCATGAACAGGCGGAGTGTCTGGCGTCTGCCATTCGAGTGTTGTAGCACCCCATGGATTTGGTCCAGATGGTTTTCCCTTAAACAGACTCCATATAATGTTAAAGAAGAATATAAGTTGTACGACTGCAACAAATAGTGCCGATATAGTGATGCCCGTGTTTAACGCAAGCGCTGATTCTGGAATAAAATCGATACCTTCGTAAGCATAATAACGCCTGGGAACGCCTAAAAACCCAAGATAGTGCATCGGCAGGTAGATCGAATAGGTACCGAGAAAGGTCAGCCAGAAATGAGCTTTTCCCAGCGTGTGATTAAACATCTTGCCGGTTATTTTGGGATACCAGTGATAGATCGCGCCAAACACAACCAATATTGGCGATACGCCCATCACCATGTGAAAGTGAGCAACAACAAAGTAGGTGTCTGACAAAGGCAAATCGACAACAACGTTACCGAGAAAAATGCCTGTTAAACCGCCGTGCGTGAAGGTGAAAATAAATCCGATGGCGAACAACATGGGGGTCGTCAGGTGAATATCCCCACGCCACAACGTGAGTACCCAGTTGTAAACCTTTATGGCGGTTGGCACCGCAATGATCAGAGTCGTGGTAGCAAAAAAGAAACCGAAATAAGGGTTCATGCCGCTAACGTACATGTGATGCGCCCAGACAACGAAGCTTAATCCGCCAATGCCGACTATAGCCCAGACCATCATTCGATAGCCGAAGATCGCCTTTCTCGCGTGAGTGCTCAACAGGTCTGAAACGATGCCAAATGCCGGTAGCGCTACGATATAGACTTCCGGATGACCGAAAAACCAAAACAGGTGCTGGAATAGCACAGGGCTGCCTCCCTCGTACGCAGTTTGCTCGCCCATCGACACAATCGCTGGCATAAAAAAACTGGTACCAAGTACCCGGTCCAACATCATCATAATGGCGCTGACTAGTAATGCGGGGAAAGCGAGTAACCCTAAAACAGTGGCAGTGAAAATTCCCCAAACAGACAAAGGCATTCGCATCAGTGTCATGCCTCTGGTGCGCGCCTGAAGCACAGTGGTCACATAGTTCAAGCCGCCCATCGTGAATGCGATAATAAAAACAAGCAGGGAAACCAGCATCAGTATGATGCCCCATTCCGCCCCGGGCGTTCCGAACATGATTGCCTGCGGTGGGTATAGCGTCCAACCTGCGCCGGTTGGGCCTCCGGTAACAAAGAAACTCGACATCAAAATGATCACCGAGAGCAGATAAACCCAATAGCTGAGCATGTTCATGTACGGGAAGACCATGTCACGCGCGCCGACCATTAACGGAATGAGATAGTTGCCAAACCCGCCGAGGAACAGTGCGGTCAAAAGATAGATCACCATAATCATGCCGTGCATGGTGACGAACTGGTAATACTCGCTGGGTTGAATAAAAGAAAATGTGTCTGGAAACCCTAGCTGCAGGCGCATAATTCCGGACAGAATCAGGGCCACGACCCCCACGGCAATGGCCGTTATGCCGTACTGAATAGCGATAACCTTGTGGTCCTGGCTCCAGATGTATTTCGTAAAAAAACTTTGCGGGTGAGAAAGCACCTGCTCCCGATCTGCGAATGCAACATATGCCATCTCTAATCCCCCCCACCGTGCATCGCTGCATCTGCTATCTGGTTTAGATCAACTGCTGGTTCCAGTGTGTTTATGTACGCAACCACATTATTAATGTCATTTTCTGTTCTTAGCATGCGCGACATACTTCGCATTTGAGGTCCAAACAGGTCCTGCCGGTGAGCGCCACGAACTCCGTTTTTGAAGTTCTCCAATTGTCGCTTCAAATACCAATCTTCCTGACCTCGCAGGCGGGGGGAGTTGGTCGCGTAATTGCCTTCCCCATTAAGTCCATGGCAGGTACCGCAAGTTCGATAGAGATGCTGACCTTTGGCTACATCACCGGAGAGAGAAGTAACGCTGGTATGTTCTGGTAACGTGGTGATGTAGGCGGCCATGTTTCTAATAGCGGCTTCGTCCGCTAGGATCGCAGCCATGGGTGCCATCTGCCGCCCATACTCATCGTCCTGATGCGATCCGCGCACACCCTTTTTGAAGTTACGAAGTTGAGTCTGAAGGTACCAACCTTCCTGACCGCTGAGCTTAGGTGAATTAAGGGCAGCAATACCCTCGCCCTTGAATCCGTGGCAAGTCGCACATACAGGGTAGGTCGCCTGGCCAATTAACGGGTCACCAGCGTCAATTTCAGACATCGCCTTAAAGGTCATCAGGCTATCGCGCCAGGCATCGTAGTCTTCTTGAGTATCTACCACCACTCGCCCACGCATCGTAAAGTGCCCGAGACCACAGAGCTCTTCACAGAGGATGTCGAAAGTGCCTGTTCTGGTTGGGGTTAACCACAAATAGGTGACTAACCCAGGAACAAGGTCCATCTTCACGCGAAACTCAGCGACGGCGAAATCATGCAGGACATCTTTTGATCTGAGCAGCATTTTCACCGGTTTATCGATCGGCAGATGCATGACGTTGCTCATTACGATCAGGTCATCCTGGCCGTTAGAATCTGAAGGGTTCACCCCCAGGGGATTGCTAATGCTGACGAGAGAGGAGGACGACGTCCCGAGGTAGCCATCGTCACCGGGCAAGCGAAAAGTCCATCGCCATTGCTCCCCGACCACCTCGAACTCCCAGGCATCTTCAGGAACATTGACAAAATCGCTCCACACGTAGAGACCCGGCGCGAGAATCGCAGCGACTCCGATAGCCGTCAATCCGGTTAGCCAGATTTCGAGTTTCTTATTTTCGGGTTCGTAGTGGGCTCTTTTGCTATCTGGTCCACGGTTTCGATAGCGCACCAGTGCGAAGGCCATGAACATATTGACTGCGATGAACACCGCACCCGTCACCCAAAAGGTGATTTCGATTGTGTCATCTATAGTGCCCCAATTGGAGGCGATCGGTGTGAACCACCAAGGGCTGATAAAATGAAAGGCTATTGAACCGAGAACCAACAAAACAAGAACAGCGGCTATAAGCATACTTCGTCACCTTCACTACGATTTGAAAACGAGTGTGGTAATTCGGTCTTTACTTTCTCAACTGTCGGTACAGCGGACAGCAACTGCGGGAACGATCAGATCAAACATCTCCTTACAACCTGCCTCTTAACCAGATGAAAGTCAACTCAATATTATGGTGAACGGTTACTTAATCCACCATCATGCGACTTTTTTATCAAAAAAGATCAGCGAACCTAGGGCTACGGAATTACCGCAGAAACCGGGCTACTCAATGTGTTGAGAAACTTTTCAAGTTGCCGAAGCTCCAGATTATTGAGTCCCAGTGGTTCCGCTTCATTGTGCCCTATCATGGCTTCAGGCGCCCGATTGTAGTGATCAAGTACCTCGTTCAAGTGCGTCACCTGACCTTTATGCATGAATGGCCCGGTGCCTTCCAGGTTTCGCAACGAAGGAGTTCGCATCGCCCCAATCAAGCCTGCGCCAGAGCGCATAAATCGCAGTTCAGGACAATCAGTGGCTTCGCCGTCGCTATAAATCCCTGTGCAATTGAAAGGATCAGCCTTGACAAGCCGCGCGCCTTCGACCCTTCCTTTATCGGGTTTCTCTCCGACTGAGCTAACTATTCCAGTATTATGAAATTCATTGTTCGTCAGAAGTGGACCGTTGTGACAATTGACACAACCCGCTTTCCCAATAAAGAGCCGAAGGCCCATTTTCTCGTCAGGTGAAAACAAACTTTGCTCAATAGAGGCATCCTTTCTCAGTTCGTCTTCGATGTAATAGTCAAACCTTGATGGCCCAGGCAACAGCAACCTTTCGTATGCGGCAATGCTTTTACCAAGATTCGAAAACGCCCGGTTAATGCTTTGTTGATCGCCGCTTGCCATCTCCTGCCAGGCTCTGTCCCACTCAAGGTTATCCCCGGGTGCGGCATTGACGGGAAACCGAACTGGATCTGAAACATCAGGCAGGCTACCAAACAATGCCTGATACATAGGCCGATATACTTTGTCGCTAGATATGAAGCGGATGTAGGCCATTCGATTTCCGCCATGCTCAAGTTTGTGTTCAAGCGGCGCCAGGGCCTGTGCCCACAAACTGTCTTTGCGGCCGTCCCAGAAGAACCATGGACTGTAGGCAGAGCCAACAATGCTTGGTGTGTTTCGCTGAGCCTCACCGATCGAAAAGCCCTTAGTCTTCCCGTCCGCAAACTGCCGCGCTGGTTGGTGACAAGTCGAACAGGCGACTTGCCTGTTAACACTCAGCCGAGGATCAAAGAACAACTTGTGACCGAGCTTTGCAGCATTGGCATTGGTCGCGACTGCGTTAGACCTGTCGATTGGAGGATGACCCAAGTTTCCAATCCAAAGCGATTCCAGGATTTTTTTCTCATCTTGGGTCCAGGGTTTTGCTGAAGAATCGTTCAGGAGCAGATAACCAATGCTTAACAGAATCCCGGCGGCAATCAGAGCAATCGACCATTCGGAATTTTTCACATCACAAATCCAAATAAACCGTGAGGGTATCGGTTTTATCTCCGAAGTTAATCGTAAACTTCAGCTCCCAGCGGCCCGCCATATGAAACCTCAATCCCTCCACCAGGTATTCGCAGTCATTCTCCCCTGGTCTTACAAGGGGCGCCGTTGGTAATCCATGACGATGTTCCGGCATACCGCCATCTACGGTAATTTCAGCCCCTTCGACACACACCC
>JBLIIB010000222.1:0-7363 GCA_047634795.1 Candidatus Azotimanducaceae bacterium | reverse complement strand
AGACACGACAACCGCGGTCGCCGAATAGCTCGCATCATTGAATGCGACCGTTACGCCGGGCTCTTCTTGGAGAGCCCGGTACCAGGCTCTAGGCCAGTGGTTGACCGCCACGTATAGCTTACCCTCATGTTCGATCCTGGACAGAACGCGCTGATGAGGGTTGCCATCATCTTCTGTCACAATTAGCGCCAGCGTCTGTTCGTTAGCAGGCTGAAAATAGCCAAGCAATGATTCGAAACCAACAACAACGAAGACGTAAACCGCAATCAAAGAACCCAAAATCTTTAATATTTTCATCGCACTCTCCTAAATGTGGCCGGATGTTCCGCCGTCAACTTCAATAGCGGTTCCATTCACGTAAGACGCGGCATTGGTGCAGAGAAAGGCAATCATGTTTGCCACCTCTTCTGACGTCCCGTAGCGCCCAACCGGTACTCCGCGCCCGTTGTTTTCGATCACTTTTTCCGCCGTTGTGTCGTTAGCTTCCGCGATCTCACCCGCCGCGCGTTCCCACATGGCAGTGTGTATCAATCCGGGTAGCACCGAATTAACAAGCACACCATCGGCGCCGTACTTTCTTGCAAGGCTTTTGCTAATCGAAATCATCGCGGCTTTCGTTGCACCGTAGTCGATAAGCGCTGCATTGGGATACTTCGCAGCACCACTCGCAATCATTACCACCCGGCCCCATTTCTTCTTTCTCATACCGGGAAGCAAGGCTCTTGTGCATCGAATCGCAGACAGCAAATTAAGCTCGTGAAGTGATTGCCAGTCCTCGTCAGTCATGTATAAAAAATTTCTCGAGGGAGAGGCACCAACGTTATTCACCAGAATATCTGCGCCGCCGCGAGCATCCACCTGATCTAAAAAAGCCTGGGTGGAATCCTTGTCTCCCATGTCTGCAACGAACCCGGAGACTGAATCAGAATAGGCTGCCAATCGATCTACGCCTCCTGCGGTTCTGGCACAAAAGAGCACTTCAGCGCCCATATCTGACAGCGTTTTAACCGTCGCCTCGCCAATGCCAAGGCTCGCGCCCGTCACAACAGCTCGTTTTCCTTCAAGATCTAAATCCATTTTTACCTCTCTCCTAGGGTTAGTTCGATTCAACACACCACTTGCTGTGGGTTACTGGCACTGCGTTACTGGCACTGCGTCACCACCAATACGCTAATTACTATTCCATTGATCATTATCCGAAGGCGGCTTCACCCAATCTGAGGGCTGTCGTTCAGGAGCATCCCGTTTAGGCTGACGATAAGCCTCAGGAAAAAGTGCCGGGTTCAGCGCTGCACAGGAGGATATCCGCGCATCACAACAAAAACCTGCCCCGCGCGCTAGCGGATGCTTGAAGCAGCGAAGCTCTGAACTCATGGCCAGCCTGATTTCTTGAGATTGCTCTGTGGCACGACGGTCCACACAAACAAAGTCTTCGTCTTTTGCCCGCGTGAGTGTCCCCGAAATTGGGATGAGATGCTTTTTTATTTCAAACCAATTCTTTTGGAATATCGACAATAAAGGCTGGCAACTCATTGAATCTCCGCGATAAATCTCAACCGCACCATTCGCAGGCGTCACCATTGGTCCTAAGAGCAGCAGCAGGCTCAATGAAAGAAATCGCGTTCTCATGCGTTAGGATCCTAAATGCGGGATGGTTAGCACTATACCCATTCCTGTCTGGCGAGCAATCTCCTAACGTCGAAGAGATGCGTTGCCAACAAGCGATCCTGGAGGACAAAAATGACCGTTACGCTCTGCGCAATCCCTGAGAACTGTCTTCTGCAGCCCTATGTAAATCAGGCGCATGGTTTTACGGACTGCTATAGCTGCACGGTCGACGACGACGTGTCCTTACCTCAATTTGTTAGCGCGTTCTATAACTCCTGGGCGTTCAGAGGGGAGCGACTACTGCTCGGTCTTCACTCAAATTACAAATCTAACGCAGAATCAGTGCAGGCCCTCGCATTCGAAAACGCCACGCGCTTTTCCGCATGGCACGTCGAAGCGAGAACCGCTGACCAATTACTCATGCGCGATAGTTCAGGAGCGACCCGCTCTTGGCTCAAGGTCGAGCCAACCCAGACAGCGACTCGATTACTCTTCGGTTCTGCGGTGGTACAGCGAAAGGACGATCGCGGCGAGGCGAGACCTCCCGCAGCGCTGTTTCACGCTCTGATGCCCTTCCATCGCTTTTATTCCAAAGCACTGCTTGGCTCTGCGGCAACATCATTAGGATATGAATAGCGCCAGGGTGTGAACAGCCCGTACATTTCAAGATTGCGCTTGGCATCTAATACGGGCTTAATAAAACGATTCAACCACTAACATATCAGAACAGGGACAATTTATGATCATCATTGCAGGCACTATCGATCTCGCAGATCCATCTCGCATGGCGGAAGCTCTGGAGAAAGCAAAGCCATTACAACAGGCCACCAGAGACGATGAACCGGGTTGTCAAGCCTACGTGTTTTCAGAAGACCCCTGTGTCACAGGCCGGATTGCAGTTTACGAACTTTGGGATGACGAAGCGTCACTAGCCGCGCACTTTAAGCATCAGAACTACATCAACATGGGCGGCTTGCTTCAGGAAATCGGACTCGCCGGAGCGGACAACAACAAGTTTCGTAGTGACTACAAGGAGCCCGTCTACGATGAGACCATGACTCCTAGAGCCGACTTTTTTACGCTTTCCTAGAACTTATAGAGAGGCCTGTAGAAAGACTTAGAGAAGGGCCCTGAAATAGGGCCCTAATGAAAGACCTAAGGAAGCAGTTGCATGCCACGGGATACCAACTCGTGGCGGCAAATTTTCCACTCATCGCCAACGCGGCGCATATCCGTGTGATAGGTTGCCCAGAGCGTAAGGGTCTTATTAGCTTCGCCCTTAGGATAATGCGTTGCCTGCACGTCTGTACGAGTTTTAGCGAGATCCCCTTCGATAGTGGCATAGGTTGGGCTTAACATATGCTGCGTAGCGTCGTAATTACCGAGCGCTTCAAGCCACCAGGGATAAAAGGTTTCGATTCCGTGCATCACTTCGGCGCCCATCCCGACGACCTCAACGTCTTCTGTAAATAGCGCCTTATATCCGGGATAGTCTTTGTCATCGACGGTTGCGGCATAACGCAGCATTACATCCTGAACCGCCAATCGATCCAATAGTTGATCTGTCATAACTTGCTCCTCATTTATTCAGGTTCCACTATCTGTCTGTGGTTCCGTTATCTGTGGTTCCGCGATCTAGCTTCCGTTATCTAGGACGCCTATCTAGGGTTCCTATCTAGGGTTCATGCCGCGTTTTTCACGTTCTTTACCCATGCGGTTCGTATCGGCACTCAGCCTTGGCGTCTTCTCTTCTTCGCCAAGCAATCCAGCACGATCTCTTGCTGATTTATCCGCATCAAAAGAAATCCATTTCTCAGGTGTCACTTCTAGGACGGTACGAAGTGGCGAATCGAGAAGGTCATAAAACGCCTTTTCACCTTCTTCGTTATCAGGAGAAACTTTCTTGGCCAGCAAAGCGTAGAACCACTTCTTCGTTTTTTCATCGTCGTGGAACTGACCCTTGCCTTTAACGGTCACTGCGCCTCTAGGACAAAGCGGGTCTTTTGAAGCGGCACCACTGACCGTGACAGAAACCCGGTTATCTCGTTTGATCGCAGCAGCTCTGTGTCTGTGAATCGCAAACGTGATCCAAATATTACCATCAGCCCAGACAAACGAATGGACTACACCGACAGGCCAACCGTCTTTTGTGGCCCACATCAGCACGCACTCAGGCGCGCGTCTCATAAGTTCATTTTTCTGTTCTTCGCTGTGCCCATAGATGGACACTACTTCGTGATCATGTGCTGCCATATTGGCTATCTCCCTTTGGTTATTATTTTTTCGGCCCGTGTCTTTTTTGACGCTTGTCTTTCTCGGTCCTATTTTTTTGCTCCGGCGCCCACTTCTTTGTGGCACTGCTTGAAGACAGAGCTTGAAGACAGTGCTTTGAGACACTGCCGTGCCATGGACTAATGCACGGAGTATACATAGATTATTGGCAGGTGAAATAAGCCTAATTAACGACCCTTTACCCAACCTTCTTGCTTCGAACCGCTAGCGATGTTTAACGACACATTGTTATCATCTATCTATCGAACCGCTCAAAAGAGAATGAACATGCCGCACATTGGACCTAACGTGATACTAGATAATCCCGCCTTCATCCACGATACCGCGCAGTTGCAAGGAAAAGTCTATGTTGGGCCGGGGGCGAGTATCTGGACGTACGCGGTAACCCGAAGTGAAACCCACGAAATTCGAATTGGTGCCCGAACCAATATTCAGGACTTTGTCATGATTCACGTCGGCATCAATTCACCAACCATCATTGGCGCGGGCTGTTCAATTACCCATCACGTTACGCTTCACGGATGTGAAATAGGTGACAATTGTTTGATTGGTATTAACGCAACCATCATGGATGGCGCAAAGATTGGCGCAAATTCTATCGTTGCGGGACACGCAATCGTGAGTGAGGGTAGTGTGTTTCCTGAAAATTCGATCATCGGCGGTGTGCCCGCTAAATTACTCGGCACCAGGGACAATAAGGCATCTAATCAGCTGAACGCTCAGTTCTACGAAGCAATCGCCGCCAGATACGCTGACGGCCATGACAGATTGGAGTGAGGCGTTGGATAGCCGTTTCGCCCAACACCGCCGGCTAATCAAAACAAAGTGAGTAATTATTGGGGTAGCTATGACAAGAACACTAGATTCCGACTTAATGCCTTTTTCAAAGCTTCTGGGGGTTAAGGTCACTTCCGCAGAACCCGATTGCATCAAAGCTGAACTACTGGTCCGCGACGACATTTGTACCACCGGTGGCATCATGCACGGTGGCGCAATCATGGCGATGGCAGACTCAATGGGCGCGATCGGTGCTTACATGAATATTCCTGACACCGCGAAGGCGACGACCACCATAGAAAGCAAAACGAATTTTATGCGGGCAGCGCCCAATCGCAGCACGGTAACGGGCGAATGTGTTCCGCTACATGTGGGTCGAAGAACATCCGTCTGGCAAACCACACTGCGTAACGGCGACGGCAAAACCATTGCCATCATCACCCAGACTCAGATGGTGTTATAGCCGCGCCAATCTCAACGCGATCAGCCGCCCCTAGTTTAATCCAGTGGCACTCATCGTTTCCGAAAGATTAATCGCTCTTTCCAGCAACTGATCGATTTGCGCTTGGGCTTCAATGCTGTAGCTGAAACCCAAAAATGCGCATCGTGATAACTCGATCACCGCGGTCAAAATCATGGGTTCATCATTGGGATCTGACAACAATGTCAGGATACCGGAAAAGAACGTATATTCTTCGATCGCTTCTTCCTTCGCGAACAACTCACATAACAACTTGATCCGACCGCTAAGGTCGGTTTCAACGATCTCTGAAAAATCTGCCATTTCATCTTCGACTCGGGTTACTCTTGGGTTTTACGCTAGAACCCAAACATTGGTTTATTCCAGGAGTACTATTCGATTCATCGGACAGGCTACAGGTCGCCGGATTTAGAATAATTTAGAGGAAAATATCATGGTCAACCCATCATCTGAATACACAGAATTCCTAACGCTGGGGGACCTGCTGGTTAAATCAACGCTTCAATACGGAGACAATGACCTGTTGATCTTCCCTGACGCGCGAGTCACCTATTCACAACTATGTGATCGCGCTTATAAACGGGCTGCCTCGCTCGTCGCTGCAGGTCTCGGTGAAGGCACACACGTTGGAATATTGATGGCAAACTGCATTGAGTACATGGAGTACTTGATGGCGACGCAATTAATTGGGGGAATGGCCATTCCAATTAATGCACGCTACAAGTCACCAGAACTGGCCTATGTGCTGGAAAATGCAGATATAGACATCGTCATTACCCATGACGCGATCTCAGAATACGCTAATTTTGCAACCCTAATCGAAGGTGCTCTAAAAGAAAAGCGCGGTGACCGCCTGAAGCATCTCGTCATGATTGGATCTCCCCACGAGGGCTTTATATCCGACGATGACTTCTCGAGGGCTGGCGAATCAGTCTCTCGCGCAACGATAGACGAACTGCGTACTAGAGTCAGTGTTCGGCAACCCGCAATCATGATGTACACCTCCGGCACCACGGCCAATCCCAAAGGGTGTCCACTGAACCACGAAGTGCTTGTCCGTAATGGCATGAACATGAACCGTTCCCGCTTCTTCCTGAATGAGAATGACCGGTTTTGGGCACCACTGCCCATGTTTCATATGGCATCGATATTGCCCTTAATGTGCTGTATGGATTCCGGCGCCGCACTACTCTCCATGACACACATTGAACCAGGTGAGTCATTGCGCATGATGGAGAGAGACAAGGTTACGGTCGCATTCCCTTCTTTCCCAACCGTGACCATGGACCTTATTAATCATCCGGATTTTGCGAAAACAGACCTCAGTCATCTCAAACGAATCAATAACGTGGCGCCCCCCGAAGTGCTTCGACAATTCCAGGCAGCATTTCCGCAAGCAGTTCAAACCGGCGCTTTTGGCCTCACTGAGGCCGGCGGCGTCATCGCCTACAACCATCCGGATGAACCGCTGGAGAAAAGATTACATACCTGTGGACGGCCTATGCCGGGGTTACAGGCCAAAATTGTCGACCCTGAGACTCTGGAAGAGCTACCTGCGGGCGAACGCGGCGAAATACTGCTAAAGGGATATGCTATTTTTGATGGCTACTACAAGGCACCAGAAAAGAATCTCGAAACATTTGTAGACGGGTGGTTTAGAACGGGAGACCTCTGTGCAATTGACGGTGAGGGGTACATCGAATTTCACGGTCGGATCAAAGATATGCTGAAGGTCGGCGGAGAAAACGTCGCGGCAATCGAAATCGAATCTCTTCTCGCCACCCACCCTGCTGTCAATATGGCGCAGGTTATTGGCGTGCCGGATGACCGATTGTTTGAGGTGGCCTGTGCTTACCTTGAACTATTAGATGGAGAAGCGATCACAGAGGAAGACGTGCTGGCGTTCTGTAAGGGGAAAATATCGAGCTTCAAAATTCCCCGACACGTACGATTTGTAAACGAGTGGCCCATGTCTTCAACCAAAGTTCAAAAGTTCGTGCTGAGAGAGTGGTTTGAGGCAGAAAGCCATTAGCGAGAGGTTTTTAATAAAAAGCCATTAGCGAGAGGTTTTTAATAAAAAACACTAGGCGCTCATCACTTCAACAATCAACGCTTTAAGCTCTGATGCGCGAAACGGCTTTTCCAAGCGTGCCGTAAAACCAAGTTCGTCGTAGCGGGCCATCTCGGCCCCTGCCGAATATCCGC
>JBLIIB010000221.1:0-7378 GCA_047634795.1 Candidatus Azotimanducaceae bacterium | reverse complement strand
ATAGATCTCCAGACTTTCCTGTCGTTGCACGCTGATCCTGTATCGCTGCAGGTTGAGCGAAGTCTCATCATCAAGACTGTCTATTTTTTCCTGTGAACTTTTCGCGGATGCATCGATCCCGGACTGAGCGGAGAGTTCATCTTCGAGCGCAATACCAGTGACCGGCATGCCCAACAATAATATTAAGGTGAGGGGGTAATACATTTTCGACATTCAGATTTCCAGACAAGAATAGCTTACGAGAACAGGTGAGCAATAAGCATGCCACGGTCACTGGTTTATCGGTTGAAACGGGATTTGTAGGGCTATAGCAGCACGCTGCTCTTTATGACCATGGGTAAGAGCACTGCCGAACCGTAAAAGTGCACCAAGATTGGGATTCCCTTTGCACCACCACATCGCAGCAAGTGGACATTGGCCCATAAAGCGCTAAAGGCAGATTGCTAATGTGATTCTCCTTACAAATTCTGGCATGAGCATTGCTTCGCTACCATCACCGGCAGCTTGGACTGCGGCTGAAATTAATACACAGGTGGTGATCAAAATGACTTCAAAGCCCTTATCAAAACTCTCATCAGAGTCCTATAAAAAGTTCGATGAGCCCAAAACCTACATGGATGACTCGCACCGCGCGCACTTCAAAAGTATTCTTTCTACAAGAAGGCTACAGCTACTCGAGGACGATGCCAGTCTAGTCAGGTTGCTACAAGACGATTCCGCAAGCGGACACAGTCGGCAATCGATTGCAGATCCTTTAGATCGCGCTGCCCAGAATGTCGATCAGCATCTGGAGCTACGCGCGCTGCGGCGACTACGCAAGCTTGTGGCAAAGATTGATAGCAGCATCGATCTCATAAATCAAAATGAGTATGGCTATTGCAACACCTGCAGCATTGAGATTGGCACATTGCGGTTACAGGCCCGCCCTACCGCTAGCCAATGTATAGATTGCAAGAACCTCGCCGAACGCAAGGCACGCCAAAGCTATGGCTAGTCCCTGTGGCGAGAACAAGCTTGGCGAACCTCGTTACCTGGATTACCCAGCAAAGATCACAATGATAAGCCGTCAAAAACTCACTAAGTTGATAGCTATATTTGTATCAGCCGTCTGCTTTTTTATACTAAACAACCATGCACTAGCCGATAACCGCCTGCTTCATTTCAAGACATCTACCAACGCCGGCACCGAGACAGTGCAAAGCCTCAACCTCAAAGAGATGCACAACTCGTTTACCGAAATTGAACGCCAGCTTTTTGATATCCAATACAAAGCCCACCGCCGTTATAAAGGTTTCGATCTTAGGGAAGTGCTGGCATTCGCCGGATTTGAGCCCGGCGCTACGTTGATGTTGGTCTGTGAAGATGGATACAAAATTACTCTGGACACATCCGTGCTGGACGATTCCGACCTACAGGGCATGATTGCCACCTCCGATCTTGCTCCCACGCAAAGCGAGAATTGGGAGCTTTATTCACATGGTCGGGAGCTCGTAAGCTTCGATCCTTTCTATGTGGTCTGGTCAAAGCAATCAGATTCAGGACCGGCGCCAAGTCAGGAAACGCTATCTGTGCTAAAAAAATTACCATGGCCATACCAATTTCAGGAAATACGCGATCTACAAGAATCTGATTACATTGCGGCTAAACCCTCATCAGAGGCATCTACAGAGATTCACGAAGGCTTTTCCCAATACATGGATAATTGCTATAAATGCCATCAAGTGTCCGGTGTTGGGGGCACGCTCGCCCCGGCATTAGACCGCGCTGGCAGCATTGCTTCCACACTTCCCTTGGAACCACTTAGCAAGATGATTCGAAACATTAAGGATTATTACCCACTCACCAAAATGCCCAATTACACGAACACACTGACTGAAAAAGAAGCGCTCGAAGTTGCAGCCTATTTAAAATATGCCATCGGAGCCAACTAGGTGACGGGCCGCAAGGGCTCAATTACATGACCCTGCGCCATCCTAGGGAATTTAGACTCAAGATCGACACTTTTTAGTGCGGCACCAACCCTCTCCTGCCAAAAAACCGCGGAAACCGAACAAAACCAGGCGACAACGCCTTCGGCTCGATTTCAATCTTGCGCTGTATTGGGTCACACAGGTTGCGACAGATCAATTTCGTTAGGTTTCTTTTCAAAGATTGACGCGCTGATGTTTCTGAACGCACCCCATGAGAACACGATTGGATAATCACCGGCCTTCCTTGCACAGATCTGGTGAGAAATTCTTCCACTTCCATCACGGATTTTATTTCAAGAAGGGCACGGAATTTGCAATAGCAGAGGTCGATGGGTGATTCATGTCCGAATCTGTCAGTACGCGAGGCGCCCAAGGAGCAAGGCTGTTGGGCGAAAGGATTTTCCTTTCGCCCAACAGTATGCAAAACAATAAAATAGTTTTGGAGAGAATAGATGCAAACGATTATTAAAAGCCTGGCGGTGGCAATAGGACTGCTTGCTAACGCAAGCACAGTATATGCGCAGGATGCAGACGAAGATGTCGTGGAGCTCGATACTTTTGTAACAGAGACAGAGGTCACCGATGACCTCGGCATCTTACAAACAGAACCGGTTGATTCGGTTTTCGGGTTTGGCAAAACAATTTTGGAAACACCAAGAGCCGTAACTTCTATCAATATCGAACTGTTGGAGCAGTTCAACGCCAAGGGCATTAACGATCTTGTGAGTTTTGTGCCTGGCACATTCACCACGTCATTCTTTGGTGTCGCTGGTTCATTGGATATTCGAGGCACTTCGGCTGAGAACTTTTTTCGGGGGGTCAAGCGTCTTAATAATGAAGGCAACTATCCGACACCTATCGGCGCTAGTAACCGGGTCGATATCATCCGGGGCCCTATGTCACCAATCTCCGGCCCCAGCAAAGTGGGCGGTGCATTGAACTTCATACCCAAATCCGCTCGCGCAGAAACGGGTCAGTACTTAAAAGAGTCGACCGGTGAAATTAGCTATACAACGGGGAGCTGGGGAAAGAGCATTCTCACAGCGGAAGTTGGCGGTCCTACCGAGTTTATGGGTAACTCAGCCGGCTACTATGTGTATGGTGAACTGGAAGCATCCGATAGTTATTACAAGAACGATGCCACCGACCAGACACTTATTCAGACCTCCTTCAATATCGATTTGGACAGCGGATGGCGACTGGAGTTTGGCGGCATGTACCAGGATTGGAGAGGTTTTGAGAACGGCGGTTGGAACCGTGTAACTCAGGACCTAGTCGATAATGGCACCTATATAACCGGTCAACCCGCAACCAACATTGATACTCAATTTGGTAATGGCGATGGTCTAATTCAGGGAGTAGAAGTCGATGCGTGGGAAGGAAGTTTGGCCGGCCTTGCATCTACAGGAGTTCCATTCGCTGAAGGAGAAACAACCTGTTTTACGGGGATGTCAGCATTTTGTTTTTCCGGTAACTTCGGCCCACTTGATGCATCAAAAATCACACAGGACCTCGCTGTCCAGTTAGGCATTGGTCTCGATCCAGCAACGGTCGGCACCGCACAACTTTCTACCAGCCAGGTACTTATCACCGACAGAGACAAATTCGAAACCGAGGTTTATACCTTCTACTTTGATGCAATGAGATCACTTGGCGGCGGATGGGACTTCACCGGCAAGCTTTTTTACGATGCGATTGAGTATCACAATATCGATTCATATGGCTTCACGAAGCTGGCCGATTCTTCCGTTATAGAAGGACAGGCCATATTCTCAAAAACCTTCGAGTTTGGTTCAGGCACCATCGCGGTTCAGGTCTCCCCGTCTGTCCGTTACACCGATGCTTCTTATGTGAACGACTTTGCTGACGAAGTATTCGATAGAACAGATTTGACGGTCGGATTCAACGCACTATCCATTCAGGACCTGCCGACCCTCGAAGACGGTAACGTAGAAACCTGGACCGTTTACGCCGATTCTCAGTACACCCAATATGGTTTCGCCGCCATGACAGACATTAATCTGTTTGAGAACTTCAATGCTGTTCTAGGCGTTCGTTACGATTACGTTGATGCGGAAGGTCAATCGGGTGATGGTCTGGAAAACGCCGGCGATGTCGAAGTAACTTGCTTTGCTGATGTCTGCGAGTTTGAGGCTGACGATACCGACACCGGTGTGACCTGGTCAGCTTCGGTTTCCTACACATTACCCGGGAACTTCACGCCCTACGTTACTATGTCGGAACAGACGACCATCGTTTCCGGCGCGGCCGCAGAAATTGCAACCGGCAACATCGCTGGCGGCACATTCCTCGGAGATTCAGAGCTCACAGAATTTGGTGTTAAAACCAGCCTGTTAGATGGCCGCCTCTTTGCTGCCGTCGCAATCTATGAGCAATCGCGCATCGATTTCAACTCCCAGAACCCTGTGAGCAATCAGCCCACCGAAAGCGAAGGTATTGAATTTGAGCTTCGCTACGTGCCTTTCGAAAACCTGTCGTTGATTGGTACCTATTCGGACTCAGAGACTCGAGTGCTCACCTCAAGCGGCGTAGCATTTAGCTATATCGGAGCAGTCGACGTACCGCTTGTTGATCCGGCATCAATCTTTGGCGCAATTATTGGCGGCAACCATGCTGTTGGGACAGACCCACTTCGAGGTGCGCTACCAGAGAAAATCTTTAGCGTGTCAGCCTCCTATCGTTGGTCGGATAACCTAACGACGTCTCTTAGCATCACTGATGTAGATGAAACGAACCCTTCAGTTTTAGGAGGCCTCGTTTTACCCGATTACACGCTGGTGAATTTATCAGCAGTCTATTCAACCGAAAAGTACAGCGCAGGTTTGTTTATTAACAACCTGACAGACGAAACCTATTTTAGAGGTAACTTCCCCAGCCTTTACGGAAATAATGCCATTCTTCCCGAATTACCTCGTGCATGGAGAGCAGAGTTTTCCTACAAGTTCTAAGTATTACCTTCCCATTGTTTGAGCAATAGGCATCAGGCCGGGTCTCATTGAGACCCGGCCTTTTTTATGTGTGTCAGCAGGTAAGTGGTTAGGTAGGTAAGGACTTCAAAGCCAGCTAATGGCTTCAGCCTTATAACGATGGGCCATAAAACAACTGTTGTGATCGCCCTTGATGAACTCGTTCAGTGGCGCGGGATACTGCGAAAAGTCTGGAATCACATACTCCCAAACAAGCTCACCCGAAGGGGTCACTTCAAACAAGCGTCCGAAAGCACTTTCGCAGATCAAAGTATTACCATTCCAAAGCCTTTGAACACCACCCATGTAGGGAGAGAAAAAGCTCGGAGGCACAGGATCGGAATACGACCACAGGACCTCACCCGATTTAGGATCAAACTCCACTGCACGAGACGCAGGCGATGTCCCGCCGGGTCGGAAATTACCATTATCAAAACAAAGCACCGCGCCGTCATCCGTTTCGATCGGGCAATGTTGTTGCGCTAAAAGATCGCTGCCGATGTGCCATTTGATGTCACCGGTGTCTTTGTTCACCGCTATAATTCCGCTGGTAGTGCGCAAGCTCATTAGAACAAGGCCTTCGGAAGTCACTGACAACCCGTTGATCATGGGCCAATGGCGACGATCAAAGATTGGTTGTATCGACAAATCGGCCGGATCAATATGCTCCCAAACCCGCCATTCCCACACGACCTTTCCGGAGCGATCAACTTCTCGCACGATATCGGATTGTATAATGCCGTCGTCCGCGTCTCGACTTGGATCACCACCTGTCACCCTTGCCGCTTTTTCTGGCGGCAGAGGTGCAGCTACCGTGTAAAGGAGATTTCCATTGGGCAACCATTTGGCATCGTGGTGATGAAAGATATCTTCGTGACGCCAGACGATGTCGCCCGACGGTGTCACCTCGTAAAAATCACCGCCATGCCAAATATCCCAGGCAGGATAGATCGCGGCTGATGTCTCATGGCTCCCGTTGTAACCAAGGTTTCCGTTGTCCAGGAGCACCGCATCGCGTCCCGGACGAACCGGCATATTCCACGCGTGAATCTTGCGCCCTTCAATATCGATAAGATCAACTCGACCGCCACCGGTTTGCGGTGCAAAGAGCGTATATCCACCCGCGGTTTGGGATCGATCGATCCCAGTTAAGCCAACGACCTGTCGTCGGAGGGTTACTTGATCAACGGGAAGTGTGTCTTCGGTCATAAGTAAATTCTCTGGTTTGAACTCAATGGGTTTTTTTGTCTTCACGGGCCTACTTGAGGGCCACTTCACGGCTATTTGAGGGCCATTCGTACAGGTAATTTTTCCTTGTGATGTTCCCCTGCAAGCACAGGCGCGAAATTGGCCACCCGGCAGCTCGATAAGAAAGTTTCCATAACTGACAGCTCCGCATCGTAATTCGGTGTATGGAAGTAGGGGATCGACGAGCGTCGTGCAGCTTCACCTGAATCAACGTGCGTGTTCACCACGCGATACAGGGTCGAGCGCCGGGTATCGTTAGTCCAGCGTGCCATCAGGTCGCTAATGTTGACGATAAATGCACCGGGTAGCGGGACAATGTCGTACCATGCCTCATCGAGGCCCATCACCTGGAGCCCACCTGACCGGTTTTCAGTTATGAGCAGGGTCAGCGACCCAAAAGCAATATGGGCACCACTACGAATTGCGCCGGTATCTGGTGGCCCTTGCTGCTCTGGGTAATGGTGTGACACCAATGCACTTATAGGCTTATATATTCTGGACTCTAACCAGTTATCACTCATCCCGAGCGATCGAGCGAAGATACTCAAAACAACGTCTGAAACCGTCTGGCAAGCCTGCCGGTACTCTGACCAAACAAACCACACTGAATGTATGTCAGCAGTTTGGCTCGGCCAAACGTTGTCAGCGAAATGTCCCTGGGCGCCGGGCGTAAGGTAGTAGGGATCATTATCGACAGGTTCTGCACCCGCCAGGAGAGATTTGTTCTGATCACCCGGCGCATTGATATCACCTCCGGCACACGCAAGCGATTTTGTATCGAGCGAAAAATAGCCATGTCCGCCCTTTCGTCCATCGGCGTCACATAGACGCTTGTCTTGTTCGCTGCAACCAAAAAAATCGTAGGTGATAGCGTACATTGGATCAATCAGGTCGGCCGGTACAGCGTGACCAGAAACCAATAAAAAACCCCCGGTAATACAGGTTTCGTCCACAGCGCTGGCGATAGAATCGCGCTCCGGCTCGGTACCCTTTTGCCGGGCACTGATGTCGATCATCGGTACGTTATTCATGGACATACCTTTTCATCGAAAATCTTATTCCTCGACATGCCTATATCTCCGACTCATGCCAGTTACGCAGTAATAACCGCCCGAGTAATGTCACCGCCATCAGCAACAAGAAGCCCAACAAAGTAGCGCTGATCACCAACGC
>JBLIIB010000220.1:0-7392 GCA_047634795.1 Candidatus Azotimanducaceae bacterium | reverse complement strand
AGCGCTAACTGTGCTTTGACAGACTTCACGGCGACTAATGGCGCAACCCGCGTTGTCCCAGGCAGTCATCGATGGGCGCGCGACCGGCAACCCGGGGAAGATGAAGTGTGCCTTGCTGTCATGCCAAAAGGGTCCGCATTGATTTATAGCGGTAATGCGATTCACTCCGGAGGTGCGAATCAAGAAGACATGCTGCGTATTGGGCTCTATCTGGGATACATCGCCAGTTGGTTGCGGCCAATCGAAAATCAGTTGATTACGAATGATCCAAAAGACCTAACAGGACTACCAGAAGTCGCTCAACGACTTTTGGATATTACTCCCGGTGGTATTACGGTTTATGCCTGAGGTTCGACGGCGTATAACCCGCAGTCGTCATGATCACATGAAGGTGATGGGCGGGAAAGAATGAGCGGTCAAAAAAATAAAAGCCGAGGTGTCCCTAAAAGGGGAGACTTTTTTTATGAACAAATTTAACCCCTCTCACTGGCTCGCGATGTTGTTGCTCGGCTCCCCTGCTATGCTTTCGTCCGATTGGGAAAAGCACGTTGAGCCAGGCGCCACTAAATCGATGAGAACTGTCGTTGCACTGCGTCATCATTTCCACGCCAATCCGGAACTGGGTAATCGTGAGGTTAAAACAGCTCAGACAATTGTGGCGTACCTTAAGTCTCTAGGTTTTAGAGATATCCAAACCGGAGTGGCACCGAGGGGTTTAGTGGACATTGTTAAAGGTGGAAAACCGGGACCGACGGTTGCGCTGCGCGCGGAGATCGATGGAGTGCCTGTGACAAAAAAGACAGGGCTATCGTTCGCTTCCACCGTTAAAACGAATTGGCGCGGTGTTGAGACGGGTGTCATGCATGCGCGTGGAAACGACGCTCACGTGGCTATATTACTGGGTGTAGCTGAAGTTCTGATACTGATGAAAAATCACATTCCAGGCAACGAGAAGTTCATTTTCAGCCAGGGAAACAAGGCGCGCCCGAATGTGAAGAAGGTGGCGCGGACCTAATGATTAAAGAAGAAGGCGTGCTCGAGGGGGATTACGTGCCTGGTGCGCTATATGGTCTGCATGTGTTCCCCAGTCCTGCCTGTATCATTGCCTGCAAACAGGAATTATTCATGGCGGCGTCTGATGGGCTTTACATCAAGGTAAAAGGTGTTCAAACCCGTGTTTCATTGCCCTGGGGCGGGGTTGACCCCATCACAACCTCCGCGCAGATTATCTCCGCGCTGCAAACCATTGTTTCGCGGCAAAAGGATATTTCGAATGCTCCTGCCGTTGTGACGATAGGTTCCATTAATGGCGGTAATCGTGGAAACATTATCCCCCAGGCGGTTGAGATGACCGGTACGATTCGCACTTTTGACAGGAAGATGCGTGATGATGTTCATGCCCGGATAAAGCGCACGGCCGAATTAGTGGCTAAGGCCTTGGCGCAGACGCGGAAGTTGCCGTTGTAAATGGATATCCTGTGACTTATAACGATTCGGCCTTGACGGCCCAAATGGCGCCTGTTCCAAGGCGGTCTGCGAAGGCCGGTAACGCAGTTGTCGTTAAGCCGACCATGGGCGCAGAAGACTTTTCCTGTTTTGCGAATACGATGCCTGGATTGCTTGTGGGTTTGGGTGTTTCCAAGGAAGGTGCGGAGCCGGGTGAAAGGGCATCGAATCATTCTCCTTGTTTTTGTGTCAATGACGATGCGCTGCCCTATGGGGTTAAAGTACTCAGCAATCTTTCGATGACCTGATTTCATGAAAATCAATCAGAATAGGCCGATTAAGGCGTTAGGTGAGGTAGTCAGACAGCAATCAGAAACGTTATAGCGAGTTAAACGAAAAAAGGGGACAAAAGATGGGCTATCACCACCTCGCCCTCGCGGCGAAAGATATGAACGCCATTCACAAGTTTTATGAAGGTGTGATGGGGTTTGAATTGGTTAAGGCCGAAGTGGGCCCGTCACCCGGCGGAGGTTGGGCCAAACACTTTTTTTACAGAATGGAAGATGATTCTACATTTATCGCGTTCTGGGAAATGCACGAGATGCCCGGCGTAGATGATTCATTTGAAACAAATATTTCTAAAGCTGCGGGGTTACCGGATCATATCAACCATATTTCTTTTGACGTGCACAGCCTGGAAGAACTCAACAGCCGAAAACAGCAGTGGCTGGACGGGGGCTTTGATGTGATAGAAATTGACCATAACTGGTGTTATTCCGTTTATACGAAGGACCCAAACGACAATCTTGTGGAGTTTTGTTTAACGACAGGACAGTTCGATGAAGATGATCGGGCTTTTGCATTAGAACAACTCAAATCGACCTCTCCAGGTTTTTCAAAACCGCCCGCCGGGGTGCAAATGCACCAGGCCGTCAAATAGCAGGGACCAAAAATTATGACTCGATTAAATGGCAAGGTTGCGATCATCACCGGTGGCGCAGGTGGTATCGGCAAGGCTGCAGGCATGCGTTTTGTTGCTGAAGGCGCGGATGTTCTTCTGGTTGATATTGATGAAGCTGCGCTAAAGGCGGCGTGCGATGAGATGGGTAGCAATCGTGTTAGCTACCTGGTTGGTGATGTGACAAGTGCCAAAGACAATTATTTGATGGTCACGGCGGCCGAAGAGCGTTATGGCGGCTTGGATATCCTGCTCGCAAACGCTGGTACAGAGGGAATCGTTACTTCTATTGTTGACTATGATGAGGCTCGATTTGATCAGGTCATGGCGATTAATATCAAAGGTCCGTTTCTGGGTTTAAAAGCTGCCATACCTGCGATGGAGCGCAGAGGTGGAGGCAGCATTATCATTACCTCAAGCGTAGCGGGTATCAACGGCGCGGCCAACGTAGCGCCTTACGTCACATCCAAGCACGCGGTGATTGGTTTGATGAAATCAGCTGCAAAAGAATGTGCGGCCATGAACATTCGGGTTAATACGGTTAATCCCTCACCTGCGGAAACCAGGATGATGCGTAGCCTGGAAGAGGGTTTTGCGCCCGGACAGGCGGAAGAAATAAAAAAGCGAATGCAGGCAAATATCCCGCTCGGCCGATATGCAACACCCGAAGATGTGGCCAACGTGATGTTGTTTTTGGCATCGGATGAAGCTTCATTTATTACCGGTTCAGTTTATATGACGGATGGTGGTTCAACTGCCTGACCGACTATTATCGGTACTGGTCACCGTCTGAAATTACCGAGTGTTTGTTCAGTGAAAAACGAGTTGTTCCTGATGGGCCTGTTCCTAAAATGCGGGGTATCAGGGTCATACAACTTATTTTTGAACTAAGAGAACAGCCATGTCGAAGAACCAAAACGAAGCCGTTACCGAAGCCGTCGAAGCAGCCGTAGCTCCATCGCTGGGTCAGCGCCTGGGGCAGTGGATTGAAGATCCGTTTGCCTCAGCACTGCTCGCAACGGGAGCAACCTTGCTGGCGATCACGACCGTACTTTCATCGATGTGGGTCATCAGTGTTCTGATTTCCTAGCGGCAAGACCGGGTGCTAGTCATTTCCCAGGAAAAGAAATTGACGAATGTGTGCTGCCACTGTCGCTGCGTATTCTGGCTCCAGGTGAATATGGTGCGGCCCATCCATTCTCTCGACGACTAACTTGGGGTGCTGTTTCTCGGCGTCAGGAATTTCTCCCTGGTACCAGTCATCACCCTGCTGCGCAACAATGAGCAGGGAGCGAGCCGTGCTGTTTCTTAACAGCAAATCGATCTGTTCCCGGCTATGACGAAGTGGTGTTGGGTAGCGTATTCTTGGGTCTGTTCGCCAAGTAATACCGCCCTCTACCTTCTTGTGGCCTCGTTCAACGAGGGCCTTAGCCGCATCGATGCTCTGGTCTGTTGCTTCCGAGACCCGTTGCGCCATTGCTTCTACATTATCGAAAACTCGCGCCTGATGATGTGGGTTTAGAATCTTCTCAATGGCGAGGCGGCTTTGTTCCAGTCGAGCTTCGGGGGTATTCCCGCCGGTGGCAAGGAACCCGTCAATCTGAACACTGCTGCGGATTCGCTCTGGAAACGTAGCGCTGAGCTCGCATGCGATCGCCGCTCCCATCGAATGTCCAATAACGTGGAACTGGTGCCAATTCAGTTCGTTGGCAATCGCCAAAACGTCCTGGATATCATACAGCGGATGATAGTGCGCGCCGGGTGGGCGGTGGTCTGATTGTCCGTGTCCCGCAAAGTCCAGCGCAATGAGGTTTAACTCGGGCAACAAGGGCGCGAGTCGGTTGAAGGTGTTCGCGTTATCCAACCACCCATGTAATCCAATTGTCGGTGCCCCGGACGGATTGCCCCACTGGCGCCCCGCGATTTTCCGACCAAAAACCAAAAACTCTATTTCTTTGCTCGTCGCCATACTCATTGCGGTACTCGTTGTCGCGCTCGTTGTCATAGTGTGCTGCACTGGCTTCTTTTGCGCGTAATGATAGCGAATGAGCGTCCAACCGCAAGATGCGAATTGCTGATGACACTGCTTGCAAGCTACAACAAAAAAGCGCTTGATTAGAGGTCCTGCTCTGTATGGGTCAATCACTTGTTGAGGGGCAGCATTTTTTTAGTGGATGTTTGAATACCTATTGAATAGCTAATTGGTATTGGAGCCAAGATGGCGCGAGTGGGTTGGTCTTCCTTAGTCGGGTTGCCGTTCACTACAGCGAATCTCGATTTTGGTGCAAAAATGTCCTCAAAGCATGGGTCCTATAGTCAGAGCTATGAGACCGACGATGACGAAATTGAAGATTCACCCCCCTTGGAAAGAATGCAGAACTTGCTGTGGCTTCTGAGCGCTTTGCCTGTGGCAAAGGTGCTGGGGACAGTGGTGTGTGAGGTAATTTCCTCTCCGATTCTTGAGATCGTCGAAGAAACAACAAGTACGGATGTGGCAGTGTTTGTCATTTCCTTCATTGAATATTTTGTGAAAAGGGAGCATGCCAGTTCGTGATCAAATCAAAAATCAGATCACCGTTCGTGATTTATGGTGAAAGCATTGCTGCCGGTGAGCGAAGGGGGTTCGATTTGCCGGTTCCAGACCTTTATGTGCATACCCAGCTTTCCTTGCCTGTTCATGTCATCCATGGGAAGTCTGACGGGCCTGTTATGTTCGTCTCGGGCGCTGTGCACGGGGATGAAATTCTCGGTGTGGAAATTATTCGAAGAGTGCTTGCATCAAAACGTCTCTCGCGGCTCAGGGGAACGTTGATTGCCATTCCCGTTGTAAATATTTTCGGGTTCCTCAATCAGTCACGCTATTTGCCTGACCGACGCGATCTCAATCGATCCTTTCCAGGTTCCCAGAAAGGGTCAATTGCAGGCCGGCTAGCGAATCTATTCATTAGCGAGATTGTTCAGCTCTGCGACTATGGCGTAGATTTACATACCGCCGCCGTGAATCGAGAGAATTTGCCGCAAGTACGAGGAGATACCTCTGATGAAGTGGTTGCGGCAATGGCGCTGGCTTTTGGTTTGCCTGTCGTGATTGATAGCAAAATTATTGACGGGTCACTCCGAGGGGCTGCAAGTGCTTTGGGGACAAAAGTTCTTGTTTACGAAGCAGGAGAAGCGCTCCGGTTTAACGAAACGGCTATTAGAGCGGGCGTTAACGGTGTGTTGAAGGTCATGGAGCACCTTGGGATGCTCAAGCAGCGCGTGCGAAAGGTTCCATCGCGTCGCGGTTTGAAAGAGTCAACCATCAGTACGTCGTCGAGTTGGTTAAGAGCGCCTCAGAGCGGGATACATAGAGCAATTGCGCCACTTGGAGCTCAGGTCAAGGTTGGTGATTGTTTGGGCTTTATTGCTGATACTATTGGCGACAACGAGGAGCCTGTGACCTCAAAGCTTGACGGTGTCATCATCGGAAGGTCGACCATTCCACTCGTTACTGAGGGCGAGGCTCTTTTTAATATTGCGACGTTCACAGAAGAGGATAGATTGGTTGCTGCGCAAATTGATCGGGTCGAAGGTGCGCTGGATGTTGCGCCTGACCTGACTGACCTTGATGAGCCGCCGATCGTCTGATTCCTGAGCAGTATTGGCCGAGCTAATTAGTTTGTGCCTATCTGGATTTACAGCAAGTGCTTGGATCGGGCCTTAGTTAGGCAAGCATAGTTAGGTGAACATCGTTAGAGCGGCAAGATCGTTGCTTGTTCGCGCTGTTACCATCTAGCGAGATCAAAGTAGGAGGAGAGCTCCTGCAACGTATTGTTGCTAGCTACCCAAGCAAGAATCAACCCCATGACTCGACTGACTATACTTGCACACCCGTGTTGATGATTCGATTGATGAAGCCCCGCCACTAGCATGAGTACATAGGTCAAAAGAAGAACGGATAACATGATGGCGGTCGTCTGCAGTTACTCGAAAATGGTGATCGACTGCTTTCGGTGCGCAGTACTGCTGCAAGCATGGAGCCCGGGCCTGCGATGGACGGTGTGGCTAGGGGGGTGGCTGTCTTATGATGATCCTGGGCGAGTCTTACTTCCTCATCCGGTTTACTTTCGCCAAAGATCATAGAGAGCGCAAAGAGGAATAAGACAATTCCGCCTGCGATTTGAAAGGCAGGTAGAAAAATAGCCATCGAGTTGAGAATCATCTCCCCCGCGACGACAAAAAAGATAAGTACTGCAGCGGCGGCCAGTGTCGCGATCAAGGCAATTTTGTATCGCGTACTGTCGTCAAAGTGAGATGTCACGGCAATAAAAACTGGAACAGTTCCGATGGGGTCAATGACCGCAAAGAAAACGATGAAAGTGGTACCAAATCGATTTTGAACAGTGTTCTCTGGTTTCAGAAGGTATTTATGAGCAAAGTCCGCGTTGGGATCATCGCTTAACATCGGCTTGCTAGGAGCTTAACACCATCTAATTCCTGGCCCGCGTTGCACGAACCAGGTGTTGCCGTACCTGTTTTTCAAACGACTTATCGAGATTCCCGGACAGCACGTCAAATATTTGTTCTATGCCCCGGACCATATCTGCTCTCGTGATTCGATTATGACCATTTGATATTTCAATGTGACTGACCCAATTGCTCCAGATTAACCAGGTGTTCATTGCGATGGAGCGATAGCGAGGTCGACTCTTGGGTATTTGAAGGTGACCTTCACGGGTAACCTGTGCAGCAATGGACTCAAGACGCTCCAATGCCCATAACTGAAGCGCTCTATATTGTTCTGCCAGTTTGTCATCACGGCGGAGCAGATAGAGTAGATCCCTAAAAAAGAACCGGTAGCCAAAGGCGACATCTAACGTGCGTAGATAGTAGCCGGCGAAGGCTTTGGGGGTAATAGGGCTGATGCTATCGACTTCAAATGCTGCTCTAAATTCGGTTTCAAGTTCGTGGAAGATCGAAAGAATAATCTTTTCCTTGTTCTTGAAGTG
>JBLIIB010000219.1:0-7410 GCA_047634795.1 Candidatus Azotimanducaceae bacterium | reverse complement strand
ATAAACGCGCCAAAGCGGTCCTTGAAGCTTCGCCATATGAGCTCCTCTGAGGCCGGGCCTGAAAATTCGACGTCCTGCATCGCAGAAATATTTTCGGGGGCAATCGCGGTTTTGGTCAACAAGAGCCCAAGTAGCCCTTCAGAGCCTGCGGTGATCGATGGTCCATGACCTGCGTCGCCCTGGATTCTCGTAGAACGAACCTTTTGATCATGGGTAAAGCAATATTGCTGCCGCTCCTGCTCACAACCCAAAATCACTTTCAGGTACTGGTCACCCGCTTCCAGCCTCAGCGTCTGCCCCGCTGGTAGAGCCACAAAACGCAATAGCCACCCAGCAGTCGACCAACTGGGTGAGCATTGCGCCACGCGGTTCTCGGCAAGATCAAAGGTCAGTTGAAGCCCGCCTCGAGACTGATTAACCTCCACGGGGATTGAGGCACACTGCTCTGGTGTTATCGAACTACCCATTATCGTCTCGCTCCTCAAAAGTTTAATTTCAGGGAAAGCGGCTCATTCTTAAATGCTCCCAGTGATCGGTCTAACGCTGGAACCACCGTTCGTACCGAAACTGAAGCAGTTCAGCCATGAACACGACCCGAACCCTGCCAATCCAAGCGTCCATTGTCTAACATTTGCTGACACAAATGGATTTGTTGATCACCCGTGAACGATAACACACAGTAGAACAACACAATGGACCGAGGAAGACAGGCGCTTTTCTATAAATTTCCTGAAGAGTATTACCAGTACGCCCTTCAATGGTGCTCTTATCCACACTGGACCGTCGAAGAAGCCGCCAATCTCCTCACTGGATGTGTTCCACATAGAGAGATGTTACTTCGAGGCAAGGACATGGCAACACTGGATGCCGAAGTGCTCGTCAGCGAAAACCTGATTCGAGCGGCTCTTCGTAACGAATTGGAGGTGGTTAAGAGCCAGAAGCACTTTGGAAAAATTTATCTATTAAGTGAACAGGTGCTTGATTGGGCCAAAAATACCGATTACCCCATTCCTACTGACCTCCTAAAAGCTGAGGGCGTCGTCACCCATCGCTATCATTCAGATCAGTACAGCACACCCTGTATTGAGGCGACACGATGGGTTGTCGACAACTTTTGGGAACACGCTAACCTGCGTGAACCACCAAGTGCCGGCGCCATCATCCAGGCTTTGCTCCAACACTTTCCCGAATTAAGTGGCGCAGAATGCGACATGGTTGAACGAATTACACGGCACCCAATGGCTCGATCGGAATAACTGGCTAGACCGAAACAAAAGGCTAGACCGAAACAAAAGGCTAGACCGACACGAAAGGCTAGACCAAAACTAGAGGCCAGACCAAAACAACAGCCCGCTCATCACGCCTGGTCGACGTCACCCGCAATGGTCGCCCAGAAAGCACGAACGATGGGGGAAACCAACAGGTTCTTCTTTCGGGTACAAAAACCGACATGAAAATCTTCTAACCGCGGACCGGCCTCCACCACTTCAACCCGCCCCGCCAGAGGACTGTCCTCCACCACAAGTGAAGGAACAAACCCCACACCACAGCCCAGAGCAACCAGAGAAAGAATGGCTTCGTTACCCGGAACCTCGGCATAGACGTTGGCAGTAATACGCTGTTCCCTGATCCAACTGTTGATATTGGTCCTGGCCTGCCCCGTAGAGGGAAGTATCAGGGGAATATCTGCCCACTCAACCGGCCCTGCCCGCAGCGCTTCCGAGAGATTCGAGTTCGCAGGTGCAACCGTCAGCAGTGGAATAGAAGTAATGATTCGCTTCTCGAACTGATCATCGTTATCGTCCGGCAAGGCCGCCACCACAACGTCGATGCCCTCACCTAGCCGGGTTAAAGCATTGACCGCATAGCCGGTCTCCAACTGAATGTGGATTTCGGGGTATCGATCTCGAAAATCCGCCAAAACATTGGGCAATATGCTTTGGCTGGCGGTGACCGACGCAAACAAACTGAGCTGACCACGCAATACGTCTGCATTACCTTTGAGGTCGTGTTGTAAGGTTTCATGGCGTTTCACCACTTCCAGCGCGTACTCAAGGAACACCTGACCCTGCCGGGTTAACTGCGCCGAACGATTATCTCGTATCAACAGCGTGTGTCCCAATTGCTGCTCCAGTCGCTGAATAGAGCGACTGACCGCAGAGGGTGACATGTGGCGCTCCTCACTCGTTTTACCAAAGTGCAGCGTCTTCGCAAGAGTGATAAACAACCGTAGACTGGTAATATCCATAGGTGCCAATTATGCTTGGAACGCACCGATTGTTGCAAATCCCGCAAAATTAAATTTAATTATTTCAGATTTCGAAAAACAGCCGAGCATGACACGCGACCAGAAGCAAACCAAAGAGCATGAGGAGTCGGCCAGGATAGACTGGAACGATGCCGTGTCACGCCGAGTCATTTTGACCGCAACCCGGCTTGCGCTGATTGTTGGCACGCTGCTCGCCATCATAAATCATGGTCCTGCGCTGCTTGCGCTAGAGGTCAGCGACTCCGCATGGCTAAAAATTGGGCTCACTTATCTCGTACCTTACGGTGTATCTACATACTCGTCGGTCAGCATGCTGGCAAAACAGAAATCCGACCCATAAGTCTTATTCTGATGAGGCTACAAATGAGGTTATGGTTAATTCCTGAATTTCGGCGCAAACTGGCAGCCCTCAAAAGAGACCCACAACCCTGAGGAGCGCGCCTCTATGGCGACAGCAAGAAAGACACATAAAATTGAAGGGACTTTCCGCATGCGGAACGGTCACCTGGACAACCCTGTTGTCGCCTACGAAACTTGGGGTGAATTAAACTTCCAGAAAGACAACGGCATTCTGATTTTTACCGGGCTCTCGCCTTCGGCCCATGCCGCATCGTCCGAAGATGACCCATCCACAGGTTGGTGGGAACAGATGGTGGGTGACAGCAAGCCCATCGACACCACCAAGTACTTCGTCATTTGCGTCAACTCCCTCGGTAGTTGCTTTGGCTCCACGGGACCCTCAAGTAAAAACCCCGAAACTGATGAACCCTACGGATTGTCGTTCCCCGCACTCACCATTGAAGACATCGCTCATGCCGGGCACGAAGTTGTGAAGGGCCTTGGTCTGGAGCGATTGCATGCTGTAGTTGGCGCATCGATGGGCGGAATGACCTGCCTGGCCTACTCCATTTTGTTCCCGAAAATAGCCGACAGCGTTGTTTCAATCTCAGGCTCGCCGCGAGCCGCCCCGTTTGCGATCGCGCTCAGATCGCTGCAACGTGAAATTATCAGAAGTGACCCTATTTGGAACGATGGTCAATACGAAGCCGAGGAGGAGCCGGTGCTTGGCATGCGGCTAGCCCGCAAATTGGGCATGTTGACCTATCGCAGCGCTGCAGAACTGGAGCAACGCTTTGGTCGGGAAATGATTCCCGAGGAACGGCAGGTGGGCGATAGGTTTGGTCTGGATTTTGAAGTCGAATCCTACCTTGATGCGCACGCCAACAAATTCATCGGCACCTTCGACGCAAATTGCTACCTCTACCTGTCGCGAGCCATGGACCTGTTTGACGTTGCCGACCACGGCGGGTCAGTGGAGCACGGGTTAAAGCGAATTGGCGCCAAGCGTGCGCTGGTCATTGGGGTCGAAACTGATCTGCTCTTTCCCATTGATCACCAGCAAAGGATTGCTGATGGACTCAGAACAGGCGGCCGTGATGTTCAGTTCCACTCACTGCCATCTATCCAGGGCCACGACGCATTTCTTGTGGATATGGATAGATTTCGCCCTATTCTCTGCGACTTTTTTAACTGTAGTATGAATCAGCCTGGGAAGTTAAGAGAGGCCTAGTTATAGGCCGAAGACAAAAGTTCACTTAAAGCGATCCCGACAGCCGCATAGTCCAGTTGAGTCTAACCAATCGCTTTTAATACAAATTGAGTCTTTAACTTTTGAGCGCAACCGGCGTAAATTAGTCACAGATCGAAAGATCTTTTATGGCGGCTAATAAAAACTGCCAGCGCACGAAAGATGCCAAGGACAATGATCCTACCGGGCCTTTTAGGGTGACGGATTCCGGGACGCTTGGAATCGTGAAGTGCAACAAACGGAAATGTTTTCGCAATAAGCCGTAGGGCCTCGCTAAGCGAGGCCTTTTTGTTTCTGGTCTTTTTGTTTCTGGTCTTTTTGTTTCTGGTTTTTTGGTTTCTGGTTTTTAAGTCGGCTGGCGCTCTAATTTATCTTTTCGGCTTGGTCTTGACCCGCCCCTGTGAAATGTACTTTCTCAGGGAGAGATAGCAGAAACAGCTAAAGCTAAAGAACCGCTTCATAAAACTTTTACCGAAAAAAGGATCTAGTAACCCTGCAACACACCATAGCGATCGCGATGAAATGCAGAACCGCCCAACGTGTGTTCACAAACCCGAGAGCGTTTCATGAAGAAACCAATTTCGTACTCATCTGTCATGCCAATACCGCCATGCATCTGAATACCTTCGCTGCTCACCAGATTATAAGTATCGTTTAGTCTCGCCTTCGCAAGGCTCGCCAATTCAGGCACCTGTTCTGAATCTTCATCCAGGGCGGACAAAGCTTCCAGCACAACCGATTTGGACAATTCAACTTCGCAAAACATTTCAGCCGCGCGATGCTTCAGCGCCTGGAATGAACCAATCGGCACGCCAAATTGCTCACGGGTCTTCAGATAATCGATGGTTCGCTCAAAACACTCTTGAATGCCGCCCAGCATCTCTGCCGCCATGAGCACTCGGCCTGCGTCCAACACCTTGTCGAGGACGTCTGCGCCCTTGCCTTCTTCACCTAACAGCACACCTTGCGCACCGCTGAACTCGACATTGGCCGCATTCCTGCTGTCCGCCATGATAGTACGCGTCACGTTCACGCCGGCCGATTCCCGGTCGACGAGCACCAGCGTCAAACCATCACGGTCACCTGCGGAACCAGAGGTTCGCGCAACCACGACGATCTTGTTGGCGACGTGACCATCAAGTACAAACTTCTTGTTTCCGGCAACCTTGTAGCCATCACCCGACTTTTCTGCCGTCGTTGCGGACCCATAGGGGTTGTGATGCGGCGTTTCTTCCAGCGCCAGTGCCAGCAGGAGTTCACCCGCAACCACCTGACCCAGTAAATCAGTCTTCTGTTCCGCCGTACCACCGTGGATGATGGCAGTGGAACCTAAAACCGCCGTCGCATAGAGGGGCGATGCGGTCAGCGTTCTGCCGCACTCTTCCATCACTACGCCCAGGCCCATATAACCGAATCCAAGACCGCCAAAGTCTTCCGGGATCGTAATACCTGTCCAACCCAGATCTACCATCTGCTGCCAGGTATCACGGTCGAAGCCGTTCTCGTCACTATCGTCGCGAAGGCGGCGAAGTTGGGTAATCGGTGTGTTATCCGCGCAAAAACTCTTTGCCGAGTCTTTGAGCATGTTTTGGTCTTCATTCAATACCAAGGGCATCAGGCTACTCCTAGATCTTCGCTAAACTTGATTAAAAAACAGCCGCCAATACTAACACTCTCTACGGATAGATACTTGTGTCCGCTTTGAGATACTTGGCCACTATGAAGAAAGATTCATCGAGACAATCACTCGAATCCTCTGCAACTCGAATCTACTACGTTATTCGCCAGTAAACTTCGCAGGTCGCTTCTCAAGAAAGGCTTTGACCCCTTCACGATTGTCCGCTGAGGCGCCCGCGATGTTCTGTAAATTGGCTTCCAGCTGAAACTGTTCAGCGTAACTATTGGAATACGTCTGCCAGTAGGCCTGGCGCATTAACCCCAAAGACTTTGGACCATTCGCCAGCTTGGTGGCAAGTCTCATTGCTTCTTCCATAAGCACTTCGTCATCAACCACTCTGTTCACTAAGCCCCATTCCAGCGCCTTTTCAGCCGGCAAGCGCTCCGCCAGCAGTGACAATTCAACCGCTCGAGACCAACCAATCATGCGAGGCAGCAGGTAGGTTGCACCGCCATCTGGAACAAGCCCTATGTTCGCAAAAGCCTGAAGGAAGTACGCGCTACGCCCTGCAACAACAATATCTGCCATGATGGCAAAGCTCATGCCCACGCCAACCGCAGCACCGTTAACCGCGCTCACCATAGGGATTTCCATGTTTCTGAGCTTGTTCATGACGGGATGGTAGTGAGTTTCCAACACTGAACCTGCCGGCGCGGGTTCAGATGCTTCCTGAGCCCGAGTTTGCAGGTTAGCACCCGCGGAAAACGCACGTCCCTGCCCCGTAATCAAAAGACAGCGTGCATCGCTTTGGATAATGTCGGTGATGGCACTCGACAACTCCTGCACCATATCCTTCGAAAGCGCGTTAAGCACTTCTGGTGCGTTGAGTGTGAGTACGGCAACCCGATCCTCATAATCCACCAGTATGTTTTTGTAATTCATTGAATTCCCTTACCTTTCTTAGATTAGTATTTTTTTGCGGAATCACCGACAGAAGATAAGTGCCCTTGATCACCGCTGTTAATTAATGAGGCCTGATGCCGTTGAGATAGCCATTTAGAAAAACACCCTGCGGATCGAACGTGTCTCGAACTTGCCACCACCGCTCCCATTCCGGGTAGGCGTTGGCCAGTTGTGCGCCCGACAAATAGTTCACCTTTCCCCAATGCGGCCTTCCGCCGTAGGAAAGGAAGATTTCCTCGCAGGATTGGTAATAGCTCTCTTCATCAATATTGATATCCTGGTGCACCGAGATAGATACCGAATCGCGCCCGCTGGCCATCGACAGCCAGATATCGTCTTGCGCAATGGTCCGATACTCAACTGGCCAGCTAACATCCGGGAAATCTTGTTGTATTAGTGAGCGAATATCCGCCAGACAAGCCGGCCCAACGTCCCTCGGCACGCTGTACTCCATCTCCGTATGCAAATGCGGGCGGTGGTTTGGCAGCACCTCAAAACTCCAGGCACACCGAGCACCCTCTTGCGCTAACGGATAGCAGGGTGGCGTCGATTCCGGATTGATTGTTTTCACAATGGCTTCATCGCTATGCGGATACCAGAAAAATTCAAACCGCTCATTCCCTTCGATCAAATCAGGGATCATTGGGAGAAGCGCGTCGAAGTGCATGTTGCCGCCACTTTCTTTCAGAACGACGCTCGCTCCCAGCGACATTTGCACGCGACTGATGAGTCCGACGGCCCCGAGGCTGAGCCGCAGCGTTTCGAACAAATCAGGCTCAACAGAAGGGCTGCAGGTCACCTTACTGCCATCCGCAAGAATAACGGTGGCACCTAAAACGCCGGCAGAGAGGTTCTGAAGTGATTTTCCCGTGCCGTGGGTACCGGTAGAAATCGCCCCGGCAATGAGCTGTCGGTCAATATCGCCCTGGTTTTTTAAAGCAAAACCGGCAGAGTGAAGCTGGGCACCCAGAG
>JBLIIB010000218.1:0-7432 GCA_047634795.1 Candidatus Azotimanducaceae bacterium | reverse complement strand
GGAGACACGGCTAGACCGAAGGCGCCATAAGGTTCGGGCATGCCACTTCCAATAGTGGGCACTGAAAACAGGTCGATAATGGCACCATTGGTTTTATCGACAGAGTAGTAATGGCTACCTTCTGGCTGAAAAAAATCTCGGTAGCCCAGAAAAAATGTGCCGTCGGCGGCAAATCCTATCGACCCAAATTCTTCGTACGAGCCACCCGCGCCCAGTGTGCCGACGTGAGAGATAGCGCCTGTCTCAGGGTCTACGATTAATAGTGCGCCGCTGTTGTCTACACCAAAGAGGGTATCCGTTACTGGATCCATCGCTAGATCGATAAGACCGACAAAACCATCAACCTGAACCGAGGCCTCGACCATGCCACTCCAAGGATCGATAGTGTGTAGTTGGGCACTGTCATTATCAAACGTATAGAGTTTTTCTTCGCTGGCGGCAAGTCCCGTCAATTCACCCAACCCGCCAAACAATGTGCTGTACACACCTGTGTCGAGATCAACGCTACCGATCTCACCATTAGCGACAGCCCCGGGAACAAGATTACTGTGAGACAGGAACAGTGTGGGACTGGCACTGGCCCAGGTACTGTGGCCAACGAGAAGACAGAATATGAGTAAAGCGCGATGACGCATTTTTGTGACCTCCTGATTTTTCGAATCATATATTAAAAAGTGTGCAGCGCCAGGCTGTGCCGGCAGCAAGTAATTTGGTTATCCAGTCAAGCGCGAAGTGTGCTACCTGGCGTAGAGAACAAAGTTGAATGTTCCAGTGTTTTACATCACCTGTGTGTAGTGTTGTCAGGATGCCGTCGCTCCCACTTGTGACTTCGGCTTTAATATCCATGGCGACGCAAATAGAAGTAGCTTGCTCAACTGAGTTAACTGGCAGTATCAAATTATTAAGAGTGGATGCTCTAGTATTGGCATGTCATCTCGGCTGATGAATTTGGTCGGTGGGGTATAGGAAAAATTAACCACATTTCTGCTTCATCAGCCAGGTACACAATCCTCCTAAAAACCGAGTTCGCTTCATTATTTGATGAAATCTCGTGATTTTTGACGAACGAGCTTCGTGACTCATACTTTTCAATTCGCTTTTTATTCGGTTTCGCACCGCCAGGTCGAGCGGGATCCAACCAGCATTGGCATTTGTCAGAATAATTGGCTCGAATAATCGAATAGATCCGATGGTGACGAACGATTTCTCACCTGAGAAGTTTCATCAAGTCCAAGATGTTTCAATATCTTTTCGATAACGTCTGGGTCCTCAATACTGGCAATGATTCTTGCTTTGCCGCCGCATTTCTCACACTTCTCTATTTCGATGCGGATGGCCGCCCCCTTAAGACCCGCTTTAATCTCTGGGTCCAAGTCATCGAATAGGCCTTGCTCCTGGCAGATGGCGAATTCTCTTGCGACTCATTCTCTGGTGTTCACGATGACCGGAATATGAATGTCTCCTTTACGCTCCATACCAGACCCAAATAATGCTTCTTTTGAACCCTCAATTTTCGTCGCTTTCGGATAAGGCTGTGTGAAAAGTCGAAAAACTCAAAATCACAAAACTCGACTGTGTTGAGCCTGATCATACAACTCCCTGCTTCGGAACGTTCTCCAGAAAACTAAAGATTAGGGCGCTGTGCGTACGATCAGAATTTTCTAAACTGACTTTTCGCACGGCCTCGGCCAGGAGCGGACATTAGCTTTTGAAGATAGGTAGGGAAAATCGCTTCAATACTGCTGCCCGTATACGAGCAGATACTTCCCATGACTGCTATTGACCACCCAAAGTAGCACCACGCCATGGTGGCTTAAATTTGAATGAACATCAGCAGATTACCGTACCAGACCAATCTTTGAAAAATGTGGCTTATAACGCCTATCCTCTAGGCCTCATGCTCATAAAGTTCTCTGATGTCCTGTCATGCAACACTCACCAGATCAGGTTCGATGTCCTCAGCCTCGATAAATTGTCGACGACTGTGAACCCAGCATTGAGCATGGACAACATCATCTCTTGCTTGGATGCAGCTGGCATAAGCGACAGACCCATCAGATAGCAGAGTGCCTTAAAAGTGATTGACGAGCACTTTCTCAATTTGAGCCCTCGCACGAGAATCTGCATAGGTGAAGACCACCTCATCTTGATAACCGAACAGTGGCCAAAACCAACCGGTCTTCATTTTCTCTTTACCCGAGGGGCCAGCCTTGGCCGGCGTTTCGTCCATCGCGAGGGTTTTACTTTGCAATACGCTGCGTAATTAAACCCTGTAAACCCAAAGTAGAAATGTTCGCTTTGCCTTTATGCTTGCTGGCGGTGAGAGCTTTTCAATGAAGGCCTGAAGGATTACTCTTTAGTCTTTATCCTGGCTGGAGTGTTCACGTGCAGTATTCAAGCAGATTCTTCGTTCGCGCCCTGATGGTGCTGATAACTTTGTTAATCGGGTTGGTTGGCTGCTCACCCAGTGATGAGATTAAGGAAGAGGCCAAAGAAGAAACCCAGGTCGAAACAAAAGGGATGAAGATTGGCGATGAGCGCCTAAAGGATTGGAACGATGGTGGCGATTGGGCGGCCTTCGGTCGCACCTACGGCGAACAACACTACAGTCCTCTTAAGCAGATTAACGCTGGCAATCTCGACCGGCTAGGGCTGGCATGGTCCTTTGATCTGGGCCCCGAGAACTCGGTAACAGGTCCTTTAGCCATAGACGGCACACTTTATTTTGCTACCGGCTACAGCCTGGTCCACGCTATAGATGCGCTGAGCGGTGAACTGAAATGGGTTTTTGATCCGCAGGCAGCCCAAGCCGCAGGACGCAAATTACGTCAGGGATGGGGTAGCCGAGGACTGGGTTGGTGGAACGATAAGATTTATACAGGGACACAAGACGGTCGATTGATTGCGATCGACGCTAAAACGGGCAAGCAGGTCTGGAGCGTGATGACGACCGAGGCCGATGACTACCGTTTCATTTCAGGTCCACCTCGGGCATTTGATGGGAAGGTGATCATAGGTCATGGCGGCGCAGATGCAGCCAGTACACGCGGCTATGTTACAGCCTATGATGCAGAAACAGGGGCGCAACTTTGGCGCTTCTTTACGGTACCTGGTAACCCGGCAGACGGGTTTGAAAGCGAGGCCATGCGTATGGCGGCGGAGACATGGGCAGGCGAATGGTGGAAATATGGCGGTGGTGGCACCGTCTGGAATGCCATCACCTATGATCAGGAGTTAAACCAGATTTATTTAGGTACCGGCAATGGTGCGCCATGGAACCATCAAGTGCGCAGCCTGGGCGAAGGGGACAATTTATTTCTGTCGTCGATCGTCGCTCTGGACGCGGATAGTGGTGACTATGTCTGGCATTACCAAACGAACCCTGCTGAAACCTGGGACTACAACGCAGCTATGGATATGCAGATTGCCGAACTGGAAGTGGACGGCGCCAAGCGTAAAGTCCTGATGACCGCCCCAAAGAACGGTTTTTTCTACGTACTTGACCGTATAAATGGTGGGCTAATATCTGCCAAACCCTATGTGCCTGTATCGTGGGCAATTGAAATAGACCTTGAAACAGGTCGGCCAGTTGAAGTACCTGGTGCGCGCTATCAGGACGGGGGTAGTTTCCGGGTAGTACCGGGAACTTATGGCGCCCATAACTGGTTGCCTATGTCCTACAGTCCACGCACTGGACTTGTGTATATTCCGGCTATCGAGCTCTCGAATACATTCAGTGAAGAAGGTGTTGATATCAAGAACTGGACACGGCCGCCCGATAATATTCTAGACGCCGGCGCTAACGCACAATTCCCACTCGATGAAAAAGGTGCCAGTGCCCTGGTGGCATGGGATCCTGTCACGCAGACTCAGCGATGGCGCGTTCCTACACCTGCCTTTTGGAACGGTGGCACTTTCGTGACGGCCAGTGACCTAGTTGTGCAAGGGCACATAGACGGAAGTTTTAATGTGTTCTCGGCTCACGACGGAACCAAATTGTGGTCCTTTGACGCAGGCTCACCTGCTGTCGCACCTCCGATTACATATTTAGTGGGTGATACCCAATACATTACGGTCCTTACTGGCATGGGTACATCAGGTACCTATCTCGGCCCGATTTTGGAGCGATTCGGTCTGAATCCGGCTAAACAGGCACGTCGTGTGCTGACCTTTGCGCTAGACGGCAAAGCCACCCTGCCAACCTCTGAAGGGGGTAAGGTCACCATTTCCGAAGACCTGGAATATAAACAGGATAAAACCAGTGAGGCTCGCGGATTGGTTACCTATGCGCAACGGTGTGGTATTTGCCACGGTTTCCGCGCTGTCGGCGTAGGAGTAGCGACCGACTTACGTGCATCGGCTATTGTTCGCTCGACACAGGCTTTTACAAACGTATTGTACGACGGTCTCCTGGTTGCTGGTGGCATGCCGCGGTTCGACGAACTTGACGACAACCAAATTAAGGATCTACAGCAGTACATAAGGTCCGAGGCATACCAGGCAAGGCAAGCGATGCCTTAAAGAGAGTGTTATGTGAGATGAATCTGAGGGGTCAGGACCAAGTCCCAGGTCCAATTGTAATCCCCCGCAAACTAGCGGGCATCAAAACGAGACAACCTAACTTAGTTTGATCAATTGCATGTGAGTGTATATCTCGACAATCCAGCGACCAACCATTCACATACTCTCCTGCCCAAAGCAGTTTCCGTGGCTCTTACCATTTCTCAATGGTAAACCAGTCAGATTGACAATCCCCGTGTTCCTGCAGGCGGCCTGCCTGAACAACAGCAGCCTGCCAACCGCAGGGAAACCTTGCTGCCCGGTTTTGCACATCATCTGGCGATGACAGATGAACGCCAATCCGATCATCACGTAGACACGCCGGGTATTGCCTTCTGTGATGCTGGGGCGCGACTGGAAATGTGCAACGCGGAAGGTATTGATGTGCAGTTCCTGAACCCTTCGTTCCTCGCCAACTCGTTCAGGACCACGTGGACCGACTCATTCCCTTCACGCAAATCGATCTGAATGACGTACCCGCTACAATCGATGAGATGACGCGCATGCGCCAGCTAGGCAGCCGGGCGTTTGCTATAGGAGAATCGCCCGTAGGCTTGCGTTCGCCCGCTGGTAGTAGTCAGTTGGCGCGCTCGATGACATATCCCGATTTTGAACCCTTATGGTCAGCTGCTGAAGACTTGAGTATGGCAGCGATTGCTCACGTCGGATTCGGCCGTGAGCGAATACAGTTTGGCTGGGCAAACAGTGTTGCCAGCGATCTCAGCACCTACAGTTTGTTGTCATTGGCGATCGCGCCTCAACTGTCACCACAGCTATTACTCGGCGCATTGGTGCTCGATGGCGTACTTGAGCGCCACCCGAGGTTAACGGTCATCATCGAAAAACTCGGCATCTCCTGGCTGCCACACCTACTGACTGTTCTAGATAGTGCGGTCGGTCGGAGTCAAAACGAACAACTTTCTGATGGAGAAGTTCGGCCGGATTACGCGGGGGCTGCCTATCGTTTGCCGCTCGCACCGTCAGAATATCTTAAACGCCAAATCAGAGTGACGCCCCTGGTTGCAACCGAACCATTGCGCCCGCCACTGGACCTTGCGCCTGAGATGCTTTGCTTTTCAAGCGATTACCCGCATGTCGAAGGTAGTGGTCAAGCCGTTGCGATCTGCGATAGGCAGCGTGGTGATCTTGATTTGGCGTGGCTGAACTGATTGACTTGTGATTGAGCTGAGTTTGCTCTGTTAAAAACTGACGTTCCTAAAATCTCAAGGTCGTGAGTGACCTATGAAGAACTCGCACCCAAAAAGGTGAACTATGGTATTTTTAAACGACTCGCAAAACGCCCTTGAGCTTCAAATGATCGGGGGAGTAAAGAAGAATTATCCACATTTCTGCTTCATCAGCCAGGCACATGATCCTTCTAAAAGCGGCGCTTAGCTTCAGTTCTGAAAAGAAATCCGGTGGTTTCTGACGAGCTAACGGCGAGGGGCACATTGGTCAATCTGTTTTATCGCAGAATCCTGCATCCCCTCAAAAATACCTTTCGTGGCCAGGCCTGATTCCTCAAAAGCGGCAATGATTATGCCTGAATCATCCATCTTTTTGGGTTCGCTCCACATGTGTCAATACACTTCATTGATGTGTCGGGCGAAGTAATCCTGCGTTTGCGCGAATACGGCGCCCCTCATTATCTGCAGGGTGTTTACCGAAAAGTAAGGGGTCACCTTGTATGTGGTGATGCTATGCCTGCCTGGAAATCGATTGGTTTCAAGGGTTTGATACTCGCCTTTGTTTTTGATGCCCTGCAGCGTGACCGCTGGTGATGTATTCCCGGTGGCCTTAAATACACCGCCGATGAGCACCAGGATATAGCTGAATGTCACGCCGGTTCGCGATTCAATCGACGATATGACCAGGTGGCTGAGATAGGCGTTCGGGCTTCCGAAATCGAAATGAAACTCTACCTTCATGAGCGCGTGCTGCATGATGGTTGCAGTGAGATAAGAGATGAAACTACACGAGAGCAAAAGTGTAGTAGACGTTCATGGACTGACTGCCCTAGATGGTTGATAAAACCGCGGTTGTGGGCTAGTTTCAAGTTGAGGTTCTCTGGAGCGGTGAATAATGGAAGACTCGCAGCAAAAAACCGATCATAAAATAAGAAACAGACCCAGCTATCGCGAAATTATTGAGGCCGATTCAACGCCGGTATCTGACGTGCTTGCATTGACCGCCAACCCTGCACAAAGTCAGGCGGATATTCCCTTTGAACATTACGTGGACGACGACTTCTTTGCGCTAGAGATGAACAGAATGTGGTCCAGGGTTTGGCAGATTGCGTGCCGTGAGGAGCACATCCCTGAGATCGGCGACTATGCCGTCTATGACATTGGCCGCTATTCGATCATTGTCGTGCGCGTGTCTAACGATCAGATAAAGGCATACCATAATTCCTGTCTGCACAGGGGGACGAAACTAAAGCCATCAGATTCAATGGGAACGACTCTCGATAAAATCCAGTGCCCTTTTCATGGCTGGACCTGGAATCTTGACGGTACGCTTAATGAAGTTCCTTGCTCGTGGGAGTTTGAACATCTGGATTATAGTAAAAATGGACTTCGTGAGGTTGCGGCGGACGCGTGGAATGGTTTTGTTTTCATTAATATGGACCGCGATGCTCAACCGCTGCTCGACTATCTAGAAGTTTTACCAGACCACTTTAAGCATTGGCGATTTGAAGACTGGTATGTCGCAGTGCATATTCGAAAGCATCTACACTGTAACTGGAAGGTGGCGATGGAAGGCTTTATGGAGGCCTATCACACACCGGTGGTGCATCCAGAGATGTGCCAGGTCGTTGGTGACTGGAATATGCAGCACGATATCTTTGGTGATCATGTCAGCCGCGATTTGT
>JBLIIB010000217.1:0-7507 GCA_047634795.1 Candidatus Azotimanducaceae bacterium | reverse complement strand
CCAGCACAGACCCAGAAACCCAGGAATACATCGCCGCAGCTTTTCAGGGGGTCGAGCGCGGCGCCACGATCACGCAAAAGCTTCTGGGGTTTGCACGCAGTAAAACGCAATGGATGAAAAACCTATGGCTCAACGAAGTCATCAACGACATGCGAAACATGGTCACCCAATCTATTGGCAGCCGGGTTTACCTGGATTTGGATATCGCTGAAGAAGTCTGGCAAACCCTGGTTGATCGCGGAGATTTCGAAGATACGGTATTAAACCTTTGCCTCAATGCCCGCGACGCCATGCCCGACGGCGGTCGATTGATCATCAAGGTCGACAATCGAACGTTGGATGACACCTCCCAACGTATTCATCCCGCTTTGCACCCCGGTGACTATGTCCTCATATCATTTACCGACACGGGGACCGGCATGAAGCCCAAAACTAAAGACAGGCTCTTTGAACCATTTTTCACCACCAAACCTGAGGGTAAAGGTACGGGATTAGGCATGAGCATGGTGTTCGGTTTTGTAAAACGTTCGGGCGGTGAAATTGTGGTCTATTCAGCGATCGGAGAAGGCACGACGATCAATATTTACCTACCTAGAAGTGAAGAAAACCAACGCAATAAGGACGTAGATTACGCAGAACAGATCAGGTCCGTTGCTAGAGAATCAATACTCATTGTCGATGACGAAGAAATGGTCGCCAATGTCGCCGCCAGCATCCTTAGTGAATTGGGCTATTCCACTAAAGTCACCACCAATACCCGGCAGGCGCTTGCCCACATCAAAGAAAACGAAGATGTTGACCTTATATTTTCAGATGTTGTCATGCCCGAAGACTTGAACGGGTTTGAATTCGCCCGGGAAGCGAGCCGCATTCGACCTGATTTGAAAGTTCTGCTCACCAGTGGATTCTCAAAGTTCAAAGGGTTGGAACCTGAAGACGCAGAATCTAAACTATTGGCACAGAACATCTTAAGCAAACCTTACAACCGACAGGAACTGGCCACCTCGGTTCGAAAAATCCTGGACAGCCAATCCATTAGGAGCGACTAATCATGGTGTTCAGTGAATATATCGGTATGCAAAACAATACCGGAGCACCCGGGTCACGCATCGATATCGAACCTCACCATATGAACCCAACGGGCAACGTTAACGGCGGCGTCATCATCTCATTGGCGGACAATCTCGCCACCGGCACGGCTGGCGATGAGTATTTCAAAAAATTTGGCGAACGAGCTTTTCTCGTCGGTATTGACCTACATGCAGTGATGTTGGCCAATCAACATGGCGGGACGATTACCGCCACCTCAACACCGATTCGCGTCGGACGCAGGGTGACCGTGATTCGAACAATCGTCCACGGGAGTGAAGGTAAAGCGCTCGCGGAAGTCACTACTACTCATGTACCAACGCCCAGCCCGAACAAATAGCTTTACGGGCGCATAGCTCGGATGTAAGGCGCGGATGTTAAAGCTCGGATCATAGCCCGAATGCTTACCTCAACAGGTTATTGTCCGGCTAATCTGGCAATCCCAGGACGCGTTTGGCAACAATATTCAGTTGCACTTCAGACGTACCTCCTTCAATGGAGTTTGCTTTCGTACGAAGCCACGCTCGTGTTTGCGTCAACTCATCGTGCTCGAAACCTTCGCCTTCCCAACCCAGCATCTGAGTGCCCATCGCTTCCAGCATCAATTCATACTTACGCTTATTTAGTTCTGTGCCGTAGAGCTTGAACATACTTGAAACAAAACTCGGTGCCTGGGTCGATTGACTCTCTGCAACGTTTCGCTTCACTGTGAGACCGAACGCCCGGTCACACATCGCATGCTCAATAATCTCTGCTCGAAGCGAAGCATCATTTAGCCGACCGTTTGTCGTGCCGACGTATTCTTTGGCGATTTCAGCCACGGTGGCAGATTTCTGCCCCCCGCCCGCACCACCGCCAATCATCGTCCGCTCGTATTGCAGCAATCGCTTGGCCACCGTCCAACCATCGTTAACCTGACCGATGACATTTTTTCGAGAAGCACGGGCGTCCTCGAAGAACGTTTCGCAGAAGGGCGACAAACCGCTGATCAATTTGATCGGCTTAACGGTAACACCGGGCTGATCCATACTAAACAGAACGAAGGTAATGCCATTGTGTTTGGGCACATTCGTATCGGTACGGACGAGGCAAAATATCCAGTCCGCGTAATTGGCACCGGATGTCCACACTTTTTGACCATTGATGATGTAATCATCGCCATCGACAACGGCACGCGTCTGCAAGCTGGCCAGATCAGAACCAGAGTTAGGCTCACTATAACCCTGACACCACCAGATAGAACCGTCAGCAATTTTTGGCAGGTGCTCCGCCTTCTGTTCTTCCGTGCCATATTCCAGCAACGCCGGACCGATCATTGATAATCCCATACCGGTGAGCGGCGCTCGCGCATTGATACGCACCAATTCTTGACGAAGCACCTGATGCTCTTCAACCAACAATCCAGCACCACCATATTCTTTTGGCCAAATAGGCGCCGTAAAACCTTTTGATGCGCATCGCTCCATCCAGGCTTTTGTTTCCGGATTTTTGTAATTGGCCTTCGTGCCGCCGCCCGGGGACTCATCAGCAGGCATCGCAGTTCTCATTGAAGGCGGACAGTGCTCTTCCAGCCATTGCCGTGTCTCAGTTCTAAACGCTTCAAGTGATGCTGCCGTTGTCATGCTGACTCCTTACTTATCTCAATGAAATGTAGGTAAAAACCCGCACGGTATGATTCCGCGCACTAAACCCTTCGACGACTCACCTAAAGCTGGGCAATTTCAAAACTGATCACAAGAAATGTTTCACCCGGCGTCTAACTCAAAAAGTGTGATCTCACATCTTGTACCCACTCTCAAGACAGGTCCCCATGTACCGGTTCCCTGTGAAACGTAAAGCCGTGCAGAACCAAATTCGTATAAACCTACAATCCGATCAAACACTCGGTTCACAATCAGATTGAACGGGAAAATCTGCCCGTTATGCGTATGGCCGCTGATCATCAGATCAACGCCAGCGCGCTCCGCATCTTCAAGACCGTTGGGGCGATGATACATGAGAATCGTAAATGCATTTTGGTCAGCCGTAAGTTTCTTCAACTCTTTTTCAACCTGACCCGGATCATCATGATCATCGATACCTAGTATCTGGATATCTTCTCTGGGACAAATAGAGCGCGTCTGCAGCACCTCAACATCAAGGGACCTGAGCCGCTCAAGAATCTGCTCGAAATCTTCGTATCGCTCATGATTACCCGAAGTGAAATAGACAGGGCATTTCAGCGAGCGAAGCGACGCTAGATCATCAAGGGTTATCCCTCCCGCATCAATGAAGTCGCCAGTGATGCATAGGAACTCGGGTGACACTGCATTGACCTTTCGAACAACACCCGCCAAAAACCGGCTGCTTCTGGAGCCAATATGTACATCAGTGATTTGCACAAACCTCAGCGGCCGTTTCAACCGAGGCGATGTGAAAGAAACGGTTTTCACGGCCGGTAACAGCGCAAAAATAACGCCCAGTACCGTGACGACAGAAACCAGTGCTAATAAAGAAAGCGCAGCAGTACGAGGCTCAAGCAACGAAAACGCCACCGGCACCTCAAAAACCATCAGCGTTAACAGGACAATAGGGCTAATACCGAGAATGAGATCTGCCACATGCCGAACACTACGGGCTAAAAACGCTCTGGCGTTCCGCAAGAGCCAACGGCTCAAAACCTGACTCAACACAACGGGGACGAGAATCAGCACGGTCAGCAAGACATCTAATTCCAGCCAACCGCAAAGTCGAATGACGGGATAAACAAACAAGGGCACGTGCAATGCCAAAGCGATGAAGATGAAACGCTTAATGCCCGCTGGTCTGTGTTTATTGGCAGACTTTTGTGTTGGCTGATTATTACTCATGATTCATTCGTTCGCGTTGAGTTGTTTTTCCCCGCAGGCAGTTCACCGTTGGGCGCGACCAGACTCACGAGTTGCCAACCGGATTGCGCCGTCCAGTTCTGTTCATCAGTGACTAAACGTACTCTATCGGAGGGATCTATCGCGAACAACAACAACGCGTTATCCTGATAACGTTCCGTATAAGCCTCCATGCCGAACGCTTCGGTCAGTCCGGTTTTCTTGACGGTCCAGCCAGCACGAAGATTTCCCAATACTCGGTTGTGCGTAACAGCATCTCCAAAAAGACGTTTTCCTCGGTGTCTTTCGGCGATTCGATGCTTCTGATCTTGTATGCCTTCGACCAAGCTTGGAAGCTCAAATATTTTCTCTCCGCCAAACTCTCGGCGGAAATGCAGTGCTGTGAGCACGTCCAGGTTGGCTCTCCCCGAAAGACAAATAAGGTTGCCAATACCGGAGAGATCCAAATAACGATCAGCATGATCAGACACGGGATTACCATAATAGGTCTCTATACCATCCATACGGGCTTGGCTGGTGTGATCCCATTCACTGGATGCCACCACCACTCTGACGTCCTGTTGCGATAAAACGGTCGCCAACATACGCGCCACCCTGCCCCCGCCCACAATCAGGTAACCCGATGGTGCGAGTTCTCGTACTTTTAACCAGGCAGCAAGTGACTTGGCGGTCAGACTCTGCAAAACCACCGTACAAATAATGACCAAAAAGGCTAACGGCACTAAAAGGTGGGCCTTTTCCGCACCCTGCTCTTCCAGTCTCAATGCGAAAATCGCGGCCACTGCCGCACAAACGATACCCCGAGGTCCAATCCAGGCAATCAATGCCTTTTCCTGAATGGTTAAATCGCTACGCATTGAAGAGATCATGACCGCCAGGGGTCTCGCTAAAAACATAATGCCGGCCACGACGAGCATTGATGACCAACCGATCGCAATAAGACCGTCCACGTTTATTCTCGCCGCAAGAATGATGAACAGGCCGCTAATCAACAAAATGGAAAGGCTCTCTTTGAAATCGAGAATATCTTCAACATCCACGCCTTTTTGGTTGGCCACCACCATGCCAAAGACCGTGACGGCCAACAGGCCTGCTTCATGTTCCATCGATTCAGACAGAGCAAAAGCCACGAACACGAGCAGCAGGGTGACAGGACTGCGCAGATACTCAGGTAACCAGTGCTTTTTTAGTACAAAGGAAAGCGCATAACCAAACAAAAAGCCTATGCCCAATCCAACCGCAACCACCAACAGGAACAAAGCCACAATATCGGTGAACACATCACTTTTTTGGGTTGCCAAATAAAAATCAAATGCCAATACCGCCAGCAGTGCACCAATAGGGTCAATGACAATACCCTCCCAACGAAGGATATCGGCAACACGCTTCACTGGCCTGACGGTTCGTAGCATAGGGACGATCACCGTTGGCCCGGTCACCACGACCATCGCACCAAAGAGCAACGCCAGACTAAACTCGAACCCCACCGCATAGTGCACGATGACACTCGTGATCAGCCAGGTCACCAGCGCGCCGATCGTCACCAGGTTTCGGACCGTCGAGCCAATTTCCTTGAGTTCAGCGACTTTGAGCGTTAACGCGCCTTCAAACAGAATGACGGCTACGGCAAGCGAAACCACCGGAAGCAGCAGTTCGCCAAACAACGCATCCGGGTCAAGGACACCGGCAACGGGGCCCACCAAAATACCAAAAATCAACAAAAACAATATCGCAGGCAAGCGCACCCGCCACGCAACCCACTGCGCAACAGCCGCAAGCAATCCAATCCCCGCAAGCGTTGACAGCGGATTCAGAGAAAACAGTGGATCCATGACTACCTCAGACTACTAACGAGAATATCTCCCGCGATGATTTGCCGCTGCACTTCCGAAGGCCTTTGGCTAATTCTTCTGATTCGCACCTCTCGCTACCAGCGTTCAAATGGAAAATCTTTCGTCACACCCTATCCACCGTGAATGTGCATCAAACGATCGACGACTCCGGAAGCGCCTTGCGAGACAATCAGTTTGGCCATCGCGCCTGTTTCCTGAAAAGTTCCTTGGGTTGGATAACGCCACGACCCCATGCGTCGCATGGCGTTGCTTGCAGGATATGAATTTCATTATCCGCCAGCATCCACTAATTGGACTAACGGTACGAGGGTGGCGAACCAAAAACGTTAACAGAGGCACCCGTCATTGAACACCGAATGATTAATAGCCGATAGACCGCAATCAGGCAGATGGACCGAGAACAGACAGACCGAAAACACAAAGGTCGTATACAGAGAGATCGCAAGAAGAGCTCCGAGGCTAAATCAACGCAAGAGTCTCGGAGACGTGAGGAGCAATCGAATCACTGACGAGTCGTGACCTGCATTCCGCAACCGGCGGTCTGCGGAACTATAGTGCCGCTGCGTCAACGAACCGAAAACACCCCGGTAATTAGGTCAGGCGGTCCTATTTGAGCCTTCTGTGCGTGGTGGCCGCCTGGTTGATGAAGGTGTGAGTACTGGAAGCTCCATCAAACACGCCTGTTAATCCAGAAAAGGTTCGCCACCCAGTGTTTTTATCATGTCGATCACTTTATCCAACATGACCTCCAATTCCGCCTCATCGGTTCCCCGCATGACCAGATTTGTGCCGTATCCATCCTGCCGATAAAAAGGATAACTGCCGAGGTCAATATCAGCATGTTGCTCCTGTATTTTGCCCAGCGGCGCTGCAACTTGACCCTCACTAAGATAGGCCCCTACAGATCGTGAACGAACGGGATCTCCCCCTCCCATTCGCTCTTTCGTGAGCGTAGAGGCCATGGCCTGCATTACCATGGGAACCCCTGCCATAACGTAAACATTTGCTATCTGAAAACCATGCGGCCCGCCGGTTGGGTTTTCGATCAATGTGGAACCTTCCGGAACTCTCGCCATCCGAAGGCGTGCCTCCATCACTTCAGGCGGCGCCTCTCGTCGCTTTAGGATATCCGCGATCTCAGGGTGCTCATAGAGCTCAACGCCAAAAGCCGCAGCAATGCAATCGGCTGTTATGTCGTCATGGGTCGGGCCAATACCACCCGTAGTGAAAACATGATCATAGGTTTGGCGACATTCATTGACAGTCTCGACAATGATCGCCTCATCATCGGGGATGACGCGGGCGTGGACCATGCGCACACCCAACTCGTTGAGCGCCTTGGATAGGTGCTGTAGATTCGTATCCTGGGTTCTGCCGGAAAGAATTTCGTTTCCGATAATCAACAAACACCCTGTGACGGTTTTTGACATGTCGCTCGACTCAACATTGGCTTAGAGGAAATGGATAATAACCGTATTCCGACCAAATTCGAATCAGCCTACCACTCATTTTTCATCTGATAAGCCAAGTATGCCTTCAGGCTGCACTCATCGGTCTGTTCAAATCGATCTTTTAAGTTGACGACCGTGTTCATAAGGTCGACCCGGAACGAGCGAAAACCCTGACGCATTTCGCAATACGCACCCACCGTCCATGTCTTACCCCAGAAATAGAGTATGAGTGGCCGAAGAATGCGTG
>JBLIIB010000216.1:0-7682 GCA_047634795.1 Candidatus Azotimanducaceae bacterium | reverse complement strand
GCTGTCGATTATTTTTTGTCGCACCAACCTGACAACGACAGCATCACAATAAGGTGCTAAGCACACCCAAAAACAGAAGTTTTCTCTATTGTGACTCTTCACACAGCCTCGGTCGAAAGCGGCCGGTGCCTTCCCGCTATTAACCACCCGGACTTACAACCTTTCAATCGTTAAAAATTTTATTTCAAGACCGTATCACGCCTCATATTCCAACCTTTATTCAACCGTCACAGACTTCGCCAGATTCCGTGGTTGGTCCACGTCTGTACCTTTAAACACGGCCACATGATAAGCGAGCAGTTGGATAGGAATGGTGTAAACAATGGGCGATGTCATAGCTGAACACGAAGGCACCTTTAAGACCGTTACATCAGCCTGCTCTGCCATAGAAACATGCTCATCAGCGAAAACAAAAAGTTCCGCTCCGCGTGCACGCACCTCTTCAAGGTTCGATTTCAATTTCTCAATAAGCTCGTCCCCCGGGGCTACCGCGACGACAGGCATGTCGTCGTCGACCAGCGCCAACGGGCCATGTTTAAGCTCACCCGAGGGATACCCCTCCGCGTGAATGTAGGAAATCTCTTTAAGTTTTAGTGCGCCTTCGAGCGCGATGGGATAATGGCTGCCGCGGCCAAGAAACAAAGCGTGATGCTTTTCAACAAACTTTTCTGCAATACCGCGGATCTCGCCGTCCAGTTTAAGTGTGTTTTCAATCGCTGCGGGCAAGTCATGCAATGCCTGAGTTATTTCCTGATGGGTCGCATCATCCAATCCCTTAAACTGTCCGACAGCCGCAACCAAGAGCAGCAAATCAACCAACTGATTGGTGAACGCCTTGGTTGATGCAACGCAAATCTCGGCGCCGGCTTCCAGCATAAGAGAGAAATCACACTCGCGCACCAGCGTGCTATTCGGGACATTGCAAAGACAAAGGCTCGCAAGATAATTTGGATCGGTGGCAGCTCTGAGCGCCGCCAGCGTATCTGCTGTTTCACCGGATTGCGAAATCGAGACTAAAAGCGTTTTGGGTAGCACCGCGGTTTTTCGATAGCGTAGCTCACTTGCGACCTCTACCTGACAGGGAATTCTCGCGTATTGTTCAAACCAGTAACGTGCCACCAATCCCGCGTAGTAACTGCTCCCACAGGCTACGATTTGAATCGCCTCGACCTGTTTGAAAATATCTTCAGCGCCTGCACCAAACGCCCCCGCGAGCACATGTTTATCACTGATTCGACCGGCTATAGTTCGCGCAATCGCCACGGGTTGCTCGTAGATCTCTTTTTGCATGTAATGACGGTAATCGCCTTTATCCGACGCATCATGGCGTTCATCCAAAGTCACCGTGCGGCTCGCAACTGAGTCACTGTTTTCGCCGAAGATCGATACTTTACCTTTTGTAATTTCGACCAATTCACCTTCATCCAAAAAGATAAACCGATCAGTAACTGGCCTTAGCGCCTGGGGATCTGATGCCACGTAGTTTTCACCAATACCCAGGCCAACCACCAGGGGCGAACCAAGGCGGGCGGCTATAATTTTTCCCGGATTGTTTTCATCCAACACCGCGACCGCATAAGCGCCATCGAGCTTGCCAAGCAGCGTCGTGACTGCCTGTCGTAAATCATTCACCTGGGTCAGTTCATAGTGCAACTGGTGTGCGATCACCTCGGTATCGGTCTCTGATTCAAACTTATAGCCCAATCCAATGAGTTGCGCGCGTAATACTTCGTGGTTTTCGATGATGCCATTGTGCACAACGGCGACACTGCCAGAAACGTGGGGGTGGGCATTTTCTTCGCTTGGTACGCCGTGCGTCGCCCAGCGAGTATGAGCAATACCAGAGCGGCCCAGTGGTGGACTAGCTTTGCAGGCAGCATCGAGTTCTGACACTTTACCCATTCTACGAACACGACAAATCTTGCCATCGTGGTCCAGCATCGCGACGCCCGCCGAGTCATAACCCCTGTATTCGAGTCGCCGCAGGCCCTCAAGCAATATTTCGCTGACTTCCCGTTGCGCCACTACACCAACAATTCCACACATGATCTTCTCCGTTACGACTTCTTTGTCGGCCGCTGCCAGTCTTTGATGGATGTCTGACGCCCTCTGCCAATGGCGAGCGCATCTTCTTCTACTTGTTTGGTGATCGTAGAACCCGCACCAATTGTTGCGCCCGCGCCGATCACAACGGGAGCCACAATTGAGGAATTTGAACCGATAAATGCACCATCCCCGATGTGAGTCTCAAATTTGTTCACACCGTCATAGTTACAGGTAATAGTGCCGGCACCAATGTTCACCCCGGCGCCAATCGTCGCATCGCCCAGGTAAGTTAAGTGACTTGCTTTGCTACCTTCACCCAGGGTGGTTTTTTTCACCTCGACAAAGTTACCGACCGCGGCCCTATCACAGAGCAGGGCACCCGGTCTTAATCTAGCAAAAGGACCAACGCTACAATTCGCTCTGAGTTCGGCGCCTTCAATCACGCTGTTAGCCTTAATCACGGAACCCGCACCAATCACCGCATCCGTAATCACACAGTTGGGTCCAATGGTGACATGATCACCGAGTTCAACGTTACCCTCGAACACGACATTGACATCAATCCTGACGCCGCGCCCGACCTTAAGAGACCCTCGTACATCCAATCGAGATGCATCCATGATCTGGACGCCCTGTTCCATCAATGCTTCTGCCCGTCGTAATTGAATTGCTCGCTCCAACTTGCCCAATTGGGCAAAGGTATTGATGCCGGTGACTTCAACCGGATCTAGGCTCTTGTGCGCAACAACAAGCGCGCCTTGCGCATTCGCGTGTTCAACAATATCGGTCAGCAGGTATTCTTTTTGGGCATTGTTATTATCAAGCTTAGACAGCCAATTGAGCAGCGATGCACCTTCTGCAGCCATCACACCCGTGTTGATTTCGGTGATCTGCTTTTGGACATCATTCGCGTCTTTTTCTTCAACAATTTGTAAAACTCTTTCACCATCGCGGATGATTCTTCCGTAGTTAAAGGGCTCGGACATGTCTACCGACAACACCGCAAGAGCTGCGGGTTGGCTAATCAACTCCTTCAGCGTTTTTGCTTCAATCATCGGGGCGTCGCCCAATAAAATTAGGACGTTCGCGTCAGGTGAGATTGATGGCGCTGCCTGCTGCATCGCGTGACCGGTACCGAGTCGTTCTGCCTGATGGACCCAGTTAATGTCCTGACGTTCCGCGAACGTGGCTTTGACGTCTTCGGCGCCCTGACCGATTATCACGTGAATCTTGGTAGGGTTAAGGACACCAACCGTGTCTAAAAGATGAGACAAGAGAGGTTTACCCGCTAACGTTTGTAGCACCTTCGGCGTATCGGATCGCATTCGACTGCCAATACCCGCGGCCAATATGCAAATTTCTAAAGATTCAGACATAAAAAACTCCCTCGAACCAACCCGGTTGGGTACAAATAGCGTGACTGAAAGGACGCAAGTTACAGCACAAAAAAAAGGCGGCCAAGGCCGCCTTTTGTCATTTTATTGATGACAGTGCTGGAAAGCCACTATTTTACTAGTGTTTCCTGTTCCTGACTTTTTGAATCGTTCGGAGCATTGCCACCTGCTCCTGCAGATCAGCTGACACGCGAGCAAAATCAACATCGGATCGCTGGTCAGAAAGCTGACTTTCTGCCTTCTTCTGAGCCTCTAGCGCTGCGGCTTCATCAAGGTCGTCAGCACGTAGTGCCGTATCAGCCAATATAGTAATGGATGTTGGCTGCACTTCCAGAAAGCCACCCGAGGCGTAAAAGATTTCTTCTTCTCCACCTTCCAATATCAGCCGGACGGGTCCGGGTAGAACGCCGGTTAGCAGGGGAGTGTGACCGGGCATAATACCCAATTCACCGATGGTGCCAGAGGCGACCACCATCTCCACCTGCCCGGAGAAGATCTCTTCCTCCGCGCTGACGATGCTGCAAAAAACTGTAGAGGCCATGCTCTGCTACCTTATAAAGTCTTAGCTTTCTCAACTGCCTGTTCGATGCTGCCTACCATGCTAAATGCGCCTTCCGGCAGAGCATCGTATTCGCCATCAAGGATACCCTTAAAGCTGCGAATCGTATCAGCGAGGGAAACATAAACACCGGGCTGACCCGTAAAAACTTCCGCTACGTGCATCGGCTGAGAGAAAAACTGACTGATCTTACGTGCTCGGTATACGGTCAATTTGTCTTCTTCTGACAACTCGTCCATCCCCAGGATCGCAATAATGTCTTTCAATTCCTTATATCGCTGCAAAATACTTTTTACCTGCTGCGCTACTTCGTAATGCTCTTCACCCACAACCAGTGGATCTAGCTGTCTGGATGTGGAATCAAGAGGATCAACAGCGGGATAAATACCCAGCGCCGCAATATCTCGTGACAAGGTTACCGTTGAGTCTAAGTGAGCAAACGTTGTTGCTGGTGAAGGATCAGTCAAGTCATCCGCTGGAACATAAACGGCCTGAATCGAGGTAATTGAACCTTCTTTAGTCGTGGTGATCCGTTCCTGCAATACACCCATCTCTTCAGCGAGTGTAGGCTGATAACCTACCGCAGATGGCATACGGCCCAGCAGCGCCGATACTTCGGTACCCGCGAGCGTATATCGATAAATATTGTCAATGAAAAGCAGCACATCACGACCTTCATCGCGAAACTTCTCTGCCATTGTCAGACCAGACAGGGCAACACGAAGTCGGTTTCCAGGAGGCTCGTTCATCTGACCAAACACCATCGCAATCTTGTCGATAACGCCGGCATCCTGCATTTCGTGGTAGAAGTCATTACCCTCTCGAGTACGCTCACCCACGCCAGCAAACACAGACAAACCAGCGTGCTCTCTCGCAATATTGTTGATCAACTCAAGCATGGTCACTGTCTTACCAACACCAGCACCACCGAACAAACCAACTTTACCGCCTCGCGCGAAAGGACAAATCAGGTCAATGACCTTAACGCCCGTTTCGAGCAGATCACGGCTACCGTCCTGTTCTGCAAATCCCGGTGGAGCACGGTGAATAGGGGACCTTTCTTTCTCATTAATAGGCCCACGTTCATCAATGGGATTACCAAGAACATCCATAATCCTGCCGAGGGTTTCTTCACCAACGGGTACAGAAATAGGAGCCTGCGTATTGGAAACCGCAAGTCCGCGGCTGATCCCTTCTGATGAACCCATGGCAATCGTTCTAACGACGCCATCGCCCAGCTGTTGCTGAACTTCCAGCGTCACGCCGTTCTCATCAATGAGCAGAGCGTCATATACCCTTGGTACTTCTTCCCGGGGGAATTCAACATCAATCACCGCACCAATCACCGATACGATTCGTCCGCTACCCATTTCAAATTCCTCTTAAGCTAATTCTTTAGGATGCAACGCCGTTATACGGCCGCTGCACCACCGACAATTTCTGATAATTCCTGAGTGATGGCCGACTGTCTAGCGTTGTTCATCACCAGTTGTAAATCGTCAATCAGATCGCCCGCATTATCTGTCGCGCTCTTCATGGCAATCATTTTGGCCGCTTGCTCACATGCCACGTTTTCTACCACAGCCTGGTAAACCTGAGATTCCAGGAAGCGAGTAACAAGGCCTTCAATCAATTCACGGGCGTCTGGCTCGTAAATATAATCCCACCGATGCTGCATTGACTCATCCTGCTCGGCATCGAGCGGGACCAATTGCCTGATGGTTGGCGCTTGCGTCATCGTATTCACGAAAACGTTATTCGCGAGGTAAATCTTATCAACGTCGCCCGCGTCAAAAGCATCCAACATCACCTTGATACCGCCGATCAGATCACTGATCTTAGGTGTCTCACTGACATGGCTGCTGGCAGCGACGACGTTACCGCCATAACTTCTGAAAAACTGCGCGCCCTTATTACCAATCAGACACAAATCGTATTCAACGTCCTGTTCCGAGTACTTTTTAAGATCAGCGACGACAGCTTTCAGCAGATTCACATTCAAACCACCGCAGAGTCCTTTATCTGTCGTTACAATAATGTAACCCACACGCTTTACTTCGCGATTCACCATAAACTGGTGCCGATACTCTGGTGACGCATTCGCCACGTGACCAATCACGGATCGAATATGGTCAGAGTAGGGTCGTCCCTTGGACATACGGTCCTGGGCCTTACGCATCTTACTCGCAGCCACCATTTCCATGGCACTGGTGATCTTCTGCGTATTCTTAATGCTTCCGATCTGTTTTCGTAGTTCTTTGGCGTTTGCCATAAGAGCCTCGTTAAATTACAACTAGGTTCGCTATTTTTAAACCTACCAGGTTTGCGTCGACTTAAAGGTTTCGAGAGCTTTTTTCATTCTATCGATCACGTCGTCCGAGTACTTACCTTCGGTATTAATCTCGTTCATGAAATCAGCATGTTCTGCGTTCATGTAACTCACAAGCGCCGCTTCAAAATCGAGTACTTTCTCGACTTCCACATCTTGAAGGAAGCCTTCGTTAGCGGCGAAAAGAACGATACCCATCTCCGCTACTGTCATTGGTGCGTACTGCTTTTGCTTCATGAGTTCGTTAATTCGCTCACCGTGCTCAAGCTGTCGTCTCGTCGCATCGTCAAGATCTGATGCAAACTGTGAGAATGCTGCCAGTTCCCGGTATTGCGCAAGCGCAAGCTTGATGCCACCGGATATTTTCGACATAAATTTAACCTGAGCATCACCGCCCACCCGAGATACCGAAATACCCGGGTTCATGGCTGGACGTTCACCCGCATTAAACTTGTCTGATTCAAGAAAGATCTGGCCGTCGGTGATCGAAATCACATTGGTCGGTACAAACGCTGATACGTCTCCCGCCTGAGTCTCAATGATGGGTAGAGCGGTCAGTGAACCCGTTTTACCTTTGACTTCACCATTGGTCTCTTTTTCAACGTAGTCCGCATTAACACGTGCGGCTCGCTCGAGAAGTCTGGAGTGGAGATAAAAAACGTCACCCGGATAAGCTTCTCGGCCCGGCGGACGACGAAGCAGCAACGACACCTGGCGATAAGCCCAGGCTTGTTTGGTTAGATCGTCATAAACAATCAGTGCATCTTCACCACGGTCCCTGAAGTACTCGCCCATCGCACACCCGGAATAAGCGGAAATATACTGCATGGGAGCAGGATCAGCGGCACCGGCAACAACCACAATCGTGTTTTCCATAGCGCCATGTTCTTCAAGCGTGCGGACCACGTTGGCAACTGAAGAGAGTTTCTGTCCGATAGCAACGTAAACGCACTTAATACCGGATTGAGCCTGGTTAATAATGGCATCAATAGCGATAGCGGTTTTACCTGTCTGACGGTCGCCAATAATCAACTCACGCTGGCCTCTGCCAACCGGAATCATTGAGTCAATACACTTCAAGCCTGTTTGCACAGGCTGATCTACGTGCTTTCGCGCGATTACGCCAGGTGCGACTTTCTCAACAGGAGAGGAAGAAGACGCATTGAGCTGCCCCTTACCGTCAATCGGATTACCCAGCGCGTCAACGACGCGACCCAGCAGTTCAGGGCCGGTGGGTACTTCAAGAATACGGCCTGTACAGCGTGCTGTCTGGCCTTCTGTAAGAGTCTTGTAATCACCCAGTACTACCGCACCGACTGAGTCACGTTCAAGGTTCAATGCGAATCCAAACAAA
>JBLIIB010000215.1:0-7695 GCA_047634795.1 Candidatus Azotimanducaceae bacterium | reverse complement strand
GCTGATGGCACCAACAACACACTCGACGACATTATTGAAATAGCAAAAAAAGTGGAGGCTGCTGGTCTCGACAACATTTGGCTCGCAAATATTTTTGGTTTTGATGCGATATCTACATTGGGCTTCATCGGTCGTGAAACCAAAAGGATTGGTCTCGGTACGGCGGTCACACCTACTTATCCACGGCACCCTACTGCTCTTGCCCAACAGGCGATGACGACGGCTGCCGCAACCAATAATCGTTTTACGTTAGGCATCGGTTTATCGCACAAAGTGGTCATCGAAAACATGTTGGGGTTTTCCTACGAAAAGCCCGCGAAACATATGCGCGAATACCTTAATGTCTTGATGCCTCTGACGCGGGGCGAAACGGTCAACTTCGATGGCGATGAGTATTCCGTGCATGGATTGGCTCTGGATATTCCCGGTGCGGATCGTATGCCGGTTGTGATTGCTGCGCTAGGCCCGCTGATGCTGAAGGTTGCGAGCGAATTGGCCGATGGCACGAATACATGGATGGTAGGGCCTAAAACCATGGCGAATTATATTGTGCCAGGACTGGATCGGGATGACGCTTTGGTCGTAGGTGGCGTACCTGTTGTGCTGACCACGAATGTCGATGCTGCTCGTGAAGAGATCTCAAAGAACCTTGTTATCTACGGTCAGTTGCCGAGTTATCGAGCAATGCTCGATAGGGAAGGGGTTGATGGGCCTGGGGATATCGCGATTGTTGGCGACGAAAATACGCTTCGAGGTGAGATTAAGCGGTTCGAAGATGCCGGCGTAACTGATTTCAATGCTGCGATTATGAATATTGAAGATGGCGCTTACGATCGTACGCTTGAATTCCTCAGCTCTATGAAATGACCTCTAGTTGAACGACCGTAACTGTATGACGCTAGCGGAATGAACATTAGGGTATGTTCGCAACGAAATGATGACAAAGAAACGACAAGCGTTCAGTAAGCGCTACTTCCCTAGTGCTTTTATCCAACCCGAAGCGGCGTCTGCCGCTTCGGTGTAAACGTCCACGTCAGATATCCGTGTCCGCTTCAAAACCTTGAAGCCATGATCTGCCGTCTCCAGCCAGTGTATGTTTGCATTGGTCAGCCCATTGAATACCTCTGTCATCAGTGAGGCTTCTGCCAGCGTATCCCTGGTGCCCGAAATAAACAGCATGGGAGATTTGATGTCTCCTAGATGTGCGGCGCGTTTTGTCGCGGGCTTCTTACTGACGTGAAGCGGGAACGAAAAAAGAATAAGACCTTTAGCGATATCAGGCTGGGTTGCCGCGAGATGGGTTGCCATTCTCCCGCCGAACGAATGCCCTCCCAGGAAGACGGGCGAATCAGGTGCCAGAGAATTGACTTCTTTTAGAGCCGTTTCGATAGTACTAACGCTGGTCGCAACATCATCAACACGTCTTGAACCCGCCTGCATAAACGGGAAATTAAATCTGAACGTTCCAATGTTGTTTCGCGCCAGTGCATCAGCGATCGATGTCATATGGTGATGATCGAAGGGTGCGCCCGCACCGTGCGCCAATACGAGGATAGGGGTGAACGGGCCCGGTTGATAGAAGCAGCCTTCAAGGCCGGGATCGAGCTGAACCGAAGTGTATTCAAACGTAGTCATAGTCCCTGACTTTACAGGATGTCAGAGGTTAGTGGTTAGTGGGCTCGTGTGATTCTGGTGTGAGGGGACTTCTGACTCGTGTCTATTTGCGAGTCATGGGCTAGGCGCTCCCCTACCGATTTTTATCAGCCAGCGCTTCGTTATATGGTCTGGATTCCACTGAACTGACTGGAAAATCTCGCGGCAGCACTGTCCATTCCCACGCCACGACGATTGAGAATCGCAAGACTTTGATCGTTGCTTTGAACGATCTGTCCAATCCAGTCTTTGTGCGCAAACGTTCTTGCGAACGACTGTTGCGGCATCAGAAACACCACATATTCTTCGTCGCCGTCTTTCATGAGCAGATGAGCCATCACTTCACCGTCAACCACGCAGGTTGAGGCATAGAGTATGTTGTCGGCGTCGACTGGCATTTCAACGCCAATAGAAGCGAGGACTTGTCGAACTTCACCGATTTCCGACACATGTTCGCTCGCAGAGAAATGATCGTTTCCAGAGAGACGCTCACCGTGTGCTAACCCCCGATCGGCGCTGAGAACATTATGTGTGCTCACGTGAGCGATGAGCTCAGATTCGAACGGCTCAAAGACGACATCCCTTATGAAAGTCGGCAGAATCGCTGCGGCGACCGCAATAGATGCGGCCAGACTTAACCAATATTTACGCGTGGGCCGACGCGGTTTTTGTTGCAGTGATTGATTAAGCAGAATTCTGGCCGCAAAACCTTCGGGCGCCTCTATTATGGTGGCCTCCCGGATAAGCTCGTCCTGTGCGATGAGTTGGTCCGCATACTGCGCGCACTGTTTGCAGCCCTGTCGATGTGTTGCGCGTGCAGGATTGACATCCAGTGGATCAATCAGTGACAGTCTTCTGAATTCAAGACAGTTCATAGTGCTATTCGCTCGTCTGTTTCGAGTTGTTGCTTGAGTTTTTGTCTTGCCCGGTGCAACCGGGTTGCAACGGTGTTCCTGGGCAGTGACATGATTTGGGCAATGTCTTCAAGGGTGTATCCCTCAATTACCTGAAGGATGAGAGGTTCGCGGTAGGTCGCGGGTAGTTTTTTCAGGGCTATTCTTAGCGCGATAACTTCGGGTCGTGAGTCAAAGTCAGATTGTGTTGCAGGGAGTGAATCGAGCTCCACATCAGAGTATTCAAAGCGCTTTCTTTCAAATCTTCGCGCATTTTCTCGGCGTAAAATAGTGGTGAGCCAACTCTTGGCTGCGGCTTCTTCCTTTAGTGAATCAAGGAAGCGCCAGGCTCGCAGAAAGGTATCCTGAACAAGGTCTTCTGCGGTCGCTTTATCGCCCGCAAGCCAGTAAGCATGGCGATAGAGCAATCCGCTATAGGCGTGAACCAAGTTTTCGTAGCGCTTTTCTTTATTTATTGCTGACACGGGTTATGGATTCCAATCACTTTCGCTCAACTAAAGACCCAAGGAGGGGGCGGAATGTTTCATTGTTGTAAAAATATAGTGCAAAAACAAAAAACATATCCAGTGAACATATCCAGTGAACATATCCAGTGAACATAGCGGGTGAACATAGCGGGTGAACATAGTGCAAAAGAGAGTGCAAAAGAGAGTGCAAAAATATTTGTTTAGGTAGCGCTTCAGGACTAAAGCTTCTCTGACGACCTATAGATACCGGCCCCAATTCTCGTAATCGGCCTCTGGTAACGATTGCCAGGCGACAGCGATTGGGTTGTGACGCTCCCTTGAAACGCTAAGGATGGTGCGCTGCGCCAGGTCTACACAGACAAGTTGAGCACTTATCTCTGATGTGGCGATAAGCGCCTGGGTTTCTAATTGTTTGCGGTTAAGGTCACAGTAGTCTCGAGCGATGTTGGCAGCGTAAATCCGATAGGCCTCGGCGGGTATCATTCGAAGCGCGAATATTCTGACGCTACACTGTTTTCCATGCCAACCAATGAGATGCGCAAACGCCGCCTCACCGCAGTGCTGACATTGGACAATGCCTGAAATTGGGCCCAGCCAGTCCTCAATCACCAATTGAAAGGTCAGCGGGGAGCCGATTTTTTGCCAGTCATGGTGCTCTGCCGATTGCATGCAGTGACCCTCTCATATCCTCGTTACGGCGGCAACGGTGTTAATGGCTGGCAAATGGGATGCGTAGATTAAAACCGACGTGCCTTAGGGTTAGTTTCTGCACTGATGTTGGCGATGGCGCGTGCTTTAGCAGCGTTGGTGATAGGCGAGCATCCGACCGGATTAGCTGATATGGTCTTTTGCGATGCCTCTTTTTGCTCGCCTAGAACTTTTCATTGTCGTTGTGTTTCAGCAAATGCCGTTTCCCAAAATGCTGCCTAGATCAATACAGATGAGACAACGCCTGTTTATAGGGTGCGGTGTCTGCGTGTCCGCATCCATAGAGACGCATCGATGAAACCGGCATTGTTTTACGGATGGAAGGTCATTATGACGCTATTTGTCATGCTGATGTTTTCATCGGGATTTGGTTTTTATAATCACTCCGTGATCATTCAAGCGTTGGTTCGCGACGGCGGCTTTGACATTGAGTTAGCATCGATGGCAGTTTCGGTGTTCTTCTTGACCAGTGGCCTTTCGGGGCTTGCAATCGCGCCACTGCTAGAGCGCTACGATGTGCGTTACGTGGTCGCTGTTGGTGTATTGCTAACTAGTGTTAGCCTTTCTCTGCTGGGTTCGGTCAGTTCAATGGCGGAATTGCTGGTGCTCTACATTTTCTTCGGTGCCGGATTTGGTGCAGCGGGGTTACTTCCCGCAACGACCTTGGTGGCGCGTTGGTTTGAGCTCGAGCGCGCCAAGGCGCTAAGCATTGCATCCACGGGCTTATCCGTTGGCGGTGTTCTGCTGACGCCGATGTCCGCAACATTGATCGAAACCTATACTTTGCAAACTGCCGGTCTGTGGCTGGGCATACTGAATTTTGTTTTTGTGATGCCGCTGGTGCTCTACTACTTAAGGTCCTCACCGAAGGACCTTGGGTTATTACCAGACGGACAGAAACATTCCTCCAGTGCCGGTTCACTGGGGATGCATTACAGGGACGCCCTTCGACAGTATTTTTTCTGGGGATTGGCCATTTCCTATGTCCTGACCATGCTGGCTCAGGTGGGTGGTATCGCCCATCAGTACGGCGTGCTGAGTGAGCGCTTGTCTTCTGAATATGCGGCCTGGGGCATTGCGATCATGCCAGCGTTCAGCGTCGCTGGGCGCCTTGCCGGAGGCATGATTCTGGACCGCATTTCGACCCTTCGTTTTACCCTGGTGATGATGCTGATACAGGGCTCGTCACTGGTGGCGATTGGTCTGTCTGATCAAGTGATGTGGATGTACCTTAGTCTTGCAGTTTTCGGTGTGTCGGTGGGGAATTTGCTGATGCTGCAACCACTGATTATCGCTGAGGTGTACGGCCTCAAGTACTACGCGAGATTGTATTCCTGGTCGAACCTGATCACGATGACCGGTGTCTCCGGGGGGCCATTCCTGCTGGGCTGGCTGTCCGGTTATAGCGGTGGCTATCAGATTCCGTATATCGTTGCGGGTGGCCTCGGGCTCTTATCCGCGGCGCTGTTTGCATTCCTAAAGACGCCAGCAGTAACTGATGCCCAAACTACAAATAGTGTGTAACAAATATCAGATAAAAAATAATAAATCGGCTGTTTCTAAGGAGAACTCATGAAGATTGGTTGCCAGATGGCGTTTAACGAATACACCAGCCCGAACTATATTGCAGAGGCTGCCCAACATGTCGAAGAGAAAGGCTTCCACTGTTTCTGGGTGCCGGAACATGTCATGTTTTTCCCAGAGTATGAATCCAAATATCCCTATACCGATGATGGCCGAATAGCAGGGGACCCGAGGAGTCTCCTGGATCCATTTAGCGCTTTAACTTTTGTCGCGGCGCACACCACCAAAATTAGGCTGGCCACTGGCATATGCCTCGTGCCACAGCGTAATCCTATTTACACCGCCAAAGTCTGTGCCGATCTTGACTACCTTTCTGGCGGTAGATTTGAATTGGGCGTTGGTATCGGTTGGTTGAAGGAAGAATTTGATGCGCTCGGCGTGCCCTGGCAGGATCGCGCAGGCCGAACGATGGAATGCATCGAGGTGATGAAGACACTCTGGTGCGATGAGCTTTCGAGCTTTGAGGGCAAGTACTTCTCCGTTAAAGCGGCTTACCAGAACCCCAAGCCGGTACAGCAACCTCATCCTCCCATAATCTTTGGCGGAGAGAGTGATCCGGCGCTGAAGCGGGTTGCCACAGTGGGTCAGGGTTGGTACGGATTCAATCTGACGCCTGACGCGCTAGAAGAACGACTAAGCGTTCTGAACAACTTGTTGGAAGCCGAAGGGCGAACGCTATCGGAGATCAAAATTTACGTCAGCCCGCATGGTTCCGTCCGTGATCTCAGTGAGATGCAGCGTTTCGAATCGCTGGGTGTCGAACAGATAGTACTGCCCGTGATGGCGGCGAAAATTGAAAGCCTCCGCGAGCGGGCCGATAAGGCGATGTCACGAGTCTACGGCTAGCCCCCACAGAATCGTTGTTGCGGGTATTACCCGTTACGTTGGCTAAGGCCTTGATTAGAAAGAGCTAAGGGGTTTATTGTGAGCACTCAGCTTGTCCACTGGAAAGCCCTTAGCTTGTCCACTAGAGAGCCCTTAGCTTGTCCACTGGAAAGCCCTTAAAGTTGCGGGTACAAAGCCTTTAGCTTGCCTAATAGAAAGCCTTTAGCTTGCCTAATAGAAAGCCTTTAGCTATTTTTAGTTTTCACAATCCACTGAGGAAAATCCCATGTCGGAGCAAGAGGCGGTCAGCGGACCGTTGCCAGTCGTAGATTGGCTAAAAGGTGCGGGCACCAGCGATCCCTATCTCCAGGGGCATAAGTGTGATGCATGCGGGTCCATCTTTCTGGGCGAGCGAGCTAACTGCTCAAGTTGCGGCTCTAGGGATCAGATGACACCCAAACGATTGTCCACCAAGGGCAAACTTTATTCTTATAGCATCGTCCATCGAAGCTTTCCGGGTGTCCAGGTGCCTTATATTTCGGCCATTGTTGACCTGGAAGATGGCGGCACCTTGAAAGGCAATTTAATCGATGTAGAGCCCGATCCGGCGAATATCGAATTCGATATGCCAATTGATGTTGTATTCGACGATGCGCTTGGGCGAAAAGACAAAGAAGGTAATAGCTACATTAGCTACTTCTTTAAGCCATCAGCGTAACGCTTACTAATTCTAAGAGGAAAGACTCATGAGTGATGTCTATGTAATAGGAATTGACATGATTAAGTTTGGTCGGTTTCCCGATCAAACGGTTCCGCAGTTAGGCGCAACCGCGGCCTTGATGGCAATGGATGACGCAGGATTAACGATTCAGGACATGCAGGCGCTTTACTGCGGCAATCTTGGCCAGGCGAATGCCATGGTCGGGCAACGTATTTTGCAGGAAATTGGGCAAACCGGTATTGGCGTTGTGAACTGCGCTAATGCCTGTGCAACAGGCGCCACTGCTTTTCGTGAGGCGTGGATGTCGATTAAGGCAGGTATTAACGACGTAGTTCTGGCCGTTGGTGTCGAGCAGATGGGTAAGGGACTGTTAGGCGGCGCCGGTGGCGGGAAGGGCATTCCGAAGGAAGGGTTGTTGGGCTCTGGCACCATGCCTGCCGTCTTCGCGGAAGCTGGCATGGAACACTCGAGAAAATATGGCACTACATTTGAGCAGTTCGCCAAAGTTTCTGTGAAGAATCACCACCATTCAACTTTGAATCCCAAGGCGATGTATCAGATCGAAACACCGCTTGAAACGGTCATGAACGCTGAGATGATTTCTTATCCGAATACAAAATTGATGTGCTCAGTCAACGTCGACGGCGCTGCGGCAGCGGTACTTGTCTCCGAAAAGAAAGCGCGAGAACTGGGTATGGGAAGGGCTGTGCGAGTGAAAGCATCGATACTTGCCAGTGATCCTTACACTGACCATGATCTGGTGATGCCTGATGTGAATGCTGTCACTCGTATGGCTGTCGCGCAGGCCTATGAGATGGCGGGT
>JBLIIB010000214.1:0-7797 GCA_047634795.1 Candidatus Azotimanducaceae bacterium | reverse complement strand
GAGCGGTCATGACGTTGTGATAGCGCTAACCCATCTTAGGATGTCAGATGATGTGAAAGTGTTGATAGCGTCCGGTGAAGATGGGCCCGATATTATTTTCGGTGGTCACGAGCATAATCGTCAATGCACGGCTGTAGGAAATCGTCTGGTGGTTAAGGCCGACGCAGATGCGCGAAGTGCTGCAGTGGCGAAAATTTCCCTGAATTTGAATGGCAAGGTGAAAACAACCTTTCGTTACGTGCCGCTCGATGCTGAAATTGGCAAGGACGCGGCGATGCTGGCGGAGTTGGAAAATATAGGTGCTGAGTTTGACGTCGATTTCTGTCAAAAATCCCTGATGCCCGAGGGATGTCTTGATGTCGAGTTGGGCAAAACGAACGTGGTTCTGGAAGGAGAAGAACTCAAGATCAGGAAGCATGAAACTAACCTTGGGAACTTTATTGCGGATCAGGCTTTAGGTGCTTATCCCAATGCCCAAATCGCCTTTCTCAATTCGGGTGCGATGAGACTGAATCAGGATATTGCGGCCGGAGCAGTGCTTCGCGAACGACACCTGCGGGAAATCTTTCAGTATCCTGGTGCGCTATACGAGATCGAAATCACAGGAGAAACCTTGCGGAAGGTGGTCGATCATGCGGTCGAAGACTGGCCGGGTAACGGTTGGTGGTTGCAGATTTCAGGCTTTAGATATAGCCATTACCCCGACGTGCCGGGTGAAAAGGCACGCAATCTTCAGATACTGGAGGGAGGGTTTTATCGAGACGTTAAGCGGGATGAAAAGATTCGTGCGGTAACCAATGGGTATATGCTCGCGTATCCCAGAAAGTCAGATCAGGATGGTTATGAGATGCTGAACGCGAATCAGATTATTCGTCCAATCCCTGGGAAAGCTCCTACGATGGTTGAGCAAACAAGACAGGCAATCGCTTTGACGACCGAAGGTATTGCGCCAGCGCTACAGGGCCGAATTCGGTGTGAAGGTAAATCCTGCCTGGATGTAGGAGAGTCGAGTTGTTCGCAGTTTGAGACGTTGGAGCTTTCTTTTAACTAGAAAAGCTCTGATTGCTAGGGTAATTGGGCCTACGCGGCGCGGCCTACGCGGCGCGGACGAATAAACAGGGATCAGAGGTTCCCTCGCCAATTTGGCCGCGACGACCAGATCCGGCAACTTTGGATTCCTTGGTGCTGTCGGCCCGACAGCATCAGCAAAAATTGGTGGCAACCTAAATCTTCACGGTGTCTGCTATTCGGTCGCTATGGCCATCGATGTCGTAGGACATAATCACAAGGTCCCGAGCAGTGCCGTTCCTGTCTTCAACATAATCGGCGAGCAAAGCTTCTGGTACGAAGCCGAGACGTCTGAACGCGCTCTGCGCGCCTTGTTGATCTGAGGTCATGTTCGCCATCAGTTTCTTTAGTCCAAGTCCTCTGGCGACCGAGAAGATTTCTGAAGCTAAGTTCTTACCCAGGCCTCGAGCTCGATATTCTTGACTTACGTTGACCCTGATTTCACCCACCCGTCTTGTCCAAGGTGCCGCGTTTCTAATCACTGAAGCGTAACCAATAAGGCCACGATCATCGAATGCCGCCAGTGAAAGTGATCTGCCAGACTTGATGTTAAACATCCATTCATCGACCACTTCGGGTTGCGTAATATCAACGCGGAGAAACAACATATCTTCTTCGTTCAATCGACCGGCAAAGGAGAGAACAGCGTCTCTGTCTGCGGCGGTCATCAATTCAATCGTTACCACAGCGCCGTCCGGTAATGTGATGTTCTTTGGGTAGGTCTTGTCTGGCATGGTGACTCCTGCGCTATTTAGCGGACTTCTGTTGAGCGGCGAGCAATAACTCACCAAATACGTCATCTGCGGCGGATACGATGACATCTAAATCGGGTAGTAATCGCGGTTCGCAGATGAAACTAAAAAATAGCTGCTTGTTGTAACTTAAAATTGTCGCGCTGAAACCAACGCTGCCGTTTAACACCAGAAGCCCAATGGTATCCGTGACTTCATGACCACACATATATTGCGGTACCTGTACGCCCGGCACGTTCGTGCAGGTGAAATTGTAACCCGGGTTCGGTGGCCGCACGCCGCCCGGTAGCTTTGGTATGGGCGGCGTGGGCATTTGAGCTGCAAGTGTTGTGGGGTCCAATGAGGAGCCAACAAGTTGCGTCGCCAGCATCGCCAGCGGCGGGATATGCGGCATGCTTTCCTGCATTATGGTCATGGCCTGGGCTTCTTGTTCTCGCTTGATGCGTTCGGTTTCGGCTATTACCGTATGTAATCGTTCCACCGGGTGGATTGGCGTGGCGGGGAGTCGCGGGAAAATCGCGGATACCTGATTCCCCAGCGCGCCCTGTTCGTTCTCTGTTCTGACATTAACTGGACACATAACCCGCAGGTACTGACCTTCAGTATTTTCTTCGTGGTGCTTTAGATAGCGAGCGACAGCCTCTGTTACAACGACGAGGACAACATCGTTAATCGTGCCACCGAGATGTCGGCGTATTTCCCGGATTTCTGAAAATGATTTTTTAAGCCATCCCACATTTCTTCTTGGGCCAACGGTGCCGGCATTGAAGGGGGCAGTAATGGCCGGCTGAGACGCGAATCGAGCGATCACTTCGCCCGCTTTTGCCAGTGCCCGAACGTTTTTGGCAGCTGCGGTCATTAACTGGAAGGGGTTTTTATCACTAAACTCCCGCATGTTTTCCTGCATAGCATCCTGGATGAGCTGCGCAATGCTGGGTGGTGGTTCTGGTACCCAAGGCTCGTTGGGCGGTACGGGTTCTCCCGCTTTAGGGTCAAGATCGTAAAGAATCATGGTGAGTTCGATGCCGGAAGCGCCATCAATCATCGCGTGATGTGTCATCTGTAACAGGAGTGTTTTGTCCGGTATGCCAGTAATCATGACCATTTTCCAGAGGGGTCTTGATCGGTCCATGATGGGTTCGTTGAGCTCAACCGCCGCGTTCATCGCGTCTTCAAGCGATGTGCCGGGATCAAGCGGGTGATGAACAAGGTGGTTGCTAAGATCAAAATCCGGATCATCAACCCAAACAGGGTGGGACAAACTAAATGGCACCTGCATGAGCTTGCGCCGGTAAGCAGGGATAAGGTGGATGCGTTTCTCTAATCGGTTCACTAGTTTTTCAAAGCTGATTTCACCTTCTATGACGTAAACGGACGATATATGCATGGGTCCACTTGCGGATTCCATATAAACGAACGAAGCATCTGTCTGAGTCAGTCGCACTAGTTTCTCCTTTATGTGCTTTAAACATACACGACATTGATCGATAGCGCTGTACTTTAGGCAAACCTCAGCGTGATCCGAAGTCGCTGCTGACTAATAGGTCTGCAAGGTTATGTTGACGCGCGAATGGTGGTGTAGTGCTGCTCCACTTCGAACGCTTTGTTGATGTTTTGTGGTCTTAGAGACAAAACTAATTTTGGGTTATACAGAACGGCGGACACAGTTAGAACGCGTGGGTGTCCGCTTTGATGATCTCAAAGATTATCCATTCAGTCCCTATGATGCCGAGGTGGATACGGGCGATGTTTTTTCGCTTCGAATGCACGATATCGATGAAGGGGAAGGCGAGATCATTGAGGCTGTATCGGAAGATGGTTCCGATAATGACGAGGTGCATCAAACGAACTCTCCACAGGCGCGCTGATCGATGTGGCTTGTCATCAAAGATAGCATCCGGGCGGTCTTTGTTGTCTGGGTCCTTCGAATGCCACTGAATTTTGAGGCTTTCGTCTTTTCAGCGTCTGGCTCGACCCGGGCTGTCAACCAATAACTTTTCGCTAAGCGGCGATACAGTAGTCGTTCTTCCCGTTTCGTTTTACTTCATACATGGCCGCGTCTGCCAACTTGAGTACGAGCTCGGACGAATCTCCGTGCGTGGGATAGAACGCGACACCGATGCTGGTACCAACGGAAACCTGCCGGCCGTCCGACAAATGAATAGGTTCTGACACGATTTGAATAATTTTCTCCGCCACCCGGTTGACGCCATCTGTTTGGGTCAGACTCGTCAGTAGTATCAGGAATTCGTCTCCGCCGATGCGTGCGACGGTGTCTGATTCTCTGACAATGGCCTGCATTCGTTTGGAAACTTCAATGAGTAGTTCGTCTCCGGCGTCATGTCCAAAAGTATCGTTGATCGCTTTGAAACCATCGAGATCGAGGAACATCACCGAGACCAAAGTATTTGTTCTGCTGGCAAGCAGACAGGCTTCGTTCAGCCTGTCTTTGGCAAGGCGTAGCGAGGGCAGACCCGTTAGAGCATCGTGATAAGCCATCTGCCGAATCTTGTCTTCGGCCTCTTTTCTGGCGCTGATATCTTCCTGGACGGCAACCAGATGGCTCACTGTGCCGTCCTTAAGTCTGATGGGGGAAATCGTCGTCACCTCCCAGCGCTTTGACCCGTCGCTACCTATCGTTTGTAGTTCACCGCGCCATGTCTTGCCGGTTCCCAGGGTCGCCCAAAGTTCTCTGCGTTGATCCTGGTTCATTTCACCAAAGCCATAAGGCTCGGTGCTTTTCTGAAGTTTCTCTAGTGTTAATCCTGTTTTCTTTTCGAAGCCCGGGTTGGTGTAAGTCACTCTCCCTTTGGCGTCGGTAATGATGATTGATGAAGAGCAGTGGCTGACAGCGCTGGCAAACAGGCGGAACTCGGAGGAGACCTCGGCCAGACAGAGGAATGTGAGTGTCATTGTGATCGCACCCACGACAAACAGAACCGCAAGAAAAAAGGCACCGGCCGCTCTATCACCGATTGGCGAATAGTCAGCGAAATCCTGCAAGATCGTAACCTCTCGTGACACGAGAGCGAGGGCAAGCAGTAAAAATGTCGCCGAGACCGCGTGACCCGCCGTGCGCCAACTTGCGTCGTGCTCTTTGTAAAGTGCCCGGGCCGTATCGAGGCAGATGGCTATTAGTACGAAACTGATGAGGGTGATTCTGGCCGCATAGTGTGGATAGACATACGTGAAAAACATGAACACTGCGACGAACCCCACAAGCACCGTCAGGTCCAAACGATTTCTGGGTGGGTTACCGATGAAACGGTGCACGCCTCGATGTAAAAGCAGCATGCCCGCGACAATAGCGCTACTCGCTAAAACGGCGCTCCATAGCAAACCTATTTGGTCTCGAAACCCGAGCAAAAGAAGACCTGGCGATAGCAAACACATGCCTGCCAGCCAATGGTTCACCGCGACAGGCTTGATATTGGACAGCCTGAGCGCGAAGAGAATAATAACGCTGGCGAAAGCGACTAGTGCGCAGGTTACTTGTAGTGTGTAAACATCTAGGATCATTGCTAAGGCTCATGAGTTCCAAATAACGAATCGGCACGAAATTCAAAACCTTGAGCGCTGGTGACTAAAAATTACAAAATAAATGAACGGCAGCGAGCCTTGTTGGTGGTTTACTAGCGCGCCGGGATCTTTCCAGGAACCACTCTTTCGGAAGCCGCGAGTGAACGGGGATCGGCACTATACGGCTGAAATTATTAGTTTAAAAAAATCCTATAGCAGCAAGTCATCGCCGATTTCATGGAAGAGGGATGCCGAGTCAATGAGAGATGCGGCCGTCAAAGGGCGTACTCCGTACACAATGGATGGAACATTGTCGGTCCGTCTTATTCTTTCGAGCAGTAAGTCAAAATCACCGTCGCCAGACAGTAGAATGACGGTATCGACACTTTTGGGTCCGTCACGCCTGATCGCGTCGAGCACATCGATGGTAATACCCACATCCCAATCGCCCTTTGCTGAACCATCTTTACGCTGAATATAGGGTTTGAGTTTGACGGTGAACCCAATGGATTTAAGCGCATTCTGAAATTTGAACTGCCCATCGTTGCCGCTGTGTATCGCGTAGGCATTTGCCTCGACGATCTCAAACTGGGCATTTAGCTGGCGCCAGAGTGCTCGATAGTTGAATTGGCGCCCAAATGTCTGCCTTGTCGTGTAGTAGATGTTTTGAACATCGACGAAGATTGCTACTTTTTCCATGGGAATTACTCTTTGACAACTGATGTGACGAAATCCGGCATGCAGCGTGTGTTCTATTGAGAATCTTGTGTTCTATTGAGAATCTATCGGGAAACGATACCGCCGTTTTCAATCCAGGACGCGCAGTCTGGCGACAACACGCGGTCTCGAGTTTCTTCATAGCGTTTGATGTCGTCGTCGTCGAGCAGGTCGTTCCAGCGACCGTTAGTTCCCTTGTTGATAAATGTTTCCTGTCCGCCCGCGAATGCCTCGGGTACTTCTGAGGCTTTTGCGCTTTCAGCGACGGCTTGCTCTTTGATCCGCTTGAAGGATACGGCACGTGCAGCGAGGGAAATCTCGTTTTCACTGACCGGCAAATCAATAAAAGCGGCAATTCGCCTAATAGTTTCGTGTGTATCTCTGATCATGTCTGAGTAGTGCAGGAACAAGAAATTGGGCATAGATTTGTAGTCCCAGTAGCTCTGGGTGTGATGCATGTTTGACCAGAATGGATAGCCCTCTTGTTCCCATTCAAACCATCCTTGAGAAATCCAATTTTTCCAGAGTTCCTTGATGTCGCCGTTGTAGCGAGGCATGGGTTGAGAACCTTCGAGATTATCGAGCAGCCCGTACATAAAGTCTGTGTATGCGCCATAGTGGTTTAGCAGAGACATAAATACATCTCTGGGGTCCCTTGCTACAACGATGTATTTGACCTGCGGAAAATAGGGCAGCCCGTCCAGCGGCAGATGAGACTTTAGAAACCTGCGTCCCGTTAGGGCTTCGATCAGCTCGTTCATCTGCGGTTTGCTGAGCGGTATGAAGCGCGCGTCAACCCACGGCGCGACCATCCCCAGTTCCGGGAACACCTCGTCATCGAAGGTATTTCGCACCAGCAGGTTGTAGAGAATTTGTTGCGTAAAGGTCGTGCCGCATTTGTAAGAGGTGGTGACGACAATGTCATTCTGGCGGGGCTTAAAGATATCCCATCGTGATGAGTCCAGGTGGTGATTAAGGTAGTGGCGGGTAACGTTTGGTGTCTTCATCAGTAGAGGCGTTTGCGGCTTTTTCTTTAAGGTTACACGAGTCCTTGGACACGCGGTATAGCTGTCGTTGCTCCGCTTATTTAGTTGGGTTGAAACGCGGTCTTTAGATTGGGCTCGGCTTTTTAATCGATGTGGCTATGGACGTGGCAACGATTGCTGAACCTAACGCTCTGTTAGGGGGACGAATAAGGTAATATCTTCGCTTCATCCGCGGTCTTCAACTTCATGAAATCCCCACAAAGCCTTAATTACATTTATTTCATTTTATTAACATTACTGATCTCGTCATCGGTGAGAGCAGACACGGTCGTTACGATAACCACTCCAGTGGGCTCTTTCGATATTCTGATGTTGGAAGATGAAGCCCCGCTAACGGTTCAAAATTTTTTAGGCTACGTCAATCGTGGAGATTACAACGGGACCTTTGTGCACCGAAGTATTCCTGGTTTCGTTGTCCAGGGTGGTGGGTACAGGTATGACGAGAGCGATGGTTCAGCGCCCCATATTGTTACCCAGCTACCCGTGGTCAATGAATTTGGCATCTCGAACACCCGCGGTACGGTCGCGATGGCAAAATTGGGAGGTGATCCCAACAGCGCAACGAGTGAGTGGTTTGTGAATTTGGGTGATAATTCAGGCAATCTGGATGATCAGAATGGCGGCTTTACGGTGTTCGGCCGTGTCCTTGATGACGGTATGACCGTTGTGGATCAAATCGCGGCATTGCGGATATT
>JBLIIB010000213.1:0-7839 GCA_047634795.1 Candidatus Azotimanducaceae bacterium | reverse complement strand
CCGCGCATTTTTCTAGCCACCCGATAACAGTTGGATTCAGAGTAGCGAATCAGAGACTTAAATTTCGCGGATATAGGCATCGCGACCACCCCCGTGAGTCTTTGCACGGTGAAACGACGAATTCCGGATAATTCGAAAAGGGCATAAATTATATTGATACCTGCAGATGCTGCTCATCAACGGCATACGTATCTATGCTTTCGGCAGGCATACTGCTTTCTTTTTCAAAGTACCCCATCAATGAGTAAGTTACTGACCCCCCTGGAATTTACACGCGGCCGCCCAATGAAAAACCGCTTCATGCTGGCTCCTCTGACAAACTGGCAGAGCCACGAAGACGGTACCCTGTCTGATGAAGAGTTTCACTGGCTGACTAAAAGAGCGGAAGGTGGCTTTGGCTTGACCATGACCTGCGCCGCCCATGTACAGGAAATCGGTAAAGGGTTCCCCGGCCAGCTTGGGGCGTTCGGCGACCAGCATATTAAAGGTCTCAGCCGATTGGCAGAGGCCATCAAGGCGAAGGGCAGTATAGCGAACGCGCAGTTGCATCATGCTGGCATGCGATCGCCTGAAGATATCATCGGACAAGCACCCGTTAGTGCCTCCGCTGACGAAGAAACCGGGGCACGCGAGCTTTCAACGGATGAAGTGCGGCAATTGCGGGACGATTTCATTGCGGCCGCCGTGCGTTGTGACCAGGCAGGATATGATGGTGTCGAACTACACGGTGCTCACGGCTATATCCTTTGCCAGTTCTTCAGCGAAGAAACCAACCGTCGAGAGGATGAATACGGCGGCTCGTTGGAGAATCGATATCGGATTCTGGAAGAAATCATCGACGGCGTTAGGCACAACTGCCGTCCGGATTTACAACTGGGCGTAAGACTGTCCCCCGAAAGGTTTGGCATCAAGACCAACGAAACGCTGGAAATGGCTGCACGCTACCTGAACGATGATCGTCTGGACTTCCTCGATATGTCACTGTGGGATGCCTTCAAGGAGCCGGTCGATGAGGCTTTTGCAGGTAATTCGCTACTGGAATTGTTTGCAGGGCTTGAACGTGGTCAGGTAAAACTGGGTGTCGCAGGTAATATCCGTACGCCGCAGGACGCGGATCGGGCAATGAACCATCATATTGACTGGATCATGCTCGGGCGTGCCGCAATCCTTCAACATGACTTTCCTAACCGTTATGCCGCAGACGCCGAGTTCACGCCGGTGGCGCTGCCCGTTACGCGGGACTATCTTGTCAATGAAGGCCTGTCGAAAAAATTTATCGACTACATGGACAGCTGGCCAGGATTTATCGCGGAGGCCTGAAACACCCTGCTCACCCTGAGCGTCTGTTCCGATACAAATATCGGCGACAGCGCTTAACGTGAGCGGTGCCATGGGCAGCGATTGCCGCGCCATGACGCCCGTTCCCAAAGCAAGAACATTCTTGTCCGCATCCCCGCCAGCCTTGGGGTATCACCATTCGACGAATCACCACTGCATAGATTCGACGGCTAAATCGAAAATAATCAAGCATCTCATCCCTGTTAATATAAAAGCAGAGGCGAACAGGAACGATCGACCATCAATTGTTGGGACAATTTCAAAGCACCCCTCATTGTGCTGCAATGTCCTGAAGATAAGGTGGGTAGCACCAAATCACACGGAGATCTATTTCCCTTCCAGAGCCTTAACATGCCGCTGGCAGATGACCTGCCAGCGATAAACATCGACAGTTTTGAAGACGTACAAAAAGGAAAATGATAATGACCAAAGTCCAAGTCAACGAAACCATCAACGCTAATGCCACCGCAGTTTTTGATGTGCTGGGCGACTTTGCCCGCATCAAGGTGGGAGGCGCCATCACGGCCTTCGACATCGAGGGGGAAGGTGTCGGCACGGTGAGAACCATCACCATGGGAGACAACAAAGTAATTGAGCGACTGGATGAACATGACCGGGAGGCATTGGTCTTTGGCTACTCCATTGTCAATGAAGACAATCCCCTACCCGTATCCAACTATAGCGCCAGGGTTGTGATCACGCCGACGGGTGAAAATGTCTGCGCCGTGGAATGGATCGGCGAGTTCGATCCAAAAGGGGCTGATGAAGAAACCGCTGCCGGCGTTGTTCGCGGGATATACAATGGCGGTATCAAGGGAACCAAAAAAGCGCTCAACTGCTGATCGGTTCACCCCAAAGATCAATACGCGGCCATTCTCAATACGGGTTAGCTCAGCCGCTGGCCCTTCTATTCTAGCCCAGAAACTGAACTGTTTCGGTCAAAGGAGCGCGCTCCGTGCGCGCCTGATTGGCAGGCACGTGCGGGTCTTCGTAACCAAAACTGATACCAAACAGAACCTTCGTTTCTGACCCGAGCCCAAAAGCTTCCCTCACAAGATCAGGGTAGTCCTTCAACGTTCCTTGAGCGCAAGACGCAATACCGTTGACACTCATGGCGAGCATCAGTGTTTGCACATACATCCCAACATCGGCGATCGTCTGGGCCCCAAAAACGTCATCAATGCACAGGAATACAACATGAGGCGCGTCAAAAAATTCATGATTTCTTCGTGCCGCTCTGCCACGGCCTTCCTTGTCTTCCCAGGCAATACCCATTGCGCCATAAAGTGCCCGGGCACAGGCGCGTTTTCGATCGCGCCAAGCACCCACAACCTTGCCGTCGCTTGGGTGATCGGGTTCGGCGCGCACCCCACTTTCTGATCGCGACATGAAGCCTGCCCTAATGTGATCTCGCACATCACCTGATGCGACACAGGCCTGCCAGGGCTGCACGTTTGTGCCTGAAGGTGACCAACAGGCTGTTTCAAACACCTTTGTGATCAACGCTTCAGGAATTCGATCAGGCAAAAAACCTCGGATCGAATGGCGTTCGCGAACGATATGATCAAACAAAGCGGTTTCTTCCGCCGTATAGGAATGCATCACTACTAAAGTCCTTAACAAATTATAATTTCAGATCGGCGGATTCTGACATCCGTTGAATGGGAGGTAAACGTTACGCTGCGACATCCCTCATCGCGGTTGATAATCCCCCTAGGTGCTTAGGCGGTAAGCACGCGCTGCCGTGCCTTTGAACAGATCGCCCTTCTCCGATGCGCTCATCCCTGCCTTGGCAGCAATTCGCTTGAATACGTTCCACAAAGTACGATACGACACGCATTCACGATCAACCGGGAAATTGCTTTCGAACATACAACGATCCGGTCCAAATGCTTCGATGGCGGCCAGATAATAAGGATAAAGCAATTCACAAAATGTCTCAGATGACAAAGCCATGTCTCGCTGGTTCATATGAAATGAGGGTTCCCACCCATCGATTCTCATCTGTGCACCACCCAATTTCATCACCGCGTTCGGGCATGCTGCGACGGTCTTGATACATTGATGCCAACGTTTGAAACCTGAATCACCCGCCTCCACATCAATTTGGCCGCCAAGGTGGTTAACAATCACTGTCACACCGGGATTCTCTAACGCTAACTTTGCCAGGGTTGGCAACCGCTCATAGTCCGGAGACCAGTTGTCAAAACTTAACCCATGCTTTTCAAGCACCGCGACGCCTGCCATAAAAGTCTCGTTAAGGTCTGAGGGAAACGCACTTCTTATGCCCCTAAAATTTGCGGATGCGGCGATATGTGACTCAATGACCTCTTCAACCGCGGCACCAAGTCGGAGGTCAGCGGTACCGAATATCCCAGTACATAAACGGGTATCGCCATAACGTCCCGAGCGACTCATGGCCGCGACTCCGTGCACAAATTCCGTTTCACCCACCGGCCGGAATTGCTTTGGGCCATCAGCGCGGAAGAAGGCACCACATTGGGCAAATACCGTCTGCTCGATGTTGTGACCACTGTGGTTGATGTCCGCTGTGATTTCCTCACACAAATAGAGCTTCTGCTGAAAGCTATGATAAGGCTCCGTCGAAAGACCTCTGATATCCCATAAATGGTGATGGGCATCGATAATGGCCAGGTCGGGCTCAAGTACGTCTTCGACCGCTCCCCGACCAATAAAATCATCAACCGATTGGTTGGCTGGATGAGTCATTGTCATTCTCCCTGATTTTGCCTCTGTTTCATCTCTAATGTACCTTAGTTTGATCCCACCTGTTTAGATTTGAGTTTGATGCCCGAATCGAAGTAGTCTGAAGGTTCTGAATCAGGAACGGAGTCACCATGCCATTACAAGAACTGAGCCCCATTAACGACCAGCTAGCAGACATCATTGTTAAGGCCGATGAGCCTTGGATAGAAACTGAACCCGGCATGGCCTGGATGAAAGTGTTGTGGACCGGTCCCGAGACCGGCAGATGGGTGGCGCTGTTTCGCTGGAACAAAGGCTACGTTGCCGCACCTCACAAACATTTGTCCGATGCGCACACCTATATCCTTAAAGGACAGCTTCAGGTTCGCGACGGTATTTTAAATGTGGGTGACTATGACTATGAACCCAATGGCGTTTTGCACGATGCCACGATTGCGCTCGAAGATACCGAGTACCTGTTTGTTTGCGAAGGCCCGATAGTATTTTTCAACGAGGATGGATTGACCAGCTATCTGAGTTGGGAGGAACTCACTCGCATGCGTGATGCAGCAAAAGCAGGGCAAGATACTTCGCTGGACATCTCCACCACAGGTTAGGTGCTAGAACGTAAGAGTTAAGATGTAAAAGTATGGGAGTCGCGGCCTCAGAAAAAGTGACAGCATAATCGGGCCGCTACTTTTAACCTCTACTCCGTTCCATTGCCTTTTGGCAACGTCGGGACAGCATTTGTTAATGTACTCAAAACTTCATCAGTGTGCTCTCCCAATCTCGGCGGCGGCCGATCATATTCCACCGGGGTTCTCGATAGTTTGATAGGGTTGCCCGGCAACTCCAGTTCTGGATTCTCTGGATGCGGCAAGTTAATGCGCATTTTCCGCTCCAAAATTTGTGGCTCATTGAAGGCTTCAGCCACGCTGTTAATAGGTCCCGCTGGGACATTCGCTGCAGCAAACCGCGCAAGCCAATCGTCTTTATCTCGCTCGAGCATCTTTGCCTGAAGAAGAGGAATCAATGACTCTCGATTCATCACTCGCTGAGCATTATTCGCGAACCTCTCATCTCCCGCTATTTCCGGGCAACCCAATGTATCGACAAATCGCTGAAACTGGCCGTCATTACCAACAGCGACAATGACATGGCCGTCTCTTGCCACGAAACTCTGATAAGGCACGATGTTCGGGTGGGCGTTGCCAAGACGCGCAGGATCAATACCTCCAACCAAATAATTCGTCCCCTGGTTCGCCAATGTCGCCACCGTAACGTCTAACAAAGCAAGATCTACCCATTGACCCAGGCCGGAGCGATCGCGCTCACTCAGTGCAGCAAGAATACCAATTGTTGCGTAAAGACCTGTCATCACATCGGTCAACGCGACACCGACTTTCTGAGGTTCACCCCCCGGCGCGCCGTCAGGAGGTCCTGTCACACTCATCAACCCCCCCATCGCCTGAACCAGGAAGTCATAGCCGGGGCGATCTCTCAGTGGACCGGTCTGACCGAAGCCAGTAATAGAGCAATAGATGAGCCCAGGATTGATCTCGGCCAGTGAATCGTAATCCAACCCGTATTTCCGGGTCCCACCCACCTTGAAATTTTCGATCAAAATATCACTGCGTGCGGCGAGTTCTCGAATGGCTTGCTGCCCACTGGTGGAGCTCATATCTAAACAGACAGATTTTTTGCCACGGTTAGCACTGAGAAAATAGGCCGACTCTGACGTTGGTTCTCCTGCCGGATTACTCATATATGGCGGCCCCCAGGCTCGTGTGTCATCACCACCGTCCGGGTGCTCAATTTTGATCACTTCGGCGCCAAGGTCTGCAAGCGTCTGGCTCGCCCAGGGCCCCGCTAGCACTCTGGAAAGGTCCAGCACCTTGAGATGAGAAAGCGCACCCATCAGATTACTTCCGTTCGTTGGCGCATGGTAATAACACAATATCTAATGGTTCGCTGATGCACGTTAAGGCCTGCTGAGAGTCAAATGACACGCCTCACTTTCATGTCAATTGAACCAAAGGTCAAACCGGATTCTGGCTGATACCGCGTTCAACTTTTTCATTCCCGGTTGAGAAATTGCTGGCTGTCAAAACAGTAGGTAGTTAGGACTCATAACTAACCAAGGCGAAATCAATGATAAGAACCTTAATCTTAAGAACCTTATTACAAAGAGCTTTCTTCACTTGTTGGATGCTGGGCATTGCTTCTTTCTGCCGGGTGAAACATCGTGTCTCGACGATCCTGTGCTTCCAAATATGATTCCTGATCTCAACGACCCCCTCACGGCAAGAGGATACGGAGAGTCATATAACAATGGAAACAAGGTCCTCGATCTCGAATGTGTTTATCATAAAATGACCATTACTTTGATAACCAACGAGGCCTCTCCCGCGAGCATTTTTCTGCTACCACCGGGGGTACTGCTTGCACGCCTGAGGCAAACCCGCAGTCGTCCGAATCTGATTGCCAACATTGAGGGTGCCGCACAATGACTAAAAAAATTAACACATCACTTATTCTGGCAATGTCTCTATTTGTCAGCACACTTTTTCTCAGCACCCATTCCTCTGCTGCGTTCCTATCTGTGGATACCGATACCACCTGGAAAGCCAACAATACTGTTCAAGCTGGCTGGACCAACTTTCTTTTTGATGATTCGATTTGGAGATCAGCTCACGCCGTTTATTCAGGGCTCGCCTCGGCAACGGGTGCACGCATCATATGGGATCACCCGGACCCCTTTATCACCAACCCTGGTGAACCCTCATTGCCTAATGAGGCATGGTTCAGGCATAGATTTCAACTGGAAGATCCAATCATTAGCGCGGTGATGGATTTTCTGGTGAACGATGAAATTGATATCTACATTAACAACACTTTAGTGGTGAATGACCGCTCTAACGGTTCAACGGTCGTTCAGGGCATTAACGTGGCGCATTTTCTGGGCATCGGTAACAACACCATCGCGGTATATGCGTTTGACGGAGGCATCATCCCCTTCGAGCGAGGCGCCGCATATTTCAGCATCGGACTGCATATTGAAACAGTTAGCGCCGGCGTCCCCACACCCCACAGCATCGTCGTATTGTTGCTAGGTCTGTTTGGTCTTGGCGCTGCCAATCTTCGCACATCAATTTTGTGATCAAACGAAATTGTCCCAGAACGCGAGACCCGTGGCGCTTGTAACTAGATGCGCGAGTCTTGGGCAATTAGACCAGTCAAACTCCAAACATCTCCGCTCAACTGGGCACAAACCGTCGGGTCGAAATAGATCATCGTTTAGCATAATGCCGGAAAAGTTAATGGATTCACCATCCCTGTATCCTGAAAAGCTATCGCCTAGTAGCGAACAACTAGGGAAGCTCTGATTATATGGATGTTTTTGTCAGGACAAGGCTGAGGCGCACATGTTTTAGTGCGGCCCAAACGCAGTAATGGCCTGCGCGGCCGGACCAATAGACTTTAATCAGAGCTTCCCTAAAGAAGTTACGCTGCCCTTGGAACAAAACCGATTAAAAATATAAAACCAACAGATGGCATGGTTCATATTTACGTGAGTTAAAACAGTGTCATCAAAAACACATCAATATTACATATCAAGGCATCAGATCCTGACTTGAGTAATGGGAAAACCAGACGCTATGTGACGACATGGGAACTCATGATTAAGCCGGCGCACCCGCAAGACTCTGCTTCAATGTTCTGGTGCTCATAAAATAATGAAACGCGCACCAGACATTAACGAGAATCGTTAATGTCATGGCATAGCGAATACCA
>JBLIIB010000212.1:0-7911 GCA_047634795.1 Candidatus Azotimanducaceae bacterium | reverse complement strand
TTCTCATCGAAGCGCAGGAAAACCTGTTGGACTCCTTCATTACATTGATGGCCCGAGCGGTTGATGCCAAATCGCCGTATACAGGCGGTCACTGTGAACGCGTGCCTGAATTGACCGAGATGTTGACCCGTGCGGTGTGTGGAACAACGGCAGGGCCCTTTGCAGATTTTGATCTTACTGAGGAAGAGTGGCACGAATTGCACATTGGCGCCTGGTTGCATGATTGCGGCAAGGTCACGACACCGGAGTATGTGGTTGATAAGGCCACTAAACTCGAGACTATTACGGATCGAATCCACGAAGTTCGAATGCGCTTTGAGTTGCTAAAAAGTGAGGCGGTGATTGCCTATCAGGAGAAACTCCTGGCCGGCACGGACTACTCGAAAGAATTGAAATTACAGCTTGATCAACAACTCGCGCAGATTGACGACGACTTTGCGTTTATTGCTGAATGTAACCTCGGCGGTGAATTCATGGCAGATGAACGAGTGGACCGTGTGAAGCAGATAGCCGAGGCAACCTGGACTAGAACCTTGAGCGATCGAATAGGTATCGCTCATGAGGAGCAGAAGCGCAGGTCGTTAGAACCAGAGAAGTCATTGCCCTGTAAAGAGCCGTTGCTCGCAGATCGACTGGACCACGTGATAGCGCACGATGCCGTTGTGCATTCGGCTGATCCCGCAAATCCTTATGGTTTTAAAGTCGATGTTCCCGCCAACAAATACAATCTTGGTGAGATATATAATTTATGCATCTCGCGGGGCACGCTGACAGAAGAAGAAAGGTTCAAGATTAACGACCATATCGTCCAGACGATCGTTATGCTGGAAAGCCTGCCTTTCCCTAAACATCTGGAACGAGTCCCGGAGATTGCCGGGGGGCATCATGAAAAGATGGATGGCACGGGTTATCCAAAACGGCTCAACGGCGGTGATATGTCTGTGCCGGCTCGGGTCATGGCCATCGCCGATGTTTTTGAGGCACTGACCGCCGCTGATCGTCCTTACAAGGCGCCGAAAAAACTATCAGAAAGCATCAAGATCATGTCTTTCATGGTGAAGGATCAACATCTTGATGGAGAACTCTTCCAGCTGTTTCTAGAGACGGGTGTTTACAAGGATTATGCGGATCGTTATCTGCTGCCGATTCAAATCGATGAGGTGATTATTAGCGATTACCTTTCTTGATTCTTGCTACGCTTTCTTACGGTTCTTTCTACCCAGCAAGGGCGCCGACTCTTACGCATTAAGGATGCCGGCTCTTACGCAGCAAGGATGCTTACATGGGCACCTGCGCTGCGAGCCAGAGAGGCGAGGTCATAACCACCCTCAAGGGTTGAAACCAATCTGCCGCCGGCACACCTTTCCGCGATATCAACAATCGAATGTGTGATCCACTCGTAGTCAGGAATCTGAAATCGAAGCTCCCCAAGCGGGTCATCAACGTGAGCATCAAAACCAGCGCTAATGAAGACCATGTCCGGCTGGTGCCGTTCTAGTTGTTGCAACCAACTTGTCTCAACTCCTCGGCGAAACGCGTCTCCGCTGGAACCAGCGGCGAGCGGCAGGTTCAGGATGTGATCATTTGAGTAGTCGAGATACCTGTGCGGATAGAAGTGTTCCTGGAAGCTGGAACAAACCATCACTTCAGGCCGATCCTTAAAGATATCGACTGTGCCGTTGCAGTGGTGCACATCAAAATCAATGATCGCAACACGATGAATATCCTCGCGCGACAGCGCCGTTTCAGCCGCAAGCGCAACATTGTTGTACAAGCAGAAGCCCATTGCTGCTGCTACCTCAGCGTGGTGTCCGGGTGGGCGGATTGCACAAAAAGCACGATCAAAGCGCCCGTCAAGAACATCAATCGTTGCCTCTACCAGAGCCCCGGCCGCAAGTTTTGCGGCTCTAGTACTGCCCGAACTCATATACGTATCAGGATCGACTTTAATCACGCCTGTAGCAGGTTCGCTGCCATTGATCTGAGCGATGTATTCGCGCGGATGAACCTGCTGTAGAAGCTCATCCGATATCTCTGTCGCCAGCGTTACCTGGGCCGTGTCCAGCAACCCCAGGTTACTCAATTGTGTCATGACAGCGCGCAATCGGTCTGGTCGCTCGGGGTGTCTGGGCATTTCGTGGATTTCACAATCCGGATGGGTATAGATAGACAGGCTCATAGTTCTAAGCTCACGGTTTGCGCTGATAGGTTTAGGGTTCTAGTTTTAGGCTGACGGTTTTAGGATCATAGCTCTCGTTGGACAATGATAGCTTTAAAATCATTGTACAGATTAAAGCGTGATTCAAGCGCAGCTTTGTAGGGGCTTGAACTGGCAGGTTCACCGTTGATGGTTTCGATCTTGAGCTGCTTTACAGGGTCAAACGCGCGATACATGAGGTGATGTAAAATATCCAGGTATTGCTGCACCGAAGGGGCATCGGCCTCGACGTAAAAAGTGAGGTCTTTGCCTTTGCGTGCCGACGTCATTACTAGCTGGTTGCCATGATAAACCAGATGATTGGATGCGATGCGTCGTGGGAGTCGATCACCGTGAATACCCAAACCCAGTCCAGAAGGGCTAACGGGATCGGCAGCATTCAAAAAGAAAATTTTCTCTCCACTCTTCTCTCCACTCTTCTCGTCATCTGGCAACAGAAAATGGCGCACAGACGCGGGCGTCATGTATTGAGGACCGGGAATCTGTTCAAAGAACCGCCCCGAAACAACTTCGCCGGAAAGTTCCATCAGTCTGAGCGCTTTGAATATCCCAGACCATTTCATCGGGTCCGCTTCCCTGACGCAGAGCTCTCGAAAGACAATGCCATATCGCCCAAGGAGTAGCCTTGCTCGATCTTTCTGAGCTTCCTGGGCTTCCAGTAAATCCAGCGGTTCGATATCAATAGGCAGTTGACGCCAATTGCCGGCGAGCGGCGTTGAGGTTCGCCATCGATTAAACGCGGCTCTGCGGCCTCGACTAGATCGTGTCATTGGTGGCGGTTCGCTGAAATTGTTCACGCTTGCCTGGCGCAACGCCATCATCGAATCGTTGGTTATTTGAGATGCCCAAACTTCAGCCCACAATCGCTTCGTTAGTTCGTCTGATCTGAGCGCTGTCAAATCTAGCAGGGCGCCAAAGTCGTAGCGAGCTCGCGTGTCCTGAATGATGGCGGAAGGTTGGCCCGCAGGCAAAAATGTGAGTTCAATGTCGCCTTCAAAGTGGAAAGCAATGCGTTTCTCGGTATTGCCGGTCCAGCAAAGCTCTCCTTCTTGAAAGAGCAGATCCAATTGCGAAGGCTTGTATTGACGGAGTCTGGCGGGGATCACTTCACTTTCCCAAAGCGATACGGGTAGAGCGAGTCCTCTTAATTGATCCAGGCATTCATACAGTTCATCGAGTGGATCAGTCGCCCGTTTCTTTTGCTGCCAACTAAACAGGAAAGGCGTCAGTGCCTCGATCAGTTTGGCAACAACGTTCGGTCGGCTCCGGGCACGTTTTTGTCGCAGCAGATATTCGTAGTTTTCGGCATCACAAAAGTAATAGCGATCCTGCGCGCCTATGAGTTGACCGAAGATTAAAACATCGTCTGAAATAAGCTGCTCGAGACAAAGGGTCAGTGGGTCCTCCGCGATTCCAAGCGTTTCAGCGATGAAATGGAGTGAGACTGGCCCATAGTATTGCAACCAATTAGCGAGCAATGATTCCAGAGGATCTGTTGCCTCTTCGGTGGCGTAGTCATTTGCCGTTGAAAAAATATCGGCATGGTGTTGCTGGTCATCTATTGAGACGACGAGGTTCGTTTTGCCTACTTTTTTAAAGCCGACTTGATTTGGTATGAACGTTAATTGGCTGAGCAATTGATCGAACTCCCCCTGCGGGATGAAAGATCGCTCTTTGACCCAGTCTTCGAGTTCCGCGTCGTTGGTCGGTTCATAGCCTGTCAAGAGTCGCTGTCTTTGAGCGATGAAGGAGGTGATCAGCGCGGCATCAAGGGTAGGTCTTAACGATGGCGTAAAGACCACTTCTTTCAGAAGGTCCTCTCTCAAATTGGATGTTTTGTTGCCCTTGGGTGTGTCCGACATGTACATGTAGGTGTTGATCTGATCCCAGGCGACGGACTGGGCAAATGGGCTTGGTGTGGCCGTGTCGATTTCTGACACCTGGATGTCGCGCTGCTCGATTTCACCCAGCATGGCGCGAAGGTTTTCGAGATCAAATTCGTCCTGAAGGCAGGTGCGCCAGGTTTCCAGGAGTATTGGAAAATCCTCATACTTAAGCACCGCGTCCATGAGCTTCTGCGATTGCAGACGGCTCATCCACAGGGGTTTTCGTTGATTAAATCTGCCTTTGGAAAGCAACAAAGATCGGCCCGCACTTTCGCGAAAACGTGCGCCAAAAAATCCTGAACCTTCCAGACGTTCTCGAAGCAACGATTCAAGCTTTTCGGCAGGCACCATGTCCAGTATCTCAGTGGCGGAAACCTCACGTGGTAATTGCAATACTACAGACTCGTTAGCGACGAATACTTCGGGTTGTTCACCAAACGATCGATGCCACCCAGCCTCCAGCGCCATGGCGAATGGCCGATTGACCCGGGCGCCCCAGCCCGTGTGAATGACCATCTGTTGCATTGCGGCCTTGCCCGGACCGGATTTAATACGTTCAAATAGGATGTGATGGCGATGAGGCAGGGGCGTATTACAGTGCGCACGCTGTCTTTTGAGGAAACTAATGATCTCGTCAGCGACTTTAGTTTCGCACTTGTTATGAGTGACGAGCTCTTCTCGAAATGACGTGTCATCAAGTCGAGGGTTTGCGGCTTCGAGAAACTCACCAATTTTCTCTGAATAGTGAAAAGAACGATTGAGTGGCTCAGCTTTCCAAAAGGGCGGCGCGCTGCTGCCTGGCTTCCCCGGGCCGACGATAACGTCATTGTGGGTAATTTTTTTCACCTGCCACGTTTGTGTACCCAGTGAAAAGGTTTGCCCGACATTGGCTTCCCACACAAATTCTTCATCTAATTCGCCTATTCGTGCGTTGTCGCCTTCATGCTTGAGTTGAAAATAGCCGCGGTCGGGAATGACGCCACCGGAAAGATAGAGAGACATCAAGGCGCCTTTTCTCGCCTCGATGCGATTGTTTGTGCGATCCACTCTGACTCTTGGTTTTAGTTCACGAATATGTCGGTCAGCGTATCGGCCGGTCAGCATGTTGATGACAAGATCAAACTCATGCCTGCGCAGAGAGTTGAACGCGGTTGCGCAACGAATTTCTTGAAACAAATGATCGATATCCCAGTTTTCTGTCCCGGTCATTGAAACAATGATTTGTGCCAGCACATCTAGGGGGTTGTTGATCGTGGTGACGGGTTCCAGTGATTTTTCCATGACCGCCGCTGACAACACCGCGGATTCAACAAAATCCTGCGGATGTGTTGGGTAGATAGTGCAGCGGCTGGCGGCGCCTACCTGGTGACCCGCGCGGCCAATGCGTTGAATCGTGCTCGCGATGGACCCGGGTGCCTGTACGAGTATTACTTCATCCAGGGCGCCAATATCGATACCCATTTCTAATGTGCTGGTCGCAACGATGGCTTCGAGCTTGCCCTGTTTTAAACGAGATTCGACTTCTGTTCTGATTTCACGCGACAGGGAACCATGATGGGCGTAGGCAACGACACGTCCCGCCGCGGTATTTAGTTTGAAGGTGAGCTTCTCACAGAGTGCTCGACTGTTCACAAACACTAGCGTCGATTGGTTCCCATGAATTTTTGGTAGGAGGTCGGTAACAAGGTGGTCCCAAATTTTTTCGTCTTCGCCGCGATCGGCGGCGGCTTCGGGATACCTCACAGAGATGTCGTACTCTTTTGTGGCGCCTGAGACCAAAATATCGATTTTACGTTTTTCATACAAGTTGCCATTCAGCCTGTAACCCGCAACAAATTCTGCGACCTTCTGAAGTGGGTTTATGGTCGCCGAGAGTGCGATGCGCTGGAATTCTCCAGATTGACGAGTGAGGCGTTCAACCGCAGACATGAGATACACGCCTCGTTTCGAATCCACCACTCCGTGAACTTCATCGATTATGACGGTTTCGATGTCATAGAGCATGCCCTTGCCTCCATGTGACGAGAGCAGGATGTTGAGACTTTCCGGCGTAGTAATCAGAATCTCGGGCGGCTTTCGCAACATTCTGCGGCGCTCACTCTGATCGGTATCACCACTGCGAGTGGCGACGTTGATGGCGGGGAACTCGGTGTTGGTTGCTTCAAAACGCGCTCGGAGCGTATTGAGTGGTTCGATTAAATTTCTTTGAATGTCGTTGTTCAGCGCCTTGAGAGGGCTGACGTAAAGCACCCTTGTTTTTCCTTCCTTAAGATCCCCGGTGATGAAACGGTTGAGGGTCCAGAGGAATGCTGTCAGCGTTTTTCCGCTTCCCGTAGGTGCGGTGATGAGTAGGTTTTCGTGCTTTGCGATCAATGGCCAGGCCATCGCCTGAATATCGGTAGGCGTGCCGTATCGCTCTTTAAACCATTGCTGGATAATAGGGTGGAATTGTTCCATGTGAGATCAAAAGAAGTGAGCTTTATCAGTGTAACAAACGTTCGTGCCTTCATGGCGGCATTCCTGCCTGACCGCAGTTACCCTATTGGCATTAGGGTTGGTAGTAGTTCAGTCAGTAGGGTTCTGATATCCGCTTGCCTGCTGGCAGCTGCGCAGGGAGCGTTAGCAGCGCCGCTAGACGTAAGCCTGCAGTCCATTCGCATTGCCATGACCCAGGAACCCCCGAGCCTAAATTCGACTAAAACGACTGACCTCGTGAGTTTCTTTGTCCTCGGTCACACCAACGAAGGACTGTTGCGCTACGACCGGCGAGGCGACTTGGTGGGTGGGGTCGCGGAGTCATGGACGGCGGAGGCAACAACAATCACCTTCAAGTTAAAAGCCGATGCCCGCTGGGCGGATGGCAGTGCTGTACTCGCTGAGGATTTTGTTTTCGGATGGCGATTGGTGAATGATCCTTTGGTAGCATCGCCGTTCGCGGCCATCATGCATCCGATTAAAAATGCAGTTTTAGTGCAGGCAGGGGAATTACCCTTGTCGGCGCTTGGTATTCAGGCCATAGATAGCAGAACGCTTCGGATCGAGTTGGAACAACCCTGTGGATACTGTTTGTCTCTGATGCCGCACAGTGTGTTCTTCCCGGTGAAGGCCGCGTTTTACGAGGCGGCTGGGGAGCGGTATGGCACCGAGGCCAGTGCATTGCTTTCGAACGGGCCGTTCATGTTGAGCAACTGGGTTCACGATGCGAGTCTTGATCTTGTTAAAAACCCGGAATACTGGGGTGCTAAGAATGTGTTCTTGAATCGCATTGAGGTCGCCTATATGACCGGCGATAACCGTACCCGACTCAACTTGTTCAGGGATAACCAAATCGCCTATGTCAGGCTCGGTGCAGAAACTGTTCGGGAAGCGGTTGATCAGCGCCTTAGGGTCAAAACCTTTCTAACCGGCGGCGTTGCCTATCTTTGGTTCAATATGCGTGAGGGACAACCGACCGCGAATCGCGCGCTGAGGCAGGCGATACAGTCGGCGTTTGATCCAGATGAATACGTTAATCAAGTGATTGCGATTCCTGGTTATCGAGCGACGAATACTTTATTTCCCAGCTGGTTTAAGGGGCAGCATACGTCTTTTGTTCAAGAGTTCGCTCCGCAGAAAGTGGAACGAGGTGTTGTAAGAGCGCGTGAGTTGCTTGCTGAAGCGCAGGTAGAAACCGGCCGCTTACCTGTGATGACTTTACTCACGGTATCGTCGACAACGGGGGCTAAAGCGGCTGAATATCTTCAGGGAAGGTTTAAGAAAGTACTGGGTATCGACATTAAAGTTGACCAGCAAACGTTCAAGCAATAT
>JBLIIB010000211.1:0-7913 GCA_047634795.1 Candidatus Azotimanducaceae bacterium | reverse complement strand
CTCTGACTTTTAACCGTTCAAACGGGTCAATTAAATCTGGATTGCCGTCACCGAAGGAAGGTTTTTGTCATGATCACCGTGAAACCCTCTCACTAACAGAATGTATTGTCCTTGGGTCGCAAGTCCAAGCTCTACCGCAAGAGACCTGGCAAGGTCATTAGGATTAGCTGACCCAACCGTCGGGTCCAATATTGGAATAACGCCCCAATATAAACTTAACCTCTGGTAAACCCTTGGATCTGCTGTGATCGCGACGACCGGAGACGCCGGGCGTGCGGTTGCAACAGTTTCGGCAGACTTACCGCTGCGGGTCACCACAATCACAGCTCGCGCCATCAGGTCCCGCGACATTTTTGCTGTAGACGTGGCGATCACCGTCCACAAGGGTAGCGGCGGTTCAGCTGCGGTGTTAACCAGGCCATAGTGCCCATCTTCCCAGAGCTGAGCCTCTGTCTGTCGACAAATACGATTCATCATGTCGACTGCGGCAAACGGGTGCTCTCCGGCTGCTGTTTCACCTGACAACATCACCGCGTCAACGCCGCTTTCCACCGCGTAAGCGACATCGGTGACTTCAGCCCGCGTCGGCCTTCGATTGATCATCATGGACTCAAGCATCTGGGTAGCCACAATAACCGGTACGCCCTCCGCATGGCAAAGCCGCACCAATTGCACCTGCGCACTCGGCACCTGTTCTGGCGGCAACTCAACGCCAAGATCTCCCCGGGCAATCATAATGACATCCGTAGCGGCCAAAATAGATTCCGCGTTAAAGAGTGCTTCAGACTTTTCGATCTTAGCGATAATACGGCAATCGCTGCCCGCTTCGGAGATCAACGCGCGCAGGGAATGTATATCGTCGGCTCTTCGCACAAACGACAACGCCAGAAAGTCCACCCCGAGCTCGATCGCAAAATTGGCATCAATCACATCTTTTTCTGTGAGGCTGGGCGCGGATACTGCGACACCGGGGAGGTTCATGCCCTTGTTGTTTCCTAACATGCCGCCCTGAATAACTTCACACATCACATCACTGCCGTTAAGGGACAGCACTTTTAGCTCAAAGAGCCCGTCGGCCAGCAATATCTGGTCGCTCTCACGAACATCTTTAGCCAACGCTTTGTATTGGGAGACGATCACGCCATCGCCGCCGTGTGCTGCGGTCGTTGAAATGGTCACTGTTTGCCCAGCTCGCAATGACATTACGCCACCAGGAAAAACACCGGTTCTGATCTTGGGGCCGCAAAGATCTGCAAGAATAGCGACAGCCATCTGTAATTCCGCGGCCACATCCCTGATGTGGTTATAAGCAGCCCGATGCGTCCCCAGATCTCCATGGGACATATTCAAACGGAATACGTTGACGCCGATTTTGATTAATCGCTCGATACTGGCCCTGTCACTGCAAGCGGGGCCAACCGTCGCTATGATCCGAGTTCTGCGGTTCAACAACAGTTCGACCTGTGTCTTAACGGATTCCGCACTGACCGTTGTTGACCCGACCCTACCCCTTATTCCGGGTTGTTCATTTGAGGGAATATCATCCACCGGCGTCTCCCTTTCGCTTGGATCCATGTTTTCTTGTCTGTTTTTCAGTGGTGGTTGCTTGTCATGATGCTTTGTCATGTTTCAGGCACTCATTGACGGCATGATTTTGCGCGTTAAGTTTGCCATGACTGAATCAATAGCGCACAAATGTCCCTAACAATCCCTCCCATCCCGTAACAGTGAAATGTCCTCGTCAGGATTCATCACCTAATCTCCAACAAGCATTCATTTTGTCGGCCTGCAATAGCGCCTATACTCTCATCTCACCCCATTTTAAGTGCCCACAGTGTTATACGACTTAGGCCTCTATTACGCCGAAGTTGCAGGACCTTTTCGCCTGCTTTCTTCGTACATCTTTCTTGCCGGACTTGGTACCGCACTTGGCGCGCTCGTCACCTGGTGGGTATTGCCACGATACTGGCACCTCCTGCCGACCGATAAGGGACGGGAATACGCTATTGATGCCGAAAAGAGTATTGGTAAACCGATGTCGGCTGGTGTCATCTTTATACCGATCTTTGTGGTGCTTTGCCTGCTCACCGTCCCCTTCGACGGGCGCTTCGCCGGCATATTGGCGTGCGTAACAGTCGCGATGATCGTCGGGTTTCTGGACGATAGGGCCATTGGCGGCTGGAGCGAGTATCGCCTCGGTGCCATAGATCTGGTGATTGCCTTCATGGCATCGGTATTCATTTGCCAGTTACAGCCCTACACCATATGGCTGCCTCTGTATAAAGACGCCATTATCGTAAGCCCGGTCTTGTTTCTTCCTGCCGCCACCATACTGATTTGGGTTTCTATTAATGCCACCAACTGTACAGACGGTGTAGACGGCCTATCCTCGAGCCTCTCGGGAATGGGGCTGCTGTTTCTGGGCGCGATTTCCTATGGCATCGTTGGCCACGCGGACGTTGCCGCGTACCTGCTGGTCCCGCACTACTCCCTGGGCGCGGACTGGGCAATTATGGGGTTTGTGATGGTGGGGTGCCTTGCGGGTTATCTCTGGCACAACAGTTATCCAAGCGCCGTGTTGATGGGGGATTCGGGCTCTCGACCTATCGGCTTATTGCTTGGCGTGATGGTGTTAGCCTGCGGTAATCCTTTTTTGATCCTGGTCGTTGCCTTTGTCGTGTTGGTGAATGGCGCAACCGGCATGATCAAGGTCGCGCTGCTCCGGTTCTTTAAAGTTGGTATATTCGGACAGATTCGTTACCCGCTCCATGATCATGTGCGACATAATATGGGATGGTCGAACACTCAGGTCCTAGTGAGGTTCATGCTGTTACAGGCTGTAGGCACGCCTATTTTGTTGGTTCTCCTGCTAAAAATCCGCTAACTAGCTTTAGTTCTATTGGCCTGCCGCGTTGTTAACAACGCGGCGATACTGGGCACCAACACCTATAACATTCAAAGCTTTGTGGTTACAAAATAAAGTTAAACCTAGATAAAAACCAGACCGGAACCACAGATCGAACAATCCTGCGCACGTCCCCTGAAATTGATAAGCTCGAGCCATGAAACTATCAAGCTCCTATATCTCGCTACGAACCTTTCGAAAAAACGGACAGGGTGTAGATACGCCCGTCTGGTTTGTCGAAGACACCTCAAACAAAATTTATCTCTTTAGTGCCGCCAATGCAGGCAAGGTCAAGCGGATCAAAAATAGTCTTCAAGCAGAGCTGGCGGAATGCGACATGCGAGGCGGATCTCTCGGAGACTGGCATCGTTGCAATGCCTATCTTGTGGATAACGCGGATGAATCCAAGCAAGCCTATGCTCTCTTAGTGAAACGTTACGGCTGGCAAATGCGCATCACCAATTTCTTTTCTCGCTTAACCGGGCGAATCAACCATCGCGCTGTCATAAGGCTAGAGTTCTCCCCGTGATCTACTCGCACCAACTGGGACGTCTCATTGTGGGCGGCTTACTTTGTATTGCACTCGAAGGACCTCTGAATGCCGCAACCTCACAACCATTGGATGAACCCATTGATCCCGAGAAAATAGTAGTGATTCGCCAACTGATGGAAGTCACAGGCGCGAAAGCTAATCACGCGGCACTTACCCGCACCTTTTCCCAACAGATGATCTCGGTTCTTCAGGCTGGGAATACGGACATAGATCCTGCGGCGGTCGAAATAATCCAAACAGAGGTTGAAGCGATGCTCAACGAGCAGCTTCGAGACGAAAAATTACAGCAACGAATGTATCAACTCTACGCGCGCTACTTCACGCTGGAAGAACTCCAGGGCCTCGTTGCGTTTAATACCAGCAAGATTGGTCGCAGGGCCAATCGAATAATGCCCGTTTTGCTTAGAGAGTCTATGAGCGCCGCACAGGCCTGGTCTGAAGACATCGCACCGGAGATGTCTAGCCGTGTAAAGCGGCAGCTTGAAAACGCCGGTTACAGCGTTGGTAAATAGCTTTAACAGAAAGCTTGAATAGATGCCGTTAACACATTACCTGAATAGGTAGATAAGCGGACAGGTTCGAGCATCCCTATTCTTATAATCTTACACGTGCCAGTCGATATTAACTCGCTTAGCCGCTAAAGTACCGGCCCGAACGCTTGCTCCGAATCTTCCTATGACAACCTATTTCATCGGTGACCTTCATGGCTATGCCGATCAATACGAAAATCTTCTAAAATCTGTGGGTCTTTGCGACGAGGCACTATCCTGGACGGGAGGTGATGCCACACTTTGGCTCATGGGAGATTTCTTTGACCGAGGTCAATCGGGCATACGCTGCATTGATCTCACGATGAAATTGCAGACAGAAGCGAGCCTCGCAGGTGGTCGGGTTGAATCCCTGCTTGGCAATCATGAACTGATGATTCTTTGCGCCTATCTGTTCGAGAAAGACGGTCACAAAAGTGATCTCTATGAGCAATGGATCCGCTGGGGCGGAATTGCAGCTGATTTCGAGGGATTTGGGGATCATCACGCCGCCTGGATCAGTGAGCTTCCTGCCATGGCAAGAGTCAACGATATGTTGCTAATGCACGCCGATGCCATGCTATATGTTGATTATGGAACGACCATCGACGCCGTCAACGACAGCTTCAAGGCCCTGATAGCGTCACGTGACCTGAATGCCTGGAGCAACTGTTTATCATCATTCAGCGAGCACAATACCTTTTGTGGCCTGGAGATGACCGGTAAAAAGAGAGCTGAACAGCTACTCCGGCTTTATGGCGGCGAGTTGATCGTCCATGGGCACACACCCATTCCAGATGCTAGGCGAGTGCCAGCAGAGGAAGTTATCGAGCCTTGGCAATATGCCGGCGGCCGATGTCTCAACCTGGACGGCGGCATGTATTTGGGTGGCCCGGGATTTGTCTACCAGGTATGAATGAGCTGATCTGCATGAAGTGTCCGGGCCGCGTAGGCCGGGCCGCGTAGGCCGGGCTATCTTGGCTAAACCTTGAGTACCCAGCGCTTTTGTATCTTGATTACCCAGAGACTGGGTAAAAAAATCAGATGGTACGAGAAAAGGTCAATAAAGCGAAAGCCGCTCAAAAAACGCAGTAAAACCGCCAATTCAAAAGCTGGCATCGTTGATTAACGCCGTCAGTACATGATCCTCCCAACGGCCATTAATTTTCAAATACTTGCGGGCAAGCCCTTCTTTTTCAAACCCCGAACGCTCAAGCAAGTTTCCGCTGCGCTCATTGTTAGGCAGGTACGCCGCCATGATGCGGTGCAGCCCAATCTCATCGAACATGTATTGATTGGTCAGGGTAAGTGCTTCGAACATTAGCCCTTGACCCTCATGCTTTGCTGCCAGCGCATAACCCAGATGGCAGGATTGAAAGGTTCCCCGAACGATATTGGTGTAGTTACAGACCCCGAAAATCTCAGTTTCATCCGGATTCAAGAGCACAAAGCTCACGCTCGATCCATCTCGGAAATCACGTAACGCCTGGCGGAGATGCATCTGCCAGAAGCCCTCGGTATAAAACTCGGGCACCCGGCGTGGCTCCCAAGCCTCGAGATGACTCCGGTTTTCGTCACGAAAACTGACCATTATGTCGGCCTCACGGGGTTCGAGTAATCTTGCGTGGGTTCGCTCACCGATCAGTCTCGGCAATGGACGTTTCATCAGTCTCATAATTTTAGATATCTAGGAAAGCTCTGATTAATAGGGTTTTAGTGTCGGGCCGCGCAGGTCGGGCTAAGCAGGCGTAAATAGTCATTAATCAGAGCCACCCAGTGCTTTTTGTAGCATCTCAAAATCTACCTCTGGCCCTAAATCCAAAGGTTCAGACACTTCTATTTTCACCTGAGAAAATCTGCCATCGGCTGCTTGAATGATCAATCCCTGCGGCGCGTCATCTGTACACAAATAAAGTACGGCGGGGCTGACCTGCTCGGGTCGTCCACTGCGATTCGAATCCTGCACACTCTCTGTCATTCGCGTAATCGCGCCCGGCGCGATGGTATTAATTCGAATTCCCTTCTTATCTCCTTCGAGTGCGAGGACGTTCATCAACCCAATCAATGCCATCTTCGCGGCCGCGTAGTTAGATTGGCCGAAATGTCCAAAGATGCCTGATCCGGAACTGGTGAACACAATTCTTCCCCACGATTTTGCCGCCATAATTGGCCATACGGCCTTCGTCACATACACCGCGCCCATCAAGTGAACGTCAAGCACTGCCCGGAAGTTTTCCATGGTGACATTCGCAAAGGTCTTATCGCGAAGGATGCCGGCGTTGTTGACCAGAATATCAACCGTACCAAACACATTGAGCGCCTCTTCTACAATCAAACGTGCACCCTCTTCCGTCGCAACGCTTGCGGTATTTGAATGTGCGATACCGCCGGCCGCAACTATTTCATCGACGACCGACTGAGCCGTTGGGCCGCTTCCAGTACCATCAATCGCGCCGCCCATATCATTAACAAGCACTTTCGCACCACGACGAGCAAATTCAATAGCATGAGAGCGTCCCATACCCCGACCTGCGCCGGTAACCACCACAACTTTATCGTGAAAAGCCGACATGCAATTCCTGCTTCGATTCTTTTTTTTAAGACTATCGCGTTCGACCCATTCAGACAAACCCGGTTGTTGTCTTAGTCAACGGTAGTCAAAAAACAGCTTCGCTAGCACCCTCAAAAACCAGCTTCAAGCCTCGGCTGGACCTTTCAGCTCGACGGTGTTGCCGTCGGGGTCTGTAATATAGATTGAGGGACCCTGCCCTCTAGCCCCATACCTGGTGCCCGGCTCAGGACAATCTACACCATGGGAGTTTAGATAGCGTTGAAGCTCAACCGCATTAAAGGGCGAAATTTCAATACAAAAGTGATCCTGATTCGCAGACGACTGGTTTACCGGCTCTTTCCCACCGAGTGTTGACCCAAGCAAAACCAGATCAATCAGGTGCTTACCGGCCCTGAGTTGATAAAGCCCCAGATCCTCAATCGAACGTTCCTCGGGACACCCTAAAATTTCGGTGTAGAAGTGTCGAGACGTATCAAGGTCACGAACGCGGAGCACCACATGGTCAAGGCCAAGTACGCTAAAAGGTCTACTCATAAGATCGCCTCATCATTAGAAGGTCTACGAATCAGAATGTTATAAGGCACATTCGATATTGTCCCAAAAAACTCATTATCAAGCTCAAAACCAAAATTCCCGTACAATTTCATGGCACGTTGATTAAATTTTGCGACGGTCAGCCTAATGCGCTCAGCGCTCAAATTTTGCTCGGCATACCTTAGAATAGCGGCAAAAAAATCCGCCCCATTTCCCAGGCCGGTAAACTCCGGTTTCATGCCCAGACCAATATCAAGCGCTAACTCGTCATAGTCACCTCCTGGCACCTGACCATCAATCCCATAGGAACAAAACCCGATCATGCTAGCGTCATGGTTCAATACCGCATGAAATTGGTACGCAGGGTTCAGGAATTGTGAAACATAGTGGTCACCGTGTTCGTCTTCTGGTGGATCGTAAAAGTCATAGGGTGCTGGATACCTCCACCGCAGAATGTCTCTTGCGTGGCGCTCTTCCAAAGGCGTAATGCGATAGCTGTCATCATTGGGTGGCACTGGATTCTTCCGTGAGTAATTCAGGTGTGTGCGGACAAATAATCGCCCTTTGGTGTTAATGTTGCAATCATCACAACGAGACACAAGCAATTGATGAAATTCTTAACTGTACTGGTTCTGTTTTTCGGCCTAAGTGTTGTCGCGATGGCAGAAGATTACCAATGGGCACCTGAACAACCCGTTGGCTCACAATTGCCCTCTTTCACCCTGCCCGACGCCAACGGAAATCCAAAAGAGATATCCAGCCTGCTTGGTACAAAAGGCATGTTACTGCTGTTTAGTCGCAGTAGTGAATGGTGACCTTATT
>JBLIIB010000210.1:0-7922 GCA_047634795.1 Candidatus Azotimanducaceae bacterium | reverse complement strand
CCTTCATACCAATTGGCCCAGATGGCTCGCATAGCCATGACCAATTCGCGCATTTGTGGCGCAGGCGCACCCCAAGGCATGCTGAATCGCTTAGTTATGTGGGGGCGGATCTGTGAACCAAGGCCAAGCGTAAATCGACCCTTTGAATAAGCATTAAGATCATGCCCAAGGTTGGCAAGAATCATTGGGCTACGTGCGAAAGCAACGGCAATACCCGTCGCTATTTCTATTCGTTCACTATGCTCAGCTGCGAGAAGTAATGGCATAAACGGGTCATGATTCAGCTCCGCCGTACCCACGCCGTCATAGCCGGCCTCTTCCATAGTTTTTATGTGATTTGGAATTTCACGCCAATCTGATGTGAGGTAACCATCAACTTTCATTTTGCTCTCCTGTCATTGAAACTGTGTCGGATTGAGAAACTCGGAATGTATAAATTCTATCCGCGATCCACTACGGGAAACTCTGCTTAATAGCGATAAAGACAAAATCCAGGCTCTGCTTACAAGCCCAAAAGATAACACTTTCCAGACGGGTGTGGCGCTACGCCACGTTATTCGTGTAATGAACACTCGACACCGCCCGAAGCTCGGCAGCTTTTTCTTCTGGCGAGCCGTCATTAAGGAAGTGGCCTGCTCCCGTCTCTACCGACGCCAAAAATTTCTGCAAACCGGGTTGACGAAGCGGCGGATGAATCTGGATGTGCAGGTGGAAATCCGGATACTCCGCATCTGCCGGCGCCTGATGAAGGAGCAACATATAGGGAAAAGGCTGCTGCCAGAGGTTATCGAACCGAATCAGAACCTCATTGAGTAGCGAAGCGAGATCATCACGTTCCCCATTATCGAGTTCATACAAGTATGCGTGTCGCGCCCTGGGTACGATGTAGGTTTCATACGGAAAGCGCGCAAAATAAGGAATAAACGCCGCAGCCGTTGATCGCTGCGCAACGATTCGGCGGCCATCTGCAGCTTCTGCACTCATTATTTGGTCCATGATCGGTTCTTCTGCACGAGCAAACACATCAGCCTCACGGCGGATACCATCTAGGACAAAACCTGGCGCATAAATCTGACCGTGGGGATGATTATTGGAGACACCAACGACTTCGCCCTTATTCTCAAAAATGAGTACTGACGCCACTTCTTCACGTGCCACCAATTCTTCTGATTGCTGCGCCCAGGTATCAACAAGCTCTCTGGTCTGATCAACGCTCATATTGGCGAGCGCGCCATTGTGCATCGGTGAGTAGCAGATTACGCGACAAATACCTGACGCGGGCTCGACCCGGTAGAAATCATCGACAGGCGCTGTTACTGGCGGCGCGGGTAATTGATAGGAAGGATGGTCGTTGTCGAAAACGAACACTTCCTGATAGTCCGGGTTAATTTCGCCAGAAACGCGAGTATTTTTAGGGCAAAGATAACATTCTGGATCAAAGGAACGAGTATGGGTGCGCGCACTACGCAAAGATGAACCAGACCAGGGCCTGGAGTTTCGATGACTCGTGATTGTCACCCATTCTTCACGCAGTGGATGCCAACGTCGCTCCCAATTCATAAGACTCAGCTCGCTTTTTGACTGCCGGAGGTCTCTAACGACGAAGAAGCTTTAGGCAGTTCCGCCACGAAATCAGCATGCTGCATCAAAGCATATTGATAGGCTTCAATCAGAGCATTCCAGCTAGCCTGAATAATGTCTACGTTTACACCCATCGTGCCGAACATTTCACCTTGAAAACTGTGTTCAAGGTAAACGCGAACCCGCGCAGCGGTTTCTTCCGTGCTGTTGACGACCCTCACGCTGAAATCGTTAAGCCTCAAATCCGCGAGTTCGGGAAAATCAGATAGCAGTGCTTTGCGTAAAGCTTTGTTTAACGCATCAACCGGCCCCTGTCCCTCTGCCGCACAAAGCTCAACCACTCCGTCTACTTCAACCTTGACGCTGGCTTCGATCAAACCCGAGGAATCGGAATGTTCTTCGTTGCTTGGCGAATAAATTCGATAGTACACGGGATTAAAACCAGGTCGATACTTACCGAGATGACGCCGCACAAGCAGATCAAAACTACCATCGGCGTTCTCAAAGGAATAACCCGCATGTTCCTTATCCTGAATGTCATTAAGAATCGCCTTCACCGCGCTGGCGTTTTCCAGTTCGGGATACCGATTCGACAACTTCGCTTTCAAATTAGAGCCACCAGACAATTCGCTGATGAGAATCTTGCGAGAGTTCCCGACTAATTCCGGATCAATGTGCTCATAGGTCTCCGGGTTTCTTTGTACCGCACTGACGTGAACACCGCCTTTATGAGCAAAGGCGCTGGGGCCTACAAACGGTTGGCCGCTCGGCCCCTGCATCCCCAAAAATTCCCAGACCTTTCGCGACAGACTGGTCAAGTTTCGGATATTGCCTTCCGGCAGACATTGATAGCCAAGTTTTAGTTCGAGATTACCCAGTATAGAGGTCAGGTCAACATTGCCGCATCGCTCCCCTATTCCGTTGATCGTGCCATGAACTTGGATAACGCCTTCTTCAATCGCTCTGAGAGTATTAGCTACCGCCAGCCCCCCATCGTTGTGCACGTGGATGCCTAGTTTGACACCCGGTATCTCCTTTCGCAGTTCACGCACAGCGTGACCCACTTCATGCGGCATGACTCCGCCGTTAGTATCGCAGAGAATGACTCTCGTAGCGCCGCCATCGGCGGCCGCTTGAATTGACGCAAGGGCATAGCCCGGGTCACTCTTGAACCCATCAAAAAAGTGTTCCGCATCATAAAATACGGGTTTACCGGTTTCTTTCTTAAGATATGCAATGGAGTTGCAGATCATTTCAAGGTTTCTGTCCGGCGCAATACGAAGTGCCTGCTCGACGTGCAGATCCCACGTTTTTCCAAAAATACAGGTAACGTCAGCTTTGGCCGCAATCAGTTTTTGTAAGAAAAAGTCTTCCGGCGGTTCTACATCGGCACGATGAGTTGAGCCAAAGGCAACAATTTTGACGTGGTTCAGTTCAAGGTCACGCACGCGGGCAAAGTATTCATCGTCCTTAGGATTAGAGCCTGGCCAACCGCCTTCTACAAAATCAACACCCACTGCATCAAGCTCAACCGTAATATCCAGCTTGTCAGCCAATGACAGATTCACCCCTTCGCCCTGATTGCCGTCGCGCAGGGTGGTGTCGTAGATTTCTATCTTCTTTTTTGCCATGGCTCTAGATCCTCTGGTCAACGACAGGTTTAAGCGTAGCCAAGCCTCTGGGCCGTTTGCTTGACCTGATCGGCAGAACTTAAAAGGTTATCCAATGGGTCATAAGTCGCCGACAAAAAAGCTTCCCGCGTCGATTCCTTCATGGAAATCGGAAAAATACGGTTAGCAAAAACGACCTGCATCGCTTCAAGATCAATGATCAATTCCGCATCAGGATCTGATTCAATGGTGGCTGAAAGCTTTGCCCTGTTCTCGTCATCCATCACAGCGCATGGAATGCCCAGTGTTGTGCAATTCCCCTGAAATATTTCAGCAAACGAACCTGCGATCACCGCTTTCATTCCAAACTTCTGAATCGCTTGAGGTGCGTGTTCCCTGCTTGAGCCACAGCCAAAGTTGCCGTCTGAAACAAGAACTTCCGCGCCCTGAAATTGCACTGCATCCAACACGTGGTTTTTTGAGGTACCGTCCTCGTTAAAGCGCACATCGTAAAACAATGATGGGCCGAGCTCATCGAAGGTGACACACTTCAGAAACCGCGCTGGAATAATTCGGTCCGTATCAATGTCGTTACCCTGAACGTAAACACCTCGACCTGAAATTTTCGCCAAACTCATGCTGCGTCCTCCGTTAGATCAAATATCTCACGCGCGTCTGCCACGCTCCCTTCAATCGCCGCCGCAGCGACCATGATAGGGCTCATCAGAATCGTTCTGCCCGTAGGTGAACCCTGTCGGCCCACAAAATTCCTGTTGGAACTTGAGGCACAAACCTCATCACCGATTAACTTGTCCGGATTCATCGCAAGGCACATAGAGCAACCGGGCTTTCTCCATTCGAAGCCTGCCGCTTCAAAAATTTTATCCAGCCCTTCAGCACGAGCATCCTTATCGACCTTCTCTGACCCCGGCACTGCGATGGCACGCACATTGTCGGCCACGGTTCTGCCGCTGATGACTTTTGCCACAGCACGAAAATCACTCAATCTGCCGTTGGTACAGCTACCAATGAACGCAACATCAATTTTTGTTCCTTTGATGGGCGCATCGGCTTCAAGCTTCATGTAAGCCAAAGCATCGTTGATCAAGTTTTTATCCAATCCTTCAACTCGATCAGGAGACGGTATACGTTCGTCAATTGAAATGGCCTGCGCCGGCGTCACACCCCAGGTAACCGTAGGACGAATGTCACCGGCATCAATTTTTACTTCGTCGTCATAAACGGCATCGGTATCACTGGCATAAGCCTGCCATTTGTCACGAGCCACTTCAAAATGAGCCCCTTGAGGAACCCGCTCACGGCCTTTTAGGAATTCAAACGTCGTCTCGTCAGGATTGATGTAACCGCACCGTGCGCCACCTTCAATACTCATATTGCAGACGGTCATACGTTCTTCCATCGTCATTTCATCGATGACCGAGCCTGCGTACTCGTAGGCATATCCCACACCGCCATTGACTCCTAAGATGCGAATGATGTGAAGGATCACATCTTTCGCCGTGACGCCGATGCCTAGCTTGCCATCAACGCTAATGCGACGAACTTTCAGGGGATCCATTGCAAGCGTTTGGCTCGCCAACACATCACGCACCTGGCTTGTGCCAATCCCAAGTGCAACACAACCGAAAGCGCCATGGGTCGCCGTATGGCTATCACCGCAACAAATCGTCATACCGGGTTGTGTCAAACCCAATTCGGGACCGACAACGTGGACGATCCCCTGGGATCCAGATTCCGGCGGAAAAAACTCGATGCCATGTTCTTCAGTGGCATCCGAGAGCACCTGAATCATCTTCTCTGCCATATCATCCTGAAGCGGCCGGGATTGATTGTCCGTAGGGATAATGTGATCTACCGTGGCATAGGTTCGCTTAGGATAAGCCACCGTCAAGCCCTTGTCTTTCAACATACCAAAGGCCTGCGGGCTGGTCACTTCGTGAATCAGGTGCAATGCCATAAAGACCTGGTATTGGCCGTTGTCCAATTGCCTGATTACATGATCATCCCAAATCTTTTGGAAGAGGTTTTTACCGCCAGAAACTGTAGCCAATGTAGTACTCCGAAATGCTGTATTGAGTCGAAAAAAACGGGGATTCTAGCACGAAATGTGGCCCGCTTTATGGCATTTAGGAATGTTCAAGATTCCCCTCATGAATGAAGACGCCATTCGTGAACTAGCGGTCATGGAGCCTCAGTATTGACGGCCCTCGATACAGCGTTAGCCCGCTTACTTGCTGGAGAGCCCCACTATTTGACTGGCTAATCTGGAATTAGGCAGGATTTCATAGTAGAAAAGACCGGTCTCAGTATCGTGATCGACCACACCCTCATCAAAGATCCGGACCTTGCCCTGTCGCACGACCAAGTCCCGCTGCTTGCCCAAGACGTCCGGGAACTTACCGACATGAAAAATTTCTTCTCCGTCACCGATACGCGCCTTGAGACGTCGAAAGTGCACCTCCGTCTGCAGCTTTTCGAATGCAGCATCGTCGATCACAATGCCGTTAACATTGTAGCGAATAAGATTCTGGCCTTTTTCACCTTTATGGCCATCCTTTTCCCCCATCTGAAAAGCACCAACTTTAAAATTATCGGGTGAATAACTGTCCCGCAATCTCCAGGAACAACCTGACATCCGATCAGCATCACCAATGGCGGACGAAATCATGATTGGACGATTATCATCAAAGAGGAACATCGGCCGATCATCTGCATAGCAAATACCAATGCCGATCTCGAGCACCGGCAATCCGGTTTGGTTTGACTGAGTGTTTTTTGAGTTCACAATATCAAGCATTTCTTTTGCAATACCGCAGGCGCGAGACACGCTGAACCACTCTGCCGGTGCATTGCTGTATTCGTAAACACCAAGAATAACGGCGTCACCCTCTATAAACACTTTGACGGCACCATAAGCGCTGAGGCACTCATTGATGGGATTGAAAAATCGAAGTGAAAAATAGGAAGCAGGATTCAGTCCCTGCTTAACAAGCTCAGCAGTAACGATGGTCGAGCCGCGAACATCGGCTTTAAGAATGGCGTGATGAACAATGTCGGGCTCCTGGTCTGCGCCAAGACCCTTCACTTCATCGCTACTTAATAGCTGGTATAGATTACCGCCGGCCTTGGCTAGCCGCGCTTTTCCCGGATCCACGATCACAGACAACCGATTAAACATACGATGAGCAAATCGGTAATACTTAAGGTGCAGTCGATAGCGCGCATAGTCTGTGAGCAAACGAACAAACAATTCGTCCCCTGAATCCTTCATCATCTCACTGAAGGCAATGGCGCACTCATCGAGCTTCGTGACCAGCAGCGATGCGCCTTCGTCGGTTGGATCAATTGCTCCCTGCACTTTTTTTGTGTCGCCGAGGACGACCAGTTCGATCGCAGTATCGATATCAATCAGGTTCAGATCGAGTTGGGTCAACTTTTCCCGCAGCGCGTAGCTCGCGAGGATGGCCTTAACGGCCTTTGAATCTCCTATGGATTTCCTTAATTCAGAGGTGATTTTTTGAAGCTTTTTAAAGTCTCCTTTTAGGCTCCAAACACCGGTCAAGCCTAGCCCGTCTTGCTTTAGGTGCCGCGCGTGAATATCTTCATCAAAGAGCAAACGCATGTTGCCGGGGTGATCAAGCCACCCGAACGATTCTGAAACCATTTCCTTTTGGTCGGGAGACGAACCCAGTAACGTTTGCGCCGCAAATAGCCCGCCTAATTCATCGTAGACTTCGGATTGTGCAGAGTCGACCATCGCGTCAGACTTCAACGGCTCAAAGGACTGATCCGGTAGATGTTTTTTAATCACATCCTCAATCGAGCGATTCAGCGCATCAAACGCAACCCCGTTTTTTGGCCATAAAGCATAGTAGTGGAGCAACAAAAGAGGATCACGGGGACTCGTGCCATAGAGCATAGGGTTGAAGAGCACGTTAACCGCCTCAGGAAAGGTCCCCAATACTTGTTCGCGGAGCGTTTTGAGCTGGTTGTTTTCTTCCCGCTGCAGTTGCCGCAATAACAGTCGGTTAAGCCTGAACATAAACTCACCGCGATGTGCTCGGAACCACTGAACACGTTCCTGTGTTGCCATCAGTGAGCGAGACCCCGAATACTGCTGTTGACCGAGCGTTGCCTCTAGCTGGCCGCCATATTGATCAAGGCCATCTCTTATTTCCTGCATGACAAATTTGACCAGGCCGAATTGCAGGATTTGAATTTGTTCTCGCGTCAAATCGGTCTTGGAGCGATGCAGGGTCACTTTCACGAGATCCGTGTAGGCATCACGGACTTCGTGCATCATTTCAGCGTTACCAGACACCAGTGCTTTACCGGTGATAAGACGCTTTAGATTGTGCTCAACACATTCTTTGACCCGCAGCGTAAAAGATGCCGAGACTTCGATATCAACATGATAGTTATCGATACCTTTAGCCACGGCGCCGCAATCGATTCCGATTTTTTTCGGCGCTTTAATCTGCGCCAATATGTCGTCAAGTGAGGTAATTGCAGTAGGCAAAACAGCTCCTCATGAACTCGTTTTAGTTTTTATCTTTATTGGCAGACGCTTTGGTCCCCAGTCCGCCGGTTTCTCTTCGAAAACTCCGGCGACCCGGGTGCCACAAGCCAAACAGCAGGACTGCGCATCCAGATTCCATTCGCCCAATTGATACCGGTCCCGTCCGATCACCTGCTCCCTGCAACCCGGGC
>JBLIIB010000209.1:0-7947 GCA_047634795.1 Candidatus Azotimanducaceae bacterium | reverse complement strand
GAGAACAACGCTGGAATATCGGTATTGGACGCCGCGGTTTCACGGTCAAACAATCCTGCCGCCTCAAGAATGTTTTTATTCTTGTCGAGCTCTTTGTTTGCAACACGCTGTGGCTTCAAAAGTACAGCCGCACTGGAAACAACCACCGAACAAGCGAAACAGATCAGCAGAGAAACAACAATAACGTTCCGCATACTGTCTTTGTTCTTCTTAGACTCCGACACGAACAAGCCTCCTTTTCACATTGGAACGCACCACTTGCCAGTCAATCAGTGGCGCAAACAGATTAGAAAACAGAATCGCCAGCATCATGCCTTCTGGGAAAGCCGGGTTCACAACCCGAATCAAGACACACATGACACCGATCATCGCGCCATACCACCATTTACCGGTATTGGTCATTGCTGCAGAAACCGGGTCCGTCGCCATATAAACCATGCCGAACGCAAAGCCCCCCATCACGAGGTGCCAATACCACGGCACGCCAAACATCGGATTCGTTTCCGATCCAATAGCGTTAAACAGCGTGGAGCATGCCACCATCCCCAGCATCACACCGGACATGATTCGCCACGATGCCGCTTTTGTAAGCAAAAGCATTGCGCCGCCAAAAAAGATCGCGAGGGTTGAAGTTTCCCCGACGGAACCCTGAATGTTTCCAAGGAAGGCGTCTTTCCACTCTACGCCGTTATTGAGTACCCCTTGCATCCCTTCGAGCGCAGCGATGCCAAGCGGTGTAGCTCCGGTGAATCCATCGACAGCTGTCCACACCGCATCCCCTGAGATATCAGCGGGATAGGCAAAGAACAGAAACGCACGTCCGGTCAGTGCCGGATTGAGGAAATTTTTGCCGGTACCACCGAAAATTTCTTTGCCTATCACGATACCAAAAGAGATACCGATCGCCGCCTGCCATAGCGGGATCGACGCAGGAACAATGAGTGAGAACAGAATGCTGGTGACAAAGAACCCTTCATTCACCTCATGGCCGCGTATCACGGCAAAAAGGACTTCCCAGATACCGCCAACAATAAAAACTACCATGTAAATCGGAACATAGAACACGGCGCCATAGACCAGGCAATCCCAGACACTTGTGGCGTCATATCCTGCGACCAGTTCCAGCAAAGAGCCGCGCCACCCAGCAAGACTCTCCAACCCCATGTCGTCCATGGCTAGATTCGCCTGCAATCCTGTGTAATACATGCCCGCAAACATCGGGAAAAACGCACACCACCAGACCGTGGTCATCACTCGCTTCATGTCCACCGCGTCCCGAACGTGGGATCCGGTTTTGGTCACATAACCCGGTGAGTAAAAGATGGTATCGACCATCTCGTACAGTGCGTAAAACTTTTCAAACCGACCGCCTTTTTCAAACTGCGGTTCAACGCTGTCCATTACATCGCGTAACGACATTCTTTAGCTCTCTATTTCGATTCGCGTCAGTATCTGGCGCAAAAAAGGTCCATATTCATACTTACCCGGACACGCGAACGTGCAAAGGGCCAAGTCTTCTTCATCTAATTCCAGCGCGCCTAACTCGATGCAAGCATCGAAGTCCTGTACTACCAGCGCTCGGAGCAACTGCGTTGGCAGGATATCGAGCGGCATAATTTCTTCATAAGTACCAAGGGGTATAATGGATCGTTCGCTGCCTTCCGTCGAGGTGGACATCCTGAATTTCTTGCCCGGCACCAGTGAGCCGAGGAAAAGACGCGTCAGCGAAAATTTATTCTGCCCGGGCATCACAAATTCAAGCAATTCTCGTTCAGTGCCCTCGTGAAGCACGGACAATTGATTATGAAAACGACCGAGATAGCCCGCCCCCCCTGCCGCGAGCCTGCCATCCAGCACTGAGCCGCTAATCACCCGATTATTTCCATCGCTCGTCTCACCCTCCGTCAACACAGCCGTGTCTGCACCCATTCGGGTTCGGATCAACCGAGGATTGGTCACTTCAGGTCCTGCCAGGGCAATAACGCGATCAAAAAACAATTGGCCGGTAAGGAACAGTTGACCAATCGCTATGACGTCCTGGTAGCCTGCATGCCAGACCGAGCGATTTGTGTGCACGGGATGGAGAAAATGGATATGCGTACCAACATTGCCCGATGGATGAGGCCCTTGGAACACTTCACCCACAACGCTGGGATTGTCAGAGGCAGGCAATTCACTGCCTGCGCCAGCACAAACATAAACTTTGCCGTCGGTTAAGACAGACAACACGTCTATGCCTGCAAGATAGGCTTCAGGCTGCTCATTAATGAACAGAGAAGGATCTGCGGTGAGTGGCCTGGAGTCCGACGCTGTCACAAAAATCGCGTCGGGCGCCGCCGCATCAGGCTCGGGTATTTTACTGAAAGGTCGGCTGCGGATAGCAGTCCATTGACCACTATCCACAAGATTCTCAACCACGGCTTCTCTATCGAGGTTACGAATCGCAGCCTTTTCGTGTTTCGGAAACTCGATTCCAGCTTCGTCATCAATTTCAATGACAACTGACTCAAACACCCGCTTTTCGCCTCGATTAATCGCAGCAACACGTCCAGATGCGGGCGCTGTATATTTCACACCCGGCGTCTTTTTATCCGTGAAGACGAGTTGCCCCGCCTTAACATAGTCGCCCGTCGCCACTTCCATCGTGGGTTTAAGGCCTGGATAGTCGTAGCCAACTAGCGCCACCTGCTTTATCTCGGGACCGTTTTCGATCTCCTGTTTCGGACTTCCACTAATGGGCAAGTCGAGTCCGCGTTTTGTCTTAATCATGCTTTCCTGAGAACGCCTTTTCGAAGGGTCTGATGAAGATTAAATTGATGAGATCGAGAACAAATTGCTCAAAAATCCGCGACTCAACGGCTGGACAGTAAGGACCTTTCGCTCAACAAAACTGTCCAAAAAATCGCGGCTAAGTATAAGGATTCGGGCGCAATAATTCTATAGCACCCGTGTAATTACTGGCCGGAAAGAGACGAAAGTTACGCGCCCTTGACATTGGACGGCGCAGCCTTTGCCTATTTACCCGTTACGGGTTGCGGTGGAACAATAGGATATCGAATACCTGCCATCTTCTGCGCGACCCTTACCACCTGACAAGAATACCCAAATTCGTTGTCATACCAGACGTACAGGATCGCAGTTGAGTCCTGGACGATGGTGGCATGGGAGTCGATGATGCCGGCATGACGGTTCCCTATGAAATCTGAGGAAACCACCTCACTGGATACCGTGAAATCGATCTGGCGATTCATGGAACTATTTAGTGCAACGTCCCGGAGAAAATCATTGACCTCCTCAACCGAAGTTTCCCGCGACAAACTCAAATTCAAAATGGCCATCGAAACATTCGGAATTGGCACGCGAATTGAATTCCCGGTCAATTTACCGTCAAGTTCAGGCAGCAGTTTACCAATGGACTTTGTCGCGTTGGTTTCGGTCAACACCATATTCAACGGTGCACTGCGACCACGCCGCTCCTTACTATGGGTATTGTCGTGCAGGTTCTGGTCATCTGTATAGGCATGGACACTCTCCATGTGACCTCGAACGATGCCAAAGTGATCGTTCATAGACTTCAGCACCGGCACGATTGCGTTGGTCGTACACGAAGCCGCTGCCACAATCTCGTCCTCGGGCTGCAACAGGTCAGAGTTGGCCCCGGAAACTATATTTTTGATATCACCCTTGCCCGACGTGGTGAGCAGCACTTTGGAGACGCCCTTGGCCTTAATATGCTCCTCCAGCCCAGCACGGTCGCGCCAAACGCCGGTTGAATCGATGACCAGCGCATCGTTGATGCCATATTCGGTGTAGTCAATTTGAGCAGGGTCCTGCGCATAGATGAAGTGAATCACATTGCCATTGCACACGAGCACGTGATTTTCTTCATCAACCCGAATTGTGCCTTTAAATTGACCGTGAATCGAATCACGGCGCAGCAAGCTGGCGCGTTTATTCAAGTCGTCCACAGGATCTTTCGGAGGCCTCAATACCACGGCACACAGCCGCAGGTTTTGCCCTCCCGCTACTTTTTCGACCAACAACCGCGTCACCAAACGACCAATTCGGCCAAACCCGTAGACAACAACATCACGAGGTGGGTGGCTGACCGTATCGTGTTTCCCCAGAATCTCGACGCAATCCCGCTTAACGTAGTCCTCCATCGAGAGCCCATCGTTGTTCTGCATGAAATTAGACGTCAATTTGCCAATATCAATGTGAGCGGGACCAAGGTCCAGATCGGTCAGAACCTTCAGCACAGGCTGGGTTTCAAATTCTGACATCTCGTTTTGCTCAATCTGCCGAACAAATCGGTGCGCTTTCATGAGCTCGATGACAGATTGATTGTATACAGGAACCCCGTGGATATAGACGACAACATTGCGACGGTACAATCCTCCGATCATCGGGATCATGGATTCTGCAAGAGCCTCTCGCTCTTTAAAATCTGCGAATGCGCCATCAAGTCCTGGTTTAGCCACCGGATTGTCCTCCAAAAAAGGGCTTTTCAATAAGATTCGGGGATCAAATTTCGCAGGAGCTAATCCTGCGAGGAAACCCCCTGATCATTTCGGCGTATTATTGATTTTCAGACCGGATTACGCAATCAGATGTTTGTCAATTTCTCGACTTATCGTGACCGCCTGCTTTGTAACCGGAGGACTGCGGAATCCTGATCAAGTGAAAACTCAAACTCCCGCAGAAAATTCATCCCCAGAAGTCCATCAAACGAATGACCGGAAGCATCGAGAGGAATAGCGCCGACCATCAAATCCTCCAGCACGACATCCCCGAGAGACAATTTATTGATTAGTACGAGCGGAGCTTCAACCACACCGTTGGCGGTCGAAAAATTTGCTGTCCCGCGGTCGAACCCATAACCAACACGTGTAAGGATTGCCGGTGATATCACGGTTATAGAAGCACCCGTGTCTATGAGCAGCGTCAGGGCCTGATCGCCATCCAGTATCGCTCGAATCAGGAACTGATCACCCGCCCTGGTCAGCGGCAATACGGCAAGATCGGTGGGGATTTTTCCTTCCCTTGTGATCTCAATGATGAGTTCACGGGCTCGCTGGCCATATAGACGGTGATTTTCAATCTGCGCAAGAACCCCAAGCGCCCGCTCAGCATTGCCTTGCGCTACCCTGTGCTCCGCAAGCTTGAGGTAAAAGATGCCTCGCTCGGGCATTGTTAGCGTCAGGCGTTGATACAGTTCATCAATTCCGGACGACTGACCATTTTCTCGCAATGCCCTGACAAAGGATTCTATTGTGGTATCGAGTTGACTCGACACGCGTTGCACGGCAACCCGCCCTTCCGCGATTAGATCCGCCTCAATGATGAGCTCTATCGCCCCGGCATTATCACCGGCTTTGGACATGGCGTCGGCAGCACGCAATAGCCGTTGATATGCAGGCTCAGACTGCTTGATCGCAATCGGACCTTCAACTTGAGATTCTGGTTGAAAGGTTTCAATTGCCGAAACGACGGGCGCAGTCGGCACTGGCGGCGTCCACCAGAGAAAATGCCCTGACAAAACGCCCAGCCCGAAGGCCATAACCAGAGCAAACAAGACTAGTGACGACGGCAACGCTGATCGAACCCTTTTCATTCCTTTATGTTATACCAAGCCGGGCGACGGCTTAAGAGAAGGCTTACGGGCCGCAGCGCGGTGGGTATTAGCGTCACACCTGCTCGCCACGTTTTCTGACTACACGTATTCATCGTCAATCAGAAAACCTTCAACCAGAGAAATAGGGATGTGATTTAAACTGAAATACACCGAATTACACCAAATTACACCGAATTTGCATCTTGAGTTATTTCACCGGCAAGGTAACCTTGCCACCCCCCGGCTCAACATGAGCCGGAGGCACCGCCTTGAACCCTTTATATAATTTGTAAACAAACGTTTACCCCGAGCCAATGTCCGAATTAGAAACCGCAACAAAACCACGAGATCGCAAAATCTGGCCCAGCCTCCCTGGCGCTGCAGCAACCCATGCCATTTCCGAAACGGTTAAAAGCAGAGCGGGTATGACACTGGTCATTACCCGAGACTCTCAGGAAGCAGAACGAGTCCACAACGAATTACGGTTTTTCTTGGGTGACTCGCACAACATTCTTCACCTGCCTGATTGGGAAACGTTGATCTACGACAGCTTTTCTCCACACCAGGACATCATCTCGGCAAGGCTTGGAGTGTTGAATCAACTCAGCACAATGGATGACGGTATTGTTGTCATTCCAGCGACCACACTGGTTCAGCGAATGGCCCCAAGCGATTTTATTTTGGGTTCAAGTCTTTTGCTCAAAACCGGCGAAAAATTTGATATCACACAAATGCGCCGGAAGCTTCAGGGTGCAGCCTACCGCGCCGTAGACACCGTGTTCGATCATGGCGAGTTTGCTGTTCGCGGTGCCATCATGGACATTTTCCCCATGGGCACTCATCAGCCATACAGAATCGATCTGTTTGATGATGAAATCGACACCTTGAGAACGTTCGATACAGAGACTCAAATGTCCATCGAACAGGTTGATCAGATATCCCTCTTACCAGCGCGGGAATTCCCGCTCAACGACGAGGCCATCAAAGCGTTCCAAGACCGCTGGTTCCTGACTTTCCACGGAGACCCAAGAAGCTGCCCGACCTACCGCGATATTTCACAGGGCATTTCGCCGCCGGGTATCGAGTATTACCTACCCCTGTTTTTTGACTCGACCTCGACACTGTTCGACTATCTGCCAGAAGAAACGCTCGTCTTTACGCAGGACATTGGTGAGACCCTGGACGCGCACTGGCAGGAAACCAACGCCCGATATGAAAACCTGCGTCACGATATCGAGAGGCCTATTCTGCCGCCGAGGGATATCACCATGCCCCCGGACGAATTGTTCGCACTGCTCAAACGATATCCCCGGGTTGATTTGAAACAGCCTGAGCCGGGCTTAGATAAGCCTGAGCCGGGCTTAGTACAACTTGAGACAGATGGTGATTCAACAAGTACCGGCGACGCGGAAAAAGCGCCAGGTAAAAGCAATCCCTATCGCGAACTGACGGACCTGACTATCAGCGAGCGCAGCCAGACTCCACTTGCGAGCCTTTCAGATTTTGTCGATTCCAAAAAATCGAGACTACTGATCATCACCGAGTCGAATGGACGGCGCGAGGTTGTCGATGAACTCTTGGGTAAACATGGTCTAAAAACAAAAGTTGTTGATGACTGGCAATCCTTTATCAACGGCGACGCTGATCTGGCCATTACGGTAGCACCGCTGGAAAGAAGCCTTTCTATCCTCAGCCCGATTGCCGGCGAAAGCCTCGCGCTGCTCACCGAACAACAACTGTTTGGTAACCGGGTGCTTCAGCGCAGGCGCCGGGACCGAGAGAAAGAAAACTTCGCCGAACTTGCCATAAAGAGCCTCACCGAACTCAGCATTGGCGCGCCGGTGGTGCACATAGACCATGGCGTCGGGCGTTATCAGGGGTTACAGACGCTAGCCATTGACGGTCAGGAAACAGAATTTCTAACCCTGATCTATCAAGACGAAGCAACACTCTATGTCCCCGTGTCTTCACTGCACTTGATCTCGCGCTACACTGGTTCCGAAGAAGGATTAGCACCCTTACATAGGCTGGGTGCTGAGATATGGCAGAAAGCCAAGCGCAAAGCCGCAGAACAAATTCACGACACCGCAGCCGAACTCCTTAATATTTACGCGCGCAGAGAAGCAAAAATAGGTTTCAGCTATCCCGCGCCTGACAGCCAATACGATCAATTTGCCGGAGCCTTCCCCTTCGAGGAAACGCCGGACCAGGAAACCGCCATCGAGAGTGTCGTCGCTGACATGGTGGCTGAAAAATCCATGGACCGATTGATCTGCGGTGATGTTGGATTCGGTAAAACAGAAGTCGCAATGCGCGCTGCCTTCATCGCCGTC
>JBLIIB010000208.1:0-7971 GCA_047634795.1 Candidatus Azotimanducaceae bacterium | reverse complement strand
AATCGTTGGCAATAACACCCACAGAGGCACCGGCAATTCTCGCAAAACCGATAATCTGACCGTGACCATAATGCGGCTGAAACTCAAAAAAGGAATCTAGATCCACCACATGACGAATGACATCACGCATTTCAAACGGAATGCGACCATCACGAGGAACAATGTCGATCAAAGCCTCGTCTGCACGATTAGGATCATCACTTGAATCTATTCGATCATTCAATGCCCAGACGTTCTGAGGCAAATAACTGAGAAAAGCCTGCAACTGCCCCAACGCATCCGCTTCTGATTCCGCAACATTGTCCACGATCCCACTTCGGGTATGAATTCGCCAGCCACCTAATTCTTCCTTGGTCACTGATACTCCGAGCGCTCGCTCCACCAGAGCAGGCCCCCCCACCATGACCTGAGCAGTGTCTTTCACCATGACTGAAAAGTGAGAGGCCACCAATCGCCCGGCAGGAAATCCCGCCACGGGTCCCATCGCACCAGAAACCACGGGCACTTCATTCATGGCCTGAGCAATAATCTTGAAACGAGGCTCCGCATAAACCGGAGAGCCCACTGTGGTGGGTTTCGGACCACCTGATCCCGCTACGCTGCCACCGCCTCCTTCAAGCATACGAACCAGAGGAACCTTAAACTGAACGGCCAACTCCTCTGCATAAATGCTCTTTCTAAGTCCGGCGCCATTGGGTGATCCGCCCTTTAACGTAAAATCTTCGCCACCAACCACTACCCTGCGGCCGCCAATATCAGCAAAGCCAACGACATAATTTGCAGGAGAGAAAGCCGTGATATCACCCGTTTCCGACTTTTCCGCAAAGCCCGCGCCTTCCCCTTGCTCTTCGAAGCTTTTTGGGTCAATCAGCGTTTCTATTCGCTCTCTGATGGTTAATCGACCTTTCGCATGCTGGCTGGCGATCGCGGCCTCACCGCCCTGCTCTTTTGACAGCGTGCGCCTTAGTGCTATCTCATCCGCTTCTTCTTGCCAGCTCATATGGACTCCCTTCGAAACAAGCCACCTTTATACCATTTCATACCATTTCATTTCGAGCATCCAAACCGCGGCGGAGTCGGGCGCATGCCACTATTCAAAGAGTTCATGATTTATAAGAGTGATGGTTCGGAATTGTCTACATAAACGTTAGAAATCCTCGAATGATCATGCTACCTTCGTGCCCCTTGTGCGTTTGGACCAAACCTCGAGTCCTTGCGACACATCACGCCATTTAATTCTAGTGAGGTTGATATGCAAATCGTGGTTCCTGCGGAGACGTGGGCAAATGAACGCCGCGTCGCACTGATTCCTGATTCGGTAAAAAAACTCGCACAGGCAGGTTTGTCTGTTGCGGTTGAAACTGGGTTAGGCCAACACGCTGGTTACAGTGACGCTGATTACGAGGAAGCCGGAGCAACGGTTTCCACTGATCGCAATGCATTGTTATCAAGCGGAGATATCGTGCTTCGTGTACGCAAACCTGCCATTGAGGAGGTTGCTACCCTGAAGAAGGGTTCAATCCATGTCAGCTATCTGGATCCGTACAACGAGCACGAACTCGTTGATGCCCTGGCAGCACAAGGCGTCACAGCCATCAGCATGGAAATGATTCCCAGAACCACTCGCGCCCAGAAGATGGACGCTTTAAGTTCACAGGCGAATCTTGCGGGTTACGTCATGGTCATAGTGGCGGCGAACAAGTTGGATCGAATTCTGCCCATGATGATGACACCGGCCGGAACCTTGTCTCCCGCAAAAGTTTTTGTCATTGGTGCTGGTGTCGCTGGACTTCAAGCCATTGCAACCGCCAAGAGACTTGGCGCGCGGGTTCAAGCTTTCGATACTCGTCCTGTAGTCGCGGAGCAGGTTCAATCGCTTGGCGCTAAATTCGTTGAAATTGACCTCGGTGAAATGGGTCAGACAAAAGACGGTTACGCAAAAGAGCTCACACCGGAACAGCTGGAGTTGCAGCGCCAGGGTATGAAGGCTGTGATTTCCGACTCTGACATTGTCATCACCACTGCACAGCTCTTTGGTCGCCCTGCGCCGCGTATTGTTACCGGTGATATGGTCGAAGCCATGAAATCTGGCGGTATCATTGTCGATATGGCCGTTGATTCCGGCGGCAATGTTGAAGGGTCAAAACCTGATGAAACAGTCGTTATTGGCGGCGTGTCCATTCTGGGCGTATCAAACCTGCCGTCCCAGGTCTCGCGTGACGCAAGTCAGATGTACTCATCCAACCTATACAATCTTGTCAGCGAATATTGGGATAAAGAAGGCACAACTTTCAATCTCGATCTCGAAGACGACATCCTTATGGGTTGTGTGATTACTCACGATGGCAGCATCGTTAACGAAACTATTCTGAATGTAAGGGGGGGCTAAGATGGAAATTGTATTTCTGATTTTTATTCTCGTGTTGTCGATATTCCTCGGCTTCGAACTAATTTCCAAGGTACCAGCGACCCTGCACACCCCACTGATGTCGGGTGCGAACGCTATTTCAGGTATCACCCTCGCGGGTGCTTTTCTGGGAGCAGGTCTGGTTGATCAAGAAGTTGGCAAGTGGCTCGGTACTGCTGCTGTCGCCTTTGCAACGATTAACGTAGTCGGCGGTTACCTCGTCACCGATCGAATGCTCGGTATGTTTAAAAGTAGAAGTGGGGCAGGCAAATGAACTTAGAACTACTCGCTAACCTTTCCTACATCGTCTCCGCGTCGCTTTTCATCTTCGGTTTGAAGATGCTGGGATCTCCAGCCACAGCCAGACGCGGTAACCTCTTGTCATCACTCGGCATGCTACTTGCGGTTGTCGCAGGTCTTACCGATGCCGGCATCGCCTCTTACGAGTTCATCGCAGTAGGCATGCTTGTTGGCGGGATCATTGGCGCACTGGCCGCTCGCTTGGTGGGAATGACATCAATGCCGGAGATGGTCGCCCTATTCAACGGATCTGGCGGCGCAGCCAGTCTGCTGGTGGGTTGGTCAACACTCTATGGCGGAGAAGTGGGGACTTTTACGGCTGTTACTATTCTGCTTGCCATTCTTATCGGCGGTATTACCTTAACCGGCAGCTTGATTGCCTACGGAAAGCTGAGTGAAAAAATCAACAGCGCGGCGATTGTTTTTACCGGGCAACGGGTTGTTAATAGCCTGATCCTGATCGGTATCGTTGGCAGCGGCTACATGTTTTCTATGGATCCTGCGGCTGACAGTCAGTGGCTGTACGTCATGCTAGGTCTGTCACTGGTACTGGGCGTCATGGCGGTAATCCCTATCGGCGGTGCCGACATGCCCGTTGTGATCTCACTGCTCAACAGCTACTCCGGTATTGCGGCTTGTGCGGCGGGTTTTGCGATCAACAACAATATCCTGATCGTGGCGGGTGCCCTTGTGGGCGCGTCCGGTATGATCCTCACCAATATTATGTGTAAGGCGATGAACCGATCTCTGGCTAACGTGCTGTTCAGCGGCTTTGGCGCTGTTAAGCAGGGTAAATCCATTGAAGGTGAAGTAAACCCTATCTCAGTCGAAGACGCCTACTACCTGTTTGAAGCAGCGAGCAACGTTTGTTTCGTTCCTGGTTACGGTATGGCCGTTGCTCAGGCGCAGCACGTGGTAAAAGAGCTCGGGGAAATCCTTGAAGCCAACGGTGCAGAGGTTAGTTACGCGATCCACCCGGTTGCGGGGCGCATGCCCGGTCACATGAATGTGCTTCTGGCAGAAGCTGACGTGCCCTACGAGCAACTAGTGGAAATGGACGACATCAATCCCAGGATTGAAAACGTTGATATCTGTGTAGTGATCGGAGCGAACGATGTTGTCAACCCGAGCGCTCGAGATGACCCTGACAGTCCCATTTACGGCATGCCTATCATTAACGTTGATAAGGCAAGAACCGTATTTGTGCTTAAGCGATCCATGGCGTCGGGCTTCTCCGGAGTAGACAACCCGCTGTTCTTTGGCGAAAACACACGGATGCTCTTTGGTGATGCCAAAGAATCCATCTCAGGTGTTATCTCTCAGTTCTGATCGTTTCGCATCAACCAAAGTGCCCCCTGAGACCAGCTCGGGGCACTTTTCTTTTCTCTCATTTTTCTCTTCTCTGCACGACCCCACCCTGATCACTTCCGAGGAGCTTTACGCCCATGAGCCTTGCGTCCCTTGATCCTTTTTTCGAAACTCCTGACAACCTTGGTATTAACCCTCAGCGACTTGATGAGCTTCGTGCACGCGCGCAGCAGGAGGTTGACGAAGGTCTCCTGCCATCAGTACAAATCGCTGTCGCGCGCCACGGTAAGCTCGCCCTGTTTGAAACGTATGGTGAGGCCGATAACAACAATCTCTACTGTATTTTCTCTGCGACCAAGGCGATTACGTCGGCTGCATCATGGCTTCTCATTCAGGAAGGTTTGCTGGACGTCAACACAAAAGTCTCGACGCTCATCCCGGAATTTGCGTCGAACGGTAAAGAAGACATCACCATCAAACAGGTCCTGCTGCATACCGCTGGTTTCCCACACGCTCCTTTTCGTGTGACTGATTGGCCCGACAAAGCGAGACGACTCGAACGATTTTCTCAATGGAGGCTTAACTGGGATGTAGGCACTCAGTTTGAGTATCACGCCAGTTCTTCGATGTGGGTTATGGCGGAACTCATCGAGCGTCTTAGCGGCCAGACGTACGAGAAATTTATCAGAGAGCGTGTTTCGCTATCCCTGGGACTTGAAGATCTTTGGGTGGGCATGCCGGAAGAACATCACGGTAGGATTGCGCGCATTAAACACGTTGGGGATGAATTGAGCGCGGATGACTATAAAGCGATGGGTCTTCCAGTTCCTGCAATCACTGAAGTCACGCCAGAGGCAATTCTGAACTTCAACAATGCGGAAACCCGCACAATTCCGGTCCCCGGCGGCGGCGGTATAACGTCTGCGGCTAACCTCGCTTTATTCTATCAAGGGTTGATGGGCCAGCTTCGGGAGAAACCATGGACCCGCGAGACCCTGGAAACCGTCACTGAACCCGGCACGGGGGATTTTATAGACCCGGTGACCGGTGTTTCCGTTAATCGAGGGCTTGGCATCGTAGTCGCGGGAGACAAAAACAGAAATCATCGGGGATTTGGTCACACAAATTCACCCAGCGCCTTCGGACACAAAGGAGCTGGCGGTCAGATTGGCTGGTACGACAGGGCAACGGGTTTAAGTTTTGGTTATATCACCAATGGACACGATAGAAACCCAATCCGCGAAGGGCGACGCGCAATCAGCGTCTCCAACAAGGCGGCTGTCTGCCTGGATTAGCAAACTTCAACGCCGAACTATATGACTGATAGGCCAACCGCTTCCCGCGACGTGCAAGGGTATATTGCACGACCGGCAGTTGACCTTCCCCATCGTTTGGGCGAACTACTGATCAAATTTGTTGAGCGCTGTGCTTTGATAATCCAAAGACATCCGGACCCTCATCATCCGGACCTTCACTGACGAATCAGGCTAAAAGTTAACCCGGCAAAGAATTCAGTATTGATCGCTGTTTGGCTAATAGAACGTAGAATGCCGGCACGACAAACAAGGTGAAAACGGTTCCGATTCCCAGTCCGGCGGCAATGACCAAGCCAATCTGAAAACGACTCTCAGCACCCGGACCTGAAGCGATCAACAGCGGCACCATGGCAAACAACATCGCCAGGGTTGTCATCAAAATAGGCCTCAATCTGATTCGGGCAGCCTCGGTCACCGCTTTTCGCTTTGCCCAGCCGTTTTCTACCTGCAGCCGGTTGGCGAAATCTACAATCAATATGCCGTTTTTTGCGATCAATCCGATCAACGTGATTAACCCCACCTGTGTGTAAAGATTGAGACTCGCAAAGCCAAGCGTCACAAAGATCAATGCTCCGGCAATAGACATCGGCACCGACACAAGAATAATGAGCGGGTCGCGCCAGCTTTCGAATTGCGCCGCCAACACGAGATAAATCACAAGAAGAGAGAGAAAGAAGGTTAACAACAGCGCACTCCCCTGCTGCTTAAATTGCCTTGATTCACCCGTATAGTCATAGCTAAATTCCGGCGGAAACAAACGTTTGGCGTCAGCTTCGATAAATTCGATCGCCTCTCCTAGCGACACACCGGGCGCCATAACACCGTTGATTGTCACCGCATTCAGTTGCTGGAATTGAGCCCGCCGTGTCGGCTCGATAACCGTCTCAAACTCAACAAATCCAGCTAACGGCACAAGATCACCAGAGGCTGCGCGCACATAAAAATCCTCTAGGTCACTTGAATCGCCTCTATAATCCCGCATCACCTGGGGCACTACCTCGTAGGAACGGCCCTGAAGTGCAAACCGATTGACATAGTTTCCACCCAGCATTGTCGAGAGGGCGACACCAATCTCCTGCATTTCAACACCCAGGTCACCCGCACGATCCCGATCAATCCTTATTCTTGTGAGAGGCAAATTGATATCCATCGACTTCGCCAAAAACAGGAATTGGCCGCTTTGCATGGCCGAGTCAATCATTTCATCCGCCAGCTCGTCGAGCTGTTGGTACTCTTGATCAGAGGTGATAACAAACTGCAGCGGCGCTCCTTGCGCTGAGCCGGGTAAAGAAGGAAAGGAGAATACTGCGATCCGAACACCCGCGATCTGATTCAAACGGCCCTGCAGTGTTGCCTGCAATTCTGGCAGGGAGCGATCACGTTCATTCACGGGCGAAAATCTAACGCCACCAAACGAAGTCGCTGGGGTGCCGCCGCCACCAATCAGCAGGAAGTTACGAATATGTTCCGGGAACTCGGCGTAGGCATCAACCACTTCCCGAATATAGGCCGCCGAGTATTCAAGCGTAGCGGTTTCCGGCGCCTTGATTTGCACATTGAGCACTTCCCTGTCTTCTGCCGGCGCAAGTTCCGTTGTACTGGACGAATACATAAAAAAGCAACTAACCACAATGGCCAGCGCGAACACCAAGGTGACAGGTAGGAAATTTAGTGAGCCATCCAGCCATCGGGCATAACCGCTTGATAGGCGTTCGAAAAAATCTTCCACTATTTTTTCAAATCGTTCGGGCTCGGATCCAGCGTTGAGGACTTTCGATGCCAGCATAGGTGAAAAAACCAACGCAACAATACCTGAGATAAGCACGGCGCCGGCCAGGGAAAAAGCGAATTCCGTAAAAAGAATCCCCGCCAGACCGCCCATAAACGCAATGGGGAGATACACCGCCAGAAGGGTTGTCGTCATAGAGATGATCGGCAGCGCAAGCTCTCTTGCGCCATCCCGGGCAGCATCAATGGGGGTTTTCCCCATGAGAATATGCCGATGAACATTCTCAACAACCACAATGGCATCATCAACCACCAGGCCAATGGCAAGTAGTAGCGCCAACAAAGTCAGCAGGTTAAGGGTAAATCCGAACATAAGCATGATGAACCCGGCACCTACCAGTGCAAGCGGCACTGATAAGGCAGGCACAATGGCAGCATGCCAGCTCCCGAGTGACAGAAGAATAATGATAAGCACAATCGCCATAGCTTCAACGAGTGTCCGAAGCACCTCATTGATGGAGTCTTCGATATACGCACTGCCATCGTGAACCTTGTAGAGTTTCAAGTTCTCGGGCAATTGACGCTCGATATCGTCCACTAGTGCTCGGACTGATTCAGACACCTGTAACGGATTTGCGCCGGGAGCGGCTTCGATACCCACCATAATGGCGGGTTTTCCATTATACCAACTCATCTGGTCGTAGTTTTTCGCATCAAGCGCGACATCGGCGACATCTCGCATCCGCACCAGTGTTCGGGCGTCGGATCGAATAATGAGTTCCTCAAACTCACCCACGTCTGCAATGTCGGTGTCCGCAGCCAGATTAATACTGATCAGATCACCCTTCGTTTTACCCACACCGGATTGAAAGTTGTTCCGCTGCAGTGCATTGCGAACATCGGCCGCAGATA
>JBLIIB010000207.1:0-8028 GCA_047634795.1 Candidatus Azotimanducaceae bacterium | reverse complement strand
GGCGGATTTTGATTTCGATGTCCTAATCTACGCGACAGGATTTGACGCGATGACTGGAGCATTGCTCAAGGCAGAGGTCACGGGCAGAGATGGTTGCAAGCTAAAAGACAAATGGGAAGACGGACCTGTCGCCTATCTGGGACTACAAATGAGCGGGTTCCCGAATCTCTTTACGATTACAGGCCCAGGTAGCCCCTCGGTACTGTGCAACATGCTGGTTGCGATCGAACAACATGTGAACTGGGTTGGCGATTGCATCACTTATCTTAAGGAACGAGACATCGATTCCATCGAGCCAAGCACTGAATCAGAAACGAGATGGATTGCGCATGTTAACGAAGTTGCAGAGGGGACCATGTTTACCTCACCTTCGTGCAATTCCTGGTATTTGGGTGCAAATATTGAGGGTAAGCCGCGAATCTTCATGCCTTATGTTGGTGGTTTCCCACAGTACCGATCATTCTGCGATGCTGAAGAGGCTCAGGGTTACCCAGGGTTTAATCTAATACGAAAGTGATACGGGCGTTCATGCTCACCTAGGCTGCTCTCTTTTTTAGCAGTTAATGGCTCATCGAATAAACTGAACGAAACCTTCAAGGCTACGGTGATTTAGCCATGAGTCAGCGAGCGATCAAAGGCTCCCTAGTGGAGATTTTAGTCATAGGCTAGTCTGTGTGAGCCGAAATAGTGTTCGATACCACTATTTCGTGGTTCGCGCTTTCAACGATGTAAGCCATTTAGACGATGCGGCAACTGAGTTCTTTCCCATATCAAAGTTCACTTAAAAAGCTCTAGATGAAAAATGCGTATGAACAATTGGCCAAGCACTTCCGCAAGGTGGGTGACCTTGGCCATGTTTACTCAATCAATGCGTGGGGAGAAGCCGTCATGATTTCTGAAGGTGGCGGCGCGGCGCAGCGCGCGGACTGGCCATGGCGACACTGGGAGTGGTTATTCCTGAAATGTAATCCAGCGAAAAGGCTATCGAATGGCTGGATGCGTCCTTAAACATGGACCTTGATGAATGGCAGGCTGCCAATATTCGCGAGATCAGGCGAGAGTACAACAGCGTAACCTGTTCGCCCTTAGACCCGGTTCATGCAACTTCGCTGGCGGCTTGCGCCTCAGAGCAGGCGCAGAGAAAATGCAGGGTAAATAATGACTGGCAAACGATGCAGCTGCTGCTCGAAGAAGTCGTTAATCTGAAGCGCCAGACTGCTGTAGTTCGAAGCGAAAAAACGGGGTTGTCTCTTTACGATGCCTTGCTGGAAAGCTATGAGCTAGGGTAGCGCTCAGAGAAGGTTGATCAGCTGTTTAACGGCCATCAGGAATTTTTGCCAGATTTCGTTGGGCAGGTTATTCAGAAACAGTCCAAGACACCATTGTGCTCCTGGGGATTAACTTCGCCATTGAGTGATAGCGAGATCTTGGAATCAAGGCTACGAGTGTTCTGGGTTTTGATTTTAACCATGGACCATTCGATGTTTCACATCATCCATTTTGTGGCGGCGTACAACAGGACGTGCGTATCACCACTCGAGACACGACCGAAAAGTTTGTGGAATCGCTGATGGCAGTCATACACGAAACCGGCCATGCGATGTATGAACGGGGCTGGGCGAAAGGGTGGGAATGTCGACCGGTAAGCGTCGTGCGCAGCTCAGGTGTTCGCGAGAGCCAATCGCTGCTCAGGGAGATGCTAGCCTGGCGATCACCGCAGTTTCTTAAATTTCTGACCCGCCGTCATTCGAGCAAACTTCGGACCTCAGCGACATTGAACCTGGCTGGTCGGATGACAACCTGCACAGCTTATACACCCATGTAGAACCTGAGCTCATTCGAGTCGATGCCTATGAAGCGACATATCCATTACGTGTGATCCTGCGCTGCGAAATTGGAAAGGCATTGGTAGGAGGCGAAGTGGAAGCTGCAGATATTCTCGAGCTCTGGAACGCAAAAATGATGAAGTACCTTCAGCGTGACACACCCAGTGACTGCAAGGACGGCTGCCTGCAGGATGTCAACTGGAATTCAGGCCTGTTCGGTAACTTTCCGACTTATACACTCGGCGCAATGATGGCCGCCCAGATCTTTGCAGCTGCCCGGCGTGCAATAGGGTGTGACGGCTGAAAAAAGGCAGGGTGACTTTAGTCACCAGCTCGGGTGGTTGCGGGAAAACATTCACGGTAAGGGAAGCTTCTATAAAATTACCCCGCATTTAGCCAAGTGAAGTTAGAAATGAATGTCTATTCCGCTGATTTGCTGACTTATCCACACCGGGTGAATGCTACCACCACGGGATAATCCAGCGAACGCTGACGAAAGACCCAGTCTCGAAAAAACGATTTAGTAACGGGGTCCTAGTTTGGCAACACTGTGATTCCGATCGGCCGACGTAAATTGATCGGATCAACAATCCAGGGTTTGAAGCTGAGTGATTTTTGTGAGTTCAACTCATTTAGGTTAATGCGATAAATAACACCGTCCTCAGTTTTATCATCAAATGCGGGTATGTAGAGAAAGTCACCGTAATGGGCGAGATTACCCAGTCGTGTTGTTGGTCCCAAACGCATCGGATACCGATGAATTAACTCACCGGCGTCGGAGAACTGCAGGAGTGCTCCGGCAAAGTCGGTGGCAAAAATGAGTTTTCTCTTTGGCAGATAAAGTAGGCCCAATAAGCTAGAGAAACCAGACTCGGTCACTGCATCCCCGCGACTTGTGTACAACACGCGCATGCTATTTGAGCTCAAATCGAGTTCGAGTAACTGACTGGGAAACAGATATTCGATCGTGCCAGTGCCGTCTCGCGCAGCGACTGTGCCCTGCGTCGTCAACCAGAGCTTGCCGTGCGGACCCTGAATCAAATCGTTTGGACCATTAATGCCACCTGCCAAGCCTTGACCACGATAGACTACGTCGATGAAGGCACCGGTTTTACCGTTAAACTCCAATATTCGATCAGAACGAAATTCAGCAACAAACAGACTTCCATCGGCCCAAACGCTGCCGTAGGGTCGCAGCATGTCGACACCCGAGGTAAATAGTTCGCCCCGATCGAAATCCTCAGTCCGAAAACGCATCACTCCTTGACCATTTTGTTGCTGATTAGCGCCACTAGTGACATAAAGCCAGCCATCGTCTCTGAGCAGAAAGTCGTCGGGATTCTGCAGGCCTTGATGGCCAGCGCTGATCAACTCGCCGACAAAAGTGCCAGTAGCAAGTTCGTAGGCCACCACATTATTGCTTCCTGTATTGCCAATGACTAAACGTGCCTGTGAACGATCCGTGTCCGAATCGTAACTGGCAGCAGTATCCATGCGAGTCGGCGATTGCGAGTGACAAGCTGTTAGAAAAATTGAGCAGAGGGCCAAGCACATTAGGCCGAGCAGGCGGGGAAATAAGCTTCTATTCCTCATCATATGTTCTCAGTTCTGTTATCAATCCCTCGTAAGCATTCAAGCACAAACCAAGGAGGCTCCATCTTAAAAGTACTCTGCAGAACAAGAAACTAACTTTCTGGCCATGTAAAATTAAGGGTCGGAGGAATAAATGGAATAAATGGGGTCGGAGTAAAATTTGCAAATCTCCTACATCGCTGATCTTCAATATCCTGCTGCTTATATTAGGTTTCGCTCACGCAGTATTCGTACAACACCGCTAAATTACGCGTTAAATGTAATTAGAATAGGACAGGATTAATCAGTGCCTGTCTTATGCCTCGTCGTCCACGCTTCTTTCCCATCGGTGTTCCAGTTCACGTTGTTCAACGCGGCAACAACCGGCAAATCTGCTTTGAGTCTGATGCGGATATGGCCGCATACGTTAATTGGCTTTTAGAAGGAGCTCAGAAATTTGGCGTGAAAATACACGCGTGGGTGCTGATGACCAACCATGTACATCTGTTGGTTACGCCTGACGCCGATGATGCAATCTCGAAGTGTATTCAGTTTCTTGGCCGCCATTATGTTCGCTACTTCAACTACAGGTTTCACAGAACCGGGACCTTATTTGAAGGTCGGTTCAAGGGCCATTTGGTTCAATCGGAGCAATACTTTCTTCGGTGCTGTCGGTATATAGAATTGAATCCTGTTAGAGCGGGAATGGTATCGGACCCGGCTGACTACAGATGGTCGAGTTATGCTGCCCATTCCTTTGGCAAACGCATTGCTATGTGGAGCTCTCATCCGGAGTACGAGCTTCTAGGTAAGAACGCGCAAGAGCGACAAATTGCTTATAGAAATCAGTTCAAAACCGAGCTTGGCCAGGATGTATTGGACGATATCAGGCTTGCAGCTAGCACAGGATTTGTATTGGGTAATGAAAGATATCGGCAGCAGGTTGAAGCCCTGTCAGGCTACTCTCAAAGATTCCGGCGGCGAGGGCGACCGCCGGTTGTTCGCGGGTTGTAAATTTTACACTGACCCCATTTATCCCTGACCCTATTTATCGAGATAAAGCGGTGGGATGGGGCGGTGTCACGGTCAAGATCGTCGCGGATCTCAGTAATGAACAATCACGCGGCCCTGACTTTGAACAAACCCACTTCAACAGAGCTTACTGACACACGTTGCCCGGCCGCAAGCGTATCTGCCTCTGCATCCTCGTCAATTTCTACTCTCCAGGTAACCCCGGAATAGACAGTCACACCGGGGTTACTTACAGAAACATCACTGTCCAAAATAAACTTGTGACCCACTAGGTCACTGCTATTGTCTTTTTTAGCGGGACCAGAACCCTGTAGTTTTTTCAATGGTTTCCACAGCAACAGAGTAATAAGTCCGGAACCAATACCGGCAGAGGAAACACCAGCCACCCATGTTTGAGGTAACACACCAAAGCTCATTAATACGCCGGTTGCCAGTGCGGCTAAACCTCCGAACAGAAAAATACCGGTTGAAAAACCGGTGACGATCTCAAGAGACAGCATTATAAAGCCAAACCCCAACCAGAATTCCATCTGGTGATTAATAACATAATCAGTCATCGTCTCGCCCGCCTATTTATTGGCTAATGATTTACTTGTTGTTTAGCGTATTAATGATGGCCATAGCTTCAGCAACGACATTGGCAGCACTGGTGGTGCCATCGGGCAATAGCACTACGGTTGAATCCTTGGCGATAACGCGTTTCGCTTCTATCGCCTTATCCGCAAGATCCAGTTGTATTGCTTTTTGACCTTCTTCGGTTTTCGCGACCCGACCAACGGTATTCAGCGCGGTCGCCTGAGCATCGGCGACGGCGATAATCGCTTGCGCTTCACCTTCTGCCCGTAAAATCTGCTCGGCTTTGTCCGCTTCTGCGGCCAAAACCTGTGCTTGTTTGGCTCCCTCAGCCACGTTAATGGCAGACTGGCGATTACCTTCGGATTCCAAAATAGTCGCGCGTTTTTCCCGTTCAGCCTTCATCTGGCGTTCCATCGCATCCAGGATAGTACGAGGTGGTTCAATATCCTTGATTTCATAACGCATCACCTGCACGCCCCAGGGTTCTGATGCTGTGTTAATCGCTTGAACAATATTGGTATTCAGGCTTTCACGTTCTTCGAATGTTTTATCCAGATCAATTTTGCCGATCTCACTACGCATCGTGGTCTGTGCTAATTGGGTGACGGCGTACACATAATTGTCGACGCCGTAAGAAGCTTTATAAGCATCCAGCAGCTTCAGGTAGAGCACTCCATCTACCACCAGCGAAATATTATCTTTGGTAATCGCACCCTGGCTTGGCACGTCATAGGCTTGTTCTTTTAATGACTGGTCGTAACTCACTTTATCGATAAAGGGGAACAGCGTATTCAGACCAGCAACCATGGTTTTGTTGTACTTGCCAAATCGCTCCACCACAAAGGCCCGGTTTTGAGGGACAAATTTGATGGAAGACTTCACCAGGACGACAATTAGTATGGCCAGTCCTGTCCAAAAACTAAAAACTATACTCAAAAGCCCTTCGGTTCCCATGTCCTGCCTCTATAATTTTTGTGTACTTGAGAATAGCAGATTGCCGCCCAGCTCTCTCGAACTAAATCTCCTTAGTCAAAGACCTCTGCGATGAACCTACACGGGTTAAAAAGCCGATAGATGCAACAATACAAAAGCAATACAAAAACGGATCAAAAACAAGGACGCGCGCTATAGCCACGCTGCTTAGGTAGTCCTCCTGTGATGGTTTCCTTACGGCGCTTAAAACCAACAATGTGAGCGAACTGGATGCAGGTCTAAACATCATTTTAAAAGCCATGCCGAAACCGCTATTGTTGAGATGTGACTACCGTCTCTACCGTCTCTACCGTCTCTACCGTCTCTACCGTCTCTACCGTCTCTACCGTCTCTACCGTCTCTACCGTCTCTACCGTCTCTACCGTCTCTACAAACCCAAAATGCGACACACGCTTTTTATGGCTCACGTCTGCGAGCAAAGTCTGAGGGCTATTGTGGTTATTGGCTCACTTGTTCCTTCGCGCGGTGTTTAAGTTTGTAGGAGCTTGTCCCGCTTGCGAGGAGACCTATGCCTTGTGTAGCGACCAGACGGTGGTGCAGTTTGTAAGCAGGCGATGCGACCTATTAGGGTGATTATCGTTCAGTAGCAATGGCAGCAGCGGGTACGAATAATTGCGAAGACACTACATCCCCTTTCTTGATTACATTTGGTTACAAATGAACACGATTTAGCAAAACCCCAGACACAGTCAATATTTATGATATCTCCAAGGTTGTTAATCAGGAGCGAGTAATGAACGCATTAATAACTCATTCAGGACAGACTCAGGCTCAAAATAGACTGTTGCAATTGTCGTTCGTAGACTATGGGATTCGTTCAATGGATGTTATACCAAAAATCACTTTGGCCGTGTTGTTGCTCATCCTCTCCGCTGGTTGTTCAACGTTGACCGGAACTCAACAAACCGCGGAAATGGAATTTTGTTGGGAAAGAGGAATGAACTTCACTTGGATTGATGAGTACGACGCTGGTTGCATTCAACCGAACGTCAATTCAGTACCAATGCGTATTTCAAAAATAAAATGGCTAGAGGAAGGTCATATTGGTTTTTCAAGTCTGACACGCCTCACCAATAATACCCACAGTATGTAGGAGCGCTTATTCGCATCGAAGACAATCAATATGAGAAACATCCGCAAAGTAAAGCGTGCTTTGCTAGCAGGCATGTTGATCAGTGAAGTGGTCTAGTGTTTACAGAGAGGCTGTAATTAAATCTGTGTAAGTGCCTATTATTAACCCGAGCATTGGGCAAGGATAGGTGGTGATGGACAACAAAGAACTTAGGGTGCTCGCGCAAGCAGGCACCAAAAATATCAAGGCAGAAGCCGATCTCAAAGAGTTTCGGCAGATGCCCACTAAGATTGGCGTTGAGGCTGCGTAAAACGCTGTACTCGATGATCATCTAGGCTTCGATAAACACGAGCAGTCAGACTCAGACAATAACCATTACGGATACAATGGCAAGACGCTAAAGACCGAAGACGGTCAGTTTGAGGTCGATACGCCTCGCGATAGATCCGGTAGCGTTGAACCACAATTGGTCAACAAGCATCAGCGCCGGTTGACTTCAATGGACGACAAGATCCTGTTCGTCTGCGCCCAGCGAATGACAACCCGCGAGATCGTCACCACCTTCAAAGAAATGTAAGGTGCTGAAGTGTCGGCAAGTTTGATCTCGAAGGTTACCGATGCCGTGATCGAGCAAGTTGTGGAATGGCAGTCTCGGCCACTCAACGCGATCTACCCGATTGTTTACCTAGACTACATCGTCGCCAAAATCCGTTAGGGCAAGCTGGTGATCAACAAGACTGCGTATCTGACTCTGGGCGTCAATATGGAGGGTCACAAGGAGCTATTGGGCCTGTGGTTATCGAGAATGAAGTCAGTAGGGTCTGGCTCAATGTCCTAACGGAACTTCAGAACCGTGGCGTTAACGACATCTAGAACGCCTGTGTAGATGGGCTCAACGGCTTCCAGGAGGCTATTAATGCAGCGTTGCCTAAAATGCAGGTTCAGCTCTGCATCGGG